>NZ_CP040924.1:242500-560000 GCF_006351925.1 Clostridium thermarum | reverse complement strand
GGAAAGCTCTTAAAAGGTGCAACCTATAACTTATCTTTAAAGGTAAGAGTTGTACCAGGCCAGGCCGAAGAGCAGGCAGAAAATACGAATCAGCTTATAACAGTGACAATGCTTAGAAGAGAAAGCACAGCAACTTCTGACAGCTATGACACTATAGCCTACCAAAACACAGTGAACGAAGAATCTTGGACAACCATTACAGGTACCTATACCCCGGCCTATGATGCTTATACTACACTGGCACTATATGTAGAAGCACCAAATGCTGCATTGGAGTTTTATGTTGACGATGTAGTTATAACGGGCCGCAAGGTAGATAATGGCGGAACCGTGCCCAGGAATCCAAATGCTCCTCCTGCTGGAACCAATATAGTATCTAATCCCAACTTTGAGGATGGAACTACTGACGGTTGGTATGGAAGAGGAACAGCACAGATTGAAGCCACCAAAGAAGATGCTGCCAGCGGAGAGTACAGTCTTAAGGTTACCGGAAGAACTCAGAACTGGAACGGACCTGCTGTCTCCCTGATAGATAAAATTAATTTGGGCAGTACCTACACTGTTTCACTTAAGGTAAAAGCTGTACCGGGACAATCCGGTCTAAAAACCGTTTCCGTTACAACTGAGAGGACTATAGACGGTGCTCAATCCTGGATCAATTTAAAATCCAATGTAGGTATCAGCGATAGCTATTGGACTACTATCGACACAGAAATGTCCTTATTGGATGCAACCCCTGCCATGACTCAATTGGATCTATACGTTGAATCTTCCAATGGGAACTTGGAGTTTTATGTTGATGATGTATCAGTGGTTGAAATTGGCGGAAGTGGTCCACTACCAGTTCAGACAGACATTCCTTCTTTAAAGGATGTATTTAAAGATTACTTCACCATAGGCGGTGCAGTAGTACCTGAAACCATTGCAGCAGGCAGCTTATCAGAACAGCTTGTTAGAAAGCATTATGCAATGATAGTTCCCGGTAATCATATGAAGCCGGATGCACTTCAAGGAACAGAAGGCAACTTTACCTTTGAATATGCCGATAAAATTGTAGATTATGCCATAGCAAACAATATGTCTATGAGAGGTCATACCTTAGTTTGGCATTCACAGATACCTGATTGGTTCTTCCAGGATCCTGATGATCCATCCAAGCCTGCTTCAAAAGAACTGCTGCTGGAAAGGGAAAGAACCCATATAACAACAGTATTAAAGCATTTCAAAGAGAAGTACGGTGAGAACAATCCTATTATTTACTGGGATGTTGTTAATGAAGTAATCGGTGATGACGGCAACTATAGAAACTCCAAATGGTATCAGATTGCCGGTCCCGATTATATCAAAGTAGCCTTTGAGGCTGCCCGGGCAGCAGATCCGGACATGAAGCTTGTTATCAATGACTACAATATAGAAAACAACGGTGCAAAAACCGAAAAATTCTATCAGGTAGTAAAGAAATTACTTGAGGCTGGTACTCCTATCGATGCTATAGGTATGCAGATGCACATGAGTACAAATACTTCCATGGATGCTGTTAAAGCCTCTATAGAAAAGTTAGCCGAACTGGGTCTTGAAATTCAGATTACAGAACTGGATCTTACTATAGAAGATTCTCCAATAACTAGCGCTAGCTACGCTAAGCAAGCAAGAATGTACAAGCAATTCTTCGATTTTATAAAGACAAAAGACTATATCGATGTAGTAATGATATGGGGAGTAACAGATGCAGATTCTTGGAGAGGCGATAAAGTGCCATTGTTATTTGACAAACGGCTTCAAGCTAAAGATGCATACTGGGCTATTGTAGATCCTTCAGAAGCTAACATCGATAGACAAAGTGCAAAATCAGCAGAAGGAAGTCCTAAAAATGCAGATGACGTTATCTGGTCTACAATCCAACCTATTTCAGCTAACATCTTTGCCTCTGGACTAGACGGTGCTTCTGCAAAGGTTCAGACAATGTGGGACAGCCAAAATCTTTATATAAAAGCATATATAAGTGATGCTACTCCTGACAGTAAGGATAGTGTAGATATATATATAGATAAAAAAGGAGATAGATCTACCAGCTATCAGTCAGATGACGAACATATAAATGTTAAACGTGATGAATGCAGCCGTGATGCTAATGGATATACCGTATATAAGGTAATACCTATTGCCGACTATTCACCGGAATTAGGAAAAACTATTGGCTTTGATATCAGGGTTAATGATGATAAGGGAAGCGGAAATGTAGATTCACAGGCAGTATGGAATGACTACGCTAATAGACAAGATACAAATACAGCTTACTTTGGTGACTTAGTTCTATCCGGTCCTTCATTACTGGCTAACGCTGCATATGGTACTCCAACTATAGACGGAACTATAGATTCTGTATGGAATAAGGCAACTAGCTTGGAAACTAATACTTGGGTTCAAGGTAACTCTGGAGCAACAGCCAAGTTCAGAACTCTGTGGAATGAAAATGAGCTGTATGTATTAGCAGAGGTTAAAGATGATCATCTAAATAAAGCAAATGTAAATGATTATGAACAGGATTCCATAGAGATTTTCTTGGATCAAAATAATAATAAGACAGCTTATTACGAAGCTGATGATTACCAGCTCAGAGTAAACTATGACAATCAGCAAAGCTTTGGTAGCACAGGACCACTGGAAGGCTTTAGGTCCGCTACGAAAATAACTGATAAGGGATATATAGTTGAAGCTGCTGTACCACTTTCAGCTATAACTCCTAAGGCCGGAACTATTATAGGCTTTGATCTGCAAGTTAACAATGCAGATGACAGCGGTTCAAGAGTAAGTGTAGTTACTTGGTGTGACCCATCCGGTAATTCCTGGTCAAGTACTTCAGGCTTGGGAAACTTACAGCTTGTAGCTAATCAAACTGAACCTGGCACAGGCGGTGGAACTGAACCTGGCACAGGCGGTGGGACTCAACCTGGTACAGGCGGTGGGACTCAACCTGGTACAGGCGGTGGAACTGAACCTGGCACAGGCGGTGGAACTGAACCTGGTACAGGCGGTGGAGATGTTAATACACCAACTGAAAAGGCTATAGTACGTCTTGGCGGTGCAAACAGATACGAAACAAGTATCAAAATTTCACAGTTAGGATGGACTACTGCTGACAATGTAGTTCTTGTAAGAGGCGATGATTTTGCTGACGCATTGACAGCAGCACCATTTGCTAAGCAGTTAAATGCACCGGTACTTCTGACTTCATCTAAGGCTCTTGATGCAAACGCAGAGGCCGAAATAATTAGATTAGCTGCTAAGAAGGTATATATCATTGGCGGTTTAGGAGCTATATCTACAGAAGTAGAAAATACAATTAAGGCAATGGGCATTACTGTAGAAAGAATAAGCGGAAACGACAGATATGCTACTGCCCTTGCAATCGCTAATAGGATGCCTGTTAAGAAACAAGTATTCCTGGCTACAGGCAAGGACTATGCAGATGCACTTTCAATATCTTCTTATGCAGCAGCCACCGGAAGCCCAATCCTTCTTACTGCTGGCAACCAATTAACTGCTGAAGCTGCAAAATTCATAAAGGATAACAACAGCAGGGTTTATGTAATTGGTGGTACCGGAGTAATTTCAGAAGCTGCTGTTAAAGGTATAGCAAAAGCAGAAAGAATAGCAGGCACCGACAGATATGCTACAAATTCAGCAGTTTTGGAAAAGTTTGCTGCAGAATATGATTTCTCAACTATTCACCTTGCTACTGGAAGCAATTATCCTGATGCAATCTGCGGATCAGCTTTGGCTGGCAGAGAGAAAGCACCTATAATACTGGTAAACAGTAAGGATATAACTTCTCAGAGGACTTTTGTAAAGTCAGTTATATCAAAAGTCAGTAAGGTTAAAGTTCTTGGTGGTGAAGGTGTGTTAACCCCAGGAACCGTAGAAAGCATACTAAATTAATAGATACCAAAATATACAGGGGCTGTCGCTAAAAAAAGAGCGTCAGCTCTTTTTTATAGAGTCTGGCGCCCTTAATAAGAAAATGGCAAAACAATAAAATAAAAAAATAACATCCCTTCCGCATTATTCCGCGTATTAAGCGTATTAAGCGTCTTCAGTGATAAGTATTTTCTATAAACTACCTGCTAAAAATCCACTATCCTATTAAAGGAAGCTTTAGGCTGACTCTTAACGTCAAAAATCAGCGGCCAATCTTTTCTACCGGGAACCGGGAAATTGTCCTTCCAGGTATACTTGTCACTTACTCCCCAGAAGGTCACTGAAGTAATGACATCCTTATACTCTCTGAAGACAGAGAATATATTATCATATACCATTTCCTGGAGATACAACATTTCTGATGTAGGTTCAACCAGATCCTTTCTCCTATCTTCAAATTCAAACATAGATACATCCATCTCTGTTATCTGAATTTGAAGTCCCAGGGATGCATAGCGTTCTATGGCCTTTCTTAAATTACCGATGAGATTTCTGTCCCAAATATTCCAATGGGCCTGGAGGCCTACCCCATCCATTGGGGTTCCCTTTTCCACTAACTCCTTTAACATCTTATAGGTCTTTTCCATCTTATAGGGAATCTCATTGTTGTAGTCATTATAGATAAGAGCAGCTTCACTGTCCTCTGCCTTTACGATTTCAAAGACGGTCTTAATGTAGTCCTCCCCTAGAATTCTCCTCCATTTTGTGTCCCTGTACTGCTCATTTAACTTATCTTCTATGGCCTCATTTACTACATCCCAGGCATATACTACGTCCTTATAACGATTACAAACAACCTTTACATGTTCTTTTAATCTTTCCAGCACTAACTCCCTAGAGGCTTCTCTTCCGTTCTTATCTAAAAATACCCAGTCAGAAGTTTGATTGTGCCATACAAAGGTATGTCCTCTCATCTTCATATTATTATTAAGGGCAAATTCTTTCATCTTGTCAGCCTTTTCAAAGTCATACCAGTCCTCTTTAGGATGAATCTCTCCAAACTTCATGGCATTTTCAGCAGTGATACTGTTAAAATGTCTTTTAAGCAGGTCTCCATGCAGGCCCTGTAAATCTTCTACAGTTACTGCCGCACCGATTTTGAAATAATTCTTATAAGTCTCTGCTAATGATTGAATCTTTTGCATAACCCTACCTTCCTTTCTAATTGACAATGGACAATTTAAGTGGCTTTTCCCGGGAAGCTGTGAATGACTATAATCTGATAATCTCTCCGCCTTTGATTTCTACGCTTCTGTCATCAACATTTATCCATACAGATATGGCACTTGGATTATAGACAATTTCTCCATTTGCTGAAAATTCCAAGGACCTTAAGGCTTTAACATATCTCACTATCTCTATGTTTGTGGCATACCATATGTCTTCCCTGCCGGACATGAGCCTGCAGAACTCCTCAATTAAGTCCCAATTGTTCTCTCTGTCAAACTCAAAACTATGGCCCCAAACATACATTAATTTTAGCTTTCCCTTATAGTCATATTCCAAAAACCTCTTGCCTGTTTCAATAAGATTATCACTATGATGGCAGGTAGCAGGCCATGTTAAAAAGTTTTCCGGCATTCTGAAGTCATGATGTGAAATCACCGTTCTGGAATATTCCATTCCCAAAATCTTAAGGGTTTCTACTATTTTGTCATTAAAACCCCCAAACGGATAGGACATGCCTTTTATAGGATAACCTACCAAAGTCTCAAGGTTCTTTCTGTCTTCAATTATTTCCTTCACTACTTCCTCCACAGGAATGCAGTCTAAAAAAGGATGAGTCACTGTATGAACTGACACTTCATGTCCTTTATAAAGTTCTGCCACTTCCTCGGCGTTGATAAAGGGTTCTCTGCCGAAAGTACCGGAATTCAAATGGAAGGTACCCTTTATTCCATACTTGTTAAAAATGTTTACAAGCTTTCTGTCAAAAATCTGTCCGTCATCGTAGCTCATGGTCAGAGCTTTAGTTTTGCCCTGCGGAAACAAATCAAATCTAATCTTCATATTCTTCACCTCTAACTTTTATGATAACATTTCCTAAAATTATTTAACATGGAATATATTATTTTATTTGCATATTCTTTTTCAAATTATCCATTGACATTTCTTGACTACAAGTGTAAACTAAAATCATATCGCAACTACATTTGTAATCAGAGGTGGATATAATGAGTAAATATAACATAAGTGAAGCAGAATGGAAGGTTATGGAGTGCTTATGGAAAAATGACAGTTTAACCCTAAAGCAGATTTCAGAGGAGCTAAAAGACACAAAATGGAGCTATACTACCATAAGGACAATGGTAACAAGGCTTATGGAAAAAGGAGCAATAGGTGCGGATAAGTCCTCAACGTCAAACTTTAAATACTACGCACTTGCTCCTGAAAAAGAATGTAAGCTGGAAGAGACCAGGAGCTTTCTCAAGAGAGTTTTTGGCGGTTCAATATCTACTATGGTGGCTACCTTGGCAAAGCAGGAGACCCTATCAAAAGAGGAAGTTGCTGAACTAAAAAAGATAATTGAAAATATGGAAGGAGATCAGTGATAGCATGGAGACTCTTATAAATATATCTGTTGCTACTTCTATAACAGCCTTAATAATCTTAGGGATTAAGAACCTGCTAAAGACTAGAATTTCTCCCAAATGGCAATTCGCGCTTTGGATCATACTGGCCTTAAGACTTTTGGTACCGGTACTGCCTGAAAGTAGGGTAAGTGTTCTAAATACTGTACCACAGGTTAAAAAAATAGAAGTTGTCAAAAAGTCAACAATTGGTCCCATAGAAAATACCCTACAGAAAAATGAAGCCTACGTTACTGGACAGGTGGTAATCGGAGAGCAAAATAAGCAAATCACCTTCAGCAAAACCCTTATGGATAATGTTCTGCTGATATGGAGCACCGGTTCATTAATCATGTTATCCTACAGTACCTTGGTTTACCTGTTATATCACAAAAAGACAAGAAGATTTATACCTGCAGAAGATCCATCAGTATATGCAGTATTGGAAGAATGTAAAAAAGAGTTGGGTATAAGCTCTGATATCAAAATCAGAATAGGTGGAGATACCCCATTGTTAAAGGGATTATTTAAGCCTGAGATAATCTTGCCTGAAGGATACACTGAGCAGGAGCTGAAAAGTGTATTCATGCACGAGCTCATGCACTATAAGCACAAGGATATCCTGTGGAGTGTACTTAGTACATTGTTGCTTTGTATCTATTGGTATAATCCTATAATGTGGATCTGTTTCAAGGTCTTCAGAAGAGATATGGAGATTTTATGTGACTACAGGGTATTAGAAGTCTACTCTGACAGAAAGACCTATGCCTCCGTACTTCTAAAAACTGCCCTGAATCGAAATAACTATCTCCCCTGCACCACTTCTATGCAGAATGGTGAAAAAGACATAAGCAAGAGAATCAAGTATATTGCCTATTTCAAAAAGCCCAAGGTACTTGGAAGCTTTATTGCTCTTGCTGCAGCTGCAATAATTACAATAGTTTGCCTTACAGATCCTTCACAAAAGACTTCTCCGGAAGTTAAAGACACCATAATATCCTCCGGCACCACATTGAATTATGATGAACTCTATAGCTACAAGACCTTATATGTGGGAAGTGCAAGTAACGTTGGAAACATTTCTTCCCGCTTATATTACTCCCAGTATGGAAAGGGAATTTCTCTGCAGACCTATACTGAACCCTATGGGGCAACTATAAATTATAAGGTCACACCAAAGCAGTTTAACGGTGAGGACAGTATCGATAATTCTGCCGAAATGAGAAAAAATGCAGCCATTATGCTCTGTCTCATTGATAATGTGGATTATATTACCTTTAACTTTGAGAATGGAAGAGAGATCAGAAAATATACCTTTTCCAGAAATTCAGTAGAAAAGGTCTTAGGGGTAAGTACCAGAGACTATTCCGTATCTCTGGAGAAGTTTAAAGGAGAGTTTATACCACTAATAGATAAGCAGGATTGGAGTTCATTAAAGCCCTCTTCCTTCATAATTAATAACGAGGTGGCAGAGCAGGTTGAGAAGAAGCTAAACACTATTATGGAATCCCCTGCTGCATCAAGCAATCCGGCAGATTACATCAAAGCCCATCAGAATGAATATGAGGATATACTAAAAATGGGCGACGATGCTCTATCCTATATGCTTTCACTGTTTGAGCAGAGGGAAGTTAACGGACTTAAAGCCCATGTAATGATGCAGCTTTGTATTGACCTGTTAGGAAATAGAAACAATGTAAAGGCCGGCTCCTATTCTTCACCGGAAGAATGGTACAGCAAACTTTCACCATATACGCCTGCAAAGCTTCCCCCTTTCAAATATGAAGGTAATGATACTATTCTTAAACTGGTTTACTCCGCTGCACTAAATAAGTACTCAGCAGTTGTTTCTATAACTGATCCTCATACAGCTATAGCGCCTGATAGTGATTACTTGACAATTGTAGCTCCAAAGGTTTATGGAACCTATGAAAAGGGAAATGAGCTAAGGATATTCGCCAACGTTTACTACAGCGGCTTTAGACTCTATGATAAGACTATTAACGAAGAAGGCGCCGGAATAGTTCCTGCAGCAATAATATACACAAAGAACGATGATGGTACCTACAGCTTCAAGGACTACATCGAAGCAAAAGACGGGGCAGACTTCAAGGAATCCATTGAAGAATTTTGCAGTCCTAAGGATGACATAGCCAAGTCAATATTACAGGAATACGGCAAGCATGAAGAGCTATCTAAGCTAATGCGTGAAAACCTGACGAATTACCTTAAACAAAACAATTTGGATTGTATTTCAGACAAACAAAATGGCTAAGGAAAAAAGTAGTACCGACAACAGGATATCAAGTTCTGCTCTACGCAATCATGTACTTACCGTCTTCATTATCAGCTTTATTTTTCTCCTATTACCTTGCAGCCCGGATATTGCACTAATTTATTCCCTAATAGTGGCTATATCCCATTACATTATAGATAAGATAAAATGCAAAAAAACTTTTGAAACACCTAGAAAAAGATTTATTGGATTTATTGTAGATCAAATCTACCACATTATTGTTATAGTTCTTTCTTGGATATTAGTTGAGTATTTTTGGGGAACATATAAAACATGGCTGGGTAATATTATCTACTTAAAATTTGGTTATCTACTTTCTTGAAACCAATACTTCAATATCTTTCTTTCCATTTAGTCTCCCGTTAAAGTCAAAGACAGATGTAAAAATGAAGAATGCAAATACTATCTCCCATAGCTGCAAAAACACTAATGAAGAAAATAGATATTTAGTTAGTAAATATATTGGAATATTTGAAAGACTGATTATTATAACACTTGTTTTAAAAGATTCCTATTCAGCAATCGCATTTGTCTTTACCGCCAAATCACTGGCAAGAGCAAATGATATAATTAAAAAAAGTGATGACTTTGCAGGCTACTACTTAGTTGGAACCTTGTTAAGTACAGCACTTGCCATCCTCGGTGGTATCTTTCTTCAACTGATACTTATATAATGCTAGTGATGCATACATAATCCTATTAAAAATCAGCTTAATAGCTTTAGCCTAAAATCTAGTCAATCAATTTAAATTTACCTATATAATTATCAACGGAAAGCAATTGACTTAGCTTTGAATCAACCGCTTTCCGTTAACTATTATCTATAAACTCAAATATTTTTGATAAGTTACTCTCCGCACCTTTAATAATATGCCATTTTGCTCTTTCACAATTCCCTTGTACCGCTTGCTTAGTTAGATTAAGTATTCTTGCAGCCTTTTCGTAGGTACCATATTCGTCGTACATTTGCACAGAGTTCCACTTACTTTCCCACCATTCAGCCATAATTACATCCATCAATTCAAAAATAGTTTGTATTGCAACAGACAAATTACTATCCTTCATACTTATGCATGTACTATTACTTTCTCTGTTTTGCTTCAAATTATCTATTGCTTTTCTGGCGAAATAAAATGCATTTCCATTCATGTCCCAAGAGTTTAGTCTTGTATAATGCTCCTCCAAAATATGAGTCACATCATTATAATCCATTGCCACCTCATCATCTATATTATTTAAATAGAAATAATCTATCTCGCCTAGCCCTAACCCAACTCTTAATTTAAAGGGCTGGCAGTAAAATCTTAGGTAGCGAATTAATACAGGAATATTCTTTAGCTCACCGCATACGCATTGTATTTCATCACCTCTTGATGAACGGAAAGGAGTTATTGTCTTGATTCCAAGCTCCAGCAATCTTTTATTTAAGTTACTAATCTTCTTGTCCAGCAGACTTTTGGGATTTTCATTAGGATTGCACGGAATACCTTTTTTAGATCCAACTATATCCGCAGTTATCACTGCGAATTGCTTTTCCTTCAACTCAATTCACTCCTTTCTAAAAACCATATAATATTTTTATTATTAACACTTGCTTGTCCGTATAATCACATATTGCTCAATACAACTAGATTGTATACCATAAAACCAAAAAAATCCATGTTAAGTTTATCAATACCGCTATTGCTTCCCTTTTTCCTAGTGACTAACAGCAGTTTTATCATTACTTATAAATCTTATCCATAGTAAATCCTCTTCCCCTAACCTCATTGACCTGATTGATTATCATAAAGGCCTTCGGATCTATGGAAGAAACCAGCTGGTTCAGCTTAGGAAGCTCACGGTTTGTTATTACTGTAAGCACAACCAGGCAGTCGTTACGGCAGTATCCTGTCTCTGCCTCAATCAGCGTTGAGCCCCTGTCCAAATGTCGTATTATCATTTGATTGATCTCTTCATACTTCTCACTGATGATCTTAACCTGTGTACGGGATTTTCCAAGCAGCAGTACCTTATCCAACACAACGGTATAAGTCAATACCAGCAGTATACCGTAAAGCACCTGTTCCTTATTTGCAAAGAGCATCTGTGAAATCAGTATAGTGAAGTCCATGGCATACATCACCACAGAAACTGAAAAACCAAACTTTTTATTTAGTACCAAGGGTGGAATGTCCATACCACCGGTGGAAGCTCCTGCTTTAATTACAACACCAATGGCAAAGCCTATCATTATGCCGGCATATATTGCAGACAATAGTCTATCCGAGGTAATATTGTGTAAAAAATCTACCTTCTGAAAAGCTCCCAGGATCAAGGGGTAGAAGAAGGTACTAATTAGAGTTGTCAGCGCAAAGGTACGTCCAAGAATCAAAGCCCCCAGAATGAACATTGTAACATTAAAGATAGAAACAAATACAGTAACCGGGATCCCAAGTTGATGATAGAATAGGAGTGCCAGTCCCGTAGTTCCTCCCGTTATAAGACCATTAGGAAGAATAAAGGCAGTCACCGCCAAAGCATATATAGTATTTCCTAAAAAGATGAGGGCTATATTTTTCAATGGTGTTGAAAATCTTTTAACCATATGATTCTGCTCCTTTAAGAGTTTCCGTAAATTGTCCATATCACTCAAAATATTAACAGTTTCTAAAGGTAATGTAAAGGATGATAGCTATATATAATTTTTAGTCATGCGATAAATTAATAACATTTTTTAAAAGAAAGTCAAATTTTTTTGGAAGTTAACTGCTTTTCAAACCTTTTAGCAGTTTTGTGTAATTTACATGTGGTAGATGAGGTAGTACCATTTTCATATATGACAAAATATTCTGTAAAATATTTACGCCGGTAGCCTGCGGGTGCACTCTAATTATAAATATAATTTAAAGGTGGTGATGATAGGATATGAGCTTCTAGTAAAGTTTGTTGTATTTGCAGCGGGGACTGTCATAAAAAAACTATAAAACATATCTTGTAAAATGGAGGTAAAATAATGAGTAAAGCCTTAAAAAAGTGTGCTATTTTCATGCTTGCTTTAGCGGTTCTTCTTTTTCAGAACGTAGTCTTTTTCCCCACTGTATATGCGGCAGATACTTCTAACTTAGCGCTAGGAAAGCCAATTACTGCCAGCAGCGTACAACAGACCTATGTAGCAACAAACGCTAATGACGGAAACGTTAACACCTACTGGGAAGGTGCTCCCGGCACATATCCCAATACTCTTACCGTTGACCTGGGGAGTGTGCAGTCAGTTTATAAGCTGGTATTAAAATTGAATACCTCCTGGGGTTCACGCACTCAAACCTTATCCGTCCTATCCAGCACCGATAATACTAACTATACCACTCGAGTAGCTTCAGCAACCTATACCTTTAATCCATCCAGCGGTAATACAGTAACAATAACCTTCACCGAAACCAACGCCAGATATATCCGCTTGAACTTTACTGCAAACAGCGGGGCTACCGGTGGCCAGGCAGCAGAATTAGAAGTTTATGGTACAGCTCCCTCAGGTACTCCTGACCTGGTTGTAACCGATATCTCCTGGAATCCTGCCAATCCGGCTGCAGGTAATGCTGTAACCTTCAGCGCCACAATCAAGAATCAGGGTACAGGTACAAAGACAGCAGGTATCATCAACGGTGTCAGCTTCATGGTGAACGGAACTCAGGTATCCTGGTCCGATAACAATACCTCAGCCTTAGCCCCAGGTGAATCTATAACAGTTACAGCTAACGGTGGTCCATCAGGTTCAGCCACATGGACTGCTACTTCAGGCAGCCATACAATTACAGCCTGGGTTGACGACGTAAACAGAATAGCAGAATCCAATGAAAACAATAACCAATACAGCGAAAGCCTTACTGTGGGAAGCAGCGGCGGAAGCGGAACTCCTGATCTTATAGTTACTGACATTACAACTTCCCCTGCTACCCCATTGACAGGAAATTTAGTTAGATTCAGCGCTGTGGTAAAAAATCAGGGTACCGGAGCCACACCGGCAGGAACAATTATAGGTGTAAGCTTCTTCGTTGACGGAACTCAGGTAAGTTGGTCCGATAACACCACCTCTTCCCTGGCACCGGGAGCATCTGTGACAGTAACTGCTAACGGAGGTCCAAGCGGGTCTGCAACTTGGACAGCTACTACCGGTAACCATACAGTAATGGCCTGGGTGGACGATGTAAATAGAATAAATGAAACTAACGAAAACAATAACCAGTACTCAAAGAACATCCCAGTTACTACTGCACCTATGCCGGATTTAGTAGTAACTAATTTAACCTGTAGCCCTGCTTCACCGGTAACCGGAGATCCAGTAACCTTTACAGCCACTGTTAAGAACGAAGGTACCGCAGCCGGAGCTCCAGGAGTTGTTTCCTTCAAGGTAGACGGAACTCAGGTTTATGCTTCACCAAGCAATACCACACCTTTAGCAGCAGGAGCAACTACTACAGTTACAGGAACATGGACAGCTACCACCGTTGGAAGTCATACAGTAACTGCAACGGTAGATAATGCAAATATTACTTCAGAAGGCAACGAAAATAACAATACCTATAGCACAAGCTTAACCGTTAACCCAAAACCCGGTGTAGACCTAATTATAACCAGTATTTCATGGTCACCTTCCTACGTTACAGCGGGAAATACAGTTACCTTCAGCGCTGTAGTTAAGAATCAGGGTACCACAGCAGGCTCTGCAGGCACTGTGGTGTTCAGAGTTAATGGAAGCCAGGTGGCCTCAGTAAACAGCTCCGCATCTATAGCTGCCGGCTCAAGCATTACTGTGAACGGAAGCGGTTCCTGGACTGCAAGCAGCGGAACCCATGTGGTAACCGCAACTGTAGACAGTAATAATACCATAGCAGAAACCGATGAGACCAATAACTCCTTCAGCACAAATCTCTCTGTAGGCAGCGGCGGCCGTGGTGCTACAATGCCCTATACAAGATATGAATCAGAAGACGCCACTATAGGTGGTGGTGCAATACTGCGTTCAGCTCCGGACTTCAACTATGCTCTTACAGCCTCAGAGGCATCAAATCAGAAATATGTAGAGCTTCCTACTGCCGGTTCCTATGTTCAGTGGACAATAAATCAGGGCGGAGCAGGAGTGACCATGAGATTTACAATGCCTGATTCTTCTGACGGTATGGGCCTAAACGGTTCATTGGACTGCTATGTAAATGGTGTTAAAGTTAAGACCATAAGCCTTACTTCCTACTTTATGTATCAATATTTCCAAGGTGATCAGCCCGGTGATGCTCCAAACGGCGGCCAGCCAGCCTTCCGTTTTGACGAAACCCACTGGCTTTTATCAACACCACTTAAAGCCGGAGACGTTCTGAGAATTCAGAAATCCGGAGACAGCTTGGTTTATGGTGTAGACTTTGTAGAGGTTGAACCTGTTCCGGATCCTATAGCTCAGCCGGCAAACTCCTTGTCAGTAACCGCATACGGTGCTGTTCCAAATGACGGCATCGATGATCTTGCAGCCTTCACCGCAGCAGTAAACGCAGCAGCTGCTCAAGGAAAGATCCTATATATACCTGCCGGTACCTTCCACTTGAATAATATGTGGGTAATAGGCTCTGTCCAAAATCCTCTTTCAGCTATGACAATTACAGGAACCGGTATATGGTATACTAATCTGCAGTTCACCAATCCTAATGCCCAAAGCGGTGGTATTTCACTTAGAATGGCCCCAACGGGTAAGTTAGATTTCGGCCATGTATATATCAACTCAAATCTAAGGTCCCGTTACGGTCAAAATGCTGTTTACAAGTGCTTTATGGACAATTTTGGTACAAACTCAAGAATTCATGACTTCTGGGAAGAACACTTTGAGTGCGGCTTCTGGGTTGGAGACTATGCCCATACTCCTGCAATTCCTGCTGATGGGTTGGTAATTGAAAACGGACGTATAAGAAACAATCTGGCTGACGGTGTAAACTTCTGTCAAGGTACAAAGAACTCCGTAGTTCGTAACTGCAGCGTAAGAAATAACGGCGACGACGGTTTGGCTATATGGCCTGATTCTACTATGGGAGCACCGATGGCAGTGAATAATTCCTTCTTATATAACACCATAGAAAACAACTGGCGTGCAGCGGCAATTGCTATCTTCGGCGGTTCCGGCCACCAGGCAAGATATAACTACATCAAGGATTGCTTTATGGGCTCCGGTATCAGATTGAATACTGTATTCCCAGGCTATCACTTTGAAAATAACACAGGAATACTTTTCTCCGATACCACTATAATAAATTCCGGTACAAGCAAGGATTGTTACAACGGCGAGCGCGGTGCCATTGACTTGGAAGCTTCAGCCACCAGCATTAAAAACATCACCTTTGAAAACATCGATATTATAAATTCACAAAGGGATGCTATACAGTTCGGTTACAGCGGAGGCTTCTCCGGTATCCTGTTCAAAAAAATCACCATTGACGGCACCGGCAAAGACTCAATAACAACTTCCAGGTTCTATGTGCCCCACTTAGGTACAGCTATTTATACCTATACAAGTAACGGGTCTGCAACCTTTACCAACCTTGTTTTGAGGAATATTGAAGCAGATCCTCCTCACCTAATTATGAATGGCTTTGTTGTAACCTTTAACTGATAAAATAGACAAGGTTGCCCGGTATGGGCAACCTTTATTGTATTTAAAAAATAACTAATTATAACTTTTACTTAAGCATATAGCTATTATTCAATATCAAAGTATTGTAAATGAACAGTACGTCCTGGTCCTTGGAAAAGTCAACATAATTCTCCAAGAGATCAGTGCCCATATATCTTAGGTCAATGAGAGTTATTTTAGCGTATCCGTGCAGGAGAAGCGGTGCAAGGCTGCTGCCAAAGGAATCCCGGAATATTATGAGTTCCTTGTCTGTGGTTGCTTCCGGGTTTGAAACAGTAAGCACCGACTTTGCGCCGCATAGGAAAAAGTCATAGGAGTCTATGGTGCCAAACTTGTCTTCCCTGTATACCTTGCTGTAGGTCTTATCTATGTGGTCATAGACCGTGGCCCTTTCCAGCAGGTCATTGGTCAAATAGACCAATTTATCCGGTTCCAGCCTCATGGCCGCCTGGCCGTAATAGGAACCATAGAAGGGGTATAGGGTCCTTTCTTCATATTGTACCTCAGGTATGTGGACATCCTTCCTAAGCTCCCTGAGCAGCATATCTGCAATGCCCCTAATCCTGTCCTGACTCCAGTGAATATCTGTTTTATAGTAGTCCTCCAACTTCAAGGCATGGAACACATCTATATAGTTCATATTGTGGACATTTTCCTCCAACAGCTTTAGCAGCTTGTCATAGTCCATAGAAAGATAACCTTTGTCTGATGCTGCAAAGTAGTTTTTGTCTGGAATTATTGCATAGCTTACCTTTTTTCCCTCTAGGTATTTGGCATAGACCTCATTAAACTTCTTAGCTGCATTGATAATGGCTTTTTCATTTAATGGATACTCCATCTTAAATATGTTTCCATCTATTATATAAATATTGTTATTGTCCTTTTGTCTGAAGACATTAAAGCTTGCTAAGGCCTTCAACTCTCTTAAGCCATCACGGAATATAAACTGGTCCAAAAAATACTTTTCATATTCTTCAAAGTAATCTCCCGTTAACAGTTTCTTCATAGAAAAGGCTGGCGGCTTGGCCAGGGTGCGCCGCTCACTGTAGGAAAGTTCTTTGTCAGGCATTAGTATATTGGCAAGCATAAGACCAAATATCGTGCACATAAAGCTGACTGTTACCGTAATATTTTTAAAGTTATTTTTCATAGCAGCACCTCTCTGTCGGTGGTTGTTAAAATCAAATACCTATATTTTTTACGACCCTTCATATTAAAAGCGAAAATATAAAAAAGGGTTAAAGGAGCCGTCAACCAGATAGCCTGTTATAACTAAAAGCAATAGAACAATCACTACAGGCTGTAAAACATTCATCATCTGTTGGCCTTTTTTATTGCTTATGAGTTTCTTTGTAATGGAGGCTGCCAGTGGAGTAGCTCCTATGGCTGCAATAATAAAGGTAAGTCCATAACTTTTTAAATAGTAGGCAGTGACTGCATTGCTAAAAGGTACCTCCAGCAGGCCAAACATGCCACTGAGATTTTTTGTAACCTCACCCATGCCATCGGCATTAAATATTACAAAGCTCATTATAATAGTGAATATTACATAAAGATGGCCTACAAAAGCCGGAAGTCTGTCTAAGGCAGGTTTGAGAATGTACTTTTCCAGCACCAGAAAAACTGCAAAATAGAGACCCCATATTATAAAATTCCATTGGGCTCCGTGCCAGAAGCCTGTCAAAAACCATACCACAATTATATTCCGGATCCATTTTACCCTGCTTACCCGGTTACCGCCCATAGGAATATACACATAATCTCTGAACCATGTTCCCAGTGACATATGCCACCTTCTCCAAAACTCCGTTATGCTCTTAGAAATATAGGGGTAGTTAAAGTTTTCGAGGAAGTGAAAGCCAAAGATACGGCCAAGACCTATGCCCATGTCGCTGTAGCCGGAAAAATCAAAGTAGATCTGCAAGGTAAAGGCTATGGCTGCCATCCAATAGAACAAGAGGCTTTTGTCATCTGAGTTTGCAAATATCTTTACAAACTCTCCCAGTGTATTGGCTAAAAGTACCTTTTTGGCTAACCCAAGGGTAAAGCGGCTAATGCCGTAAGCGGTATTCTCAAAGGAATGGGTACGCTTATTAAGCTCTGCTTCAACGGTAGTATACCTAACTATGGGTCCTGCAATGAGCTGTGGAAAAAGGGATACATATGTGGCAAAGTTTAAGATATTCTTTTGGACCTTTGCCTCACCTCGGTAAACATCCACAGTATAAGATAGGATTTGAAAGGTATAAAAGCTTATACCTATTGGAAGCGCCAAGTTTAAAGGCGAGATTCCTGTAGCAAACATGGAATTTATATTTTCAATAAAGAAATCGCTGTATTTGAAAAACAGCAGGACTCCTATGCTCACCACAATTGATGAGATCAGGGGAGCTTTGCCTCTTCCCTGCTTTATCCCCTTGTCTATCCATAGTCCATGAAGATAGCCTGAAATTATAGAAAAAATCATAAGTGCAGTGTAAATTGGTTCTCCATAAAAGTAGAAAAATAGGCTGGACAACAGTAGAAGAAAATTACGGAATTTTTTTGGGACTATAAAATATAGTCCCAAAACCATTGGTAAAAAGTAATATAAGAAAGTTATACTTGAAAATAACATGTTAGTTCTTTAGTGCAAGGAAAGCATCATGAAGAGGCTTTGCCTGATCATCGCTCATTACTAAGAATACAATGTCACCAATGTTGTCCACTATTATATTCTCCTCTTTCACACCTACACATATCCATTTCATCGGATCCACATTTTCCTTGATATCTTTCTTTATTTTTTCTACATCTGCACCTTCTTTAACACGCACAAGTACCAAAGAGTAAGCGCCGGGCCGTATTATAGGCTCAGATGCCAAAGCTTCTTTAAACTCAATGTCGGCTTTACCCAGGAAATATTCGGCCCTTTCAGCAGTAACAGTTTCATTCTGAAGACCGGACTTAATGTACTCCTTGAAGTTGTCATCCACCTTAGCTGTATCATATATTTTCTTTAGTATATCTTCCAGACTCCCCTCCAGGTTGCTTGTCTTGCTTCCTCCCGCGGGCTTACATGCTGCTAGGCTAAAAACTGTTAATAGTGCTAATATTAATGTAATAATCTTTTTCATTTTGCCTCTCTCCTTTTCATAAATTTAATCTTGTATTACATTAGACGAAGGAGAAAACATAAACGCTCCAAATATAATATACAAATTTTAATTTTTTTGTGTTAACTGATTTTTTTCCCGTTTAATTTTGCAGAACCGATCCCTGCAGATAATCTTATATTCACAGCATGGTTATCTGCTTGGGTATCCTCTTCTTGATCAGAATCAGTACCTAATAAATTGTAACTAGTATCTTTAGGTATTGATAAATTGATATCTCCTACGCCCGTATAAACATTTAGATCCTTTGTATTAGTAAAGCTATCAACATCAAAATCTATGCTCCCAACGTTACTTTGGATAAAGGAATGTTCAGATACGCTTATATTACTTAAATCAATACTTCCAATATCTGTTAACAGATCTAGATCTCCTTTTATATTTTTAGCCCTTATATCCCCTATATTATTTCTAACATTGATTGCTTTAACCTTATCGGGTACTCTTATGGTATATTGAACGGATATATTTACTGAATCATACTTTTTCTTAGCCCAGTCCCATATACTTGTAGTAATATCATTTTTGGCATAAGCTCCAAGGGTAATCTGATTTTCTTCCTCCTTTGCCAATATAATAACATTATCAATTATATCCTTCTTTACACTATTATCCTTTGAATCTATGGTTATAGCAGTCTCAATTGATAGTTCATCATTGTTGGCTTTACTTAGCTCGACCTTGCCAATTTCATTTATCACATATAAATCTGCCTCATAATTAACAGGTATAAGTACCTTGTCCATTTTTACAGGTCTTTGGCATCCAATTAACATAGCAACCAATAATAAAGATGATATCCCAAGTAACTTTTTCATCGTATCAATCCTCCTTATAGCCCCGGGACAAAGGGACGTTGTTTTTGTCCCTTATTTTTGTCCCTTACATATATACAGGTTTACTGACAACCTATAAAAGGTCTCTCTTCCTAAAAGGAGCCATCATAAATTTTACAGCAGATTTCATATTGGTAAGCCATACTATATGGGCATCCTGCTTGGTATTATTCAGTATTCTGGGAACAAAGAACTTAGCGACGGTTTCCGGCTTTTCCCCTAGGATATTGAAGATCTTCTTAAACTTGTCATCCCGTGTAACTGAGGAAACCTCTCCTGTAGGTGATTTGGTTATAAATTCAGTAAGCATCATGCCGGGAGATAGTCTGCCTGCTTTCACCGGTGAGTCCTTTAACTCCTTTGCAAGCCCCCTTGTGAAATAGGTAAGAGCCCGCTTTGAAGTACCGTATAATATAGTTTGCTCAATAATCATATCATTGGAGCCCAAGCCCTCCATGTTCCAAATCTGTCCATGACCTTGTTTGAGCATATTTTCGGCAGCTATCTTTGAGCCATAGATAACACCCTTTATGTTGGTATCCACCACAGCATCCATATATTCTTCAGGAGTGTCCCATAAATATTCACGGGGACAGTTTTGGCCGGCATTGTTGATCCAAATGTCCACATTTCCCCACTTTTCAACGGACTTATTCCATAGGTTTCTGATCTCCTCCCTATTTCTCACATTACAGGGAATATAAATAAATCTGTCCTTATATTCTGTAATCTGGTCCTTGGCCCTCTCAAAGGATTCAGGCTTAGACCCCGAAAGGGTTACATTGCAGCCGGCTCTTAAAAATTCTTTTGCCATTTCCAAGCCTAAGCCACGGGTACTACCGGTTATTACAACATTTTTCATTATTACTTCCCCCTTATACATGGTTTTCATCATCTTAATTATACCATTTTTTAACATGAAAAGGGACAGAGGGACGTTGTTTCCGTCCCATTTTTGTTAATTGGGACAAAAGTAATATACCTATGTTATAATTTAATTGGTATATTTTTCAATATGCCAACAAGTATTTTTCAAGGAGGATATAATGAAAAGTAATACAGTTGATAATGTAAAGCAAAAGCGAATAAAAAGGATACTGCAAGTGCTTGTATTTATACTGGTGTGCGTTGGTATTGTATATGCCATAGGCTTCCTCGCAGGTACTTATTTTAAAGATTATATTAAAACTCATATTGCAAGTTCCAGCAAACTCTTGACCATGGTTCGTATATATGGTCTGATTATTATTTTCTTCTTCAGTTTTCTTATTCATATAATTATACATGAAACAGGCCACCTCATCTTTGGCCTTTTAACCGGATATTCCTTTGTATCCTTTAGGGTAGGTTCTCACGCCTTCATAAAGGAGGATGGGAAGCTCCGCTATAAACGGTTTAGCCTCCCCGGTACCGGTGGTCAGTGTCTTCTGATGCCTCCACCACAAAAGTCAGGAACTTACCCCTTTGTGCTGTACAATCTTGGCGGAATTATTATGAATGCTATGACGGTGGCAGCAGCGCTTTTTGTGGTAATCTTTATGAATGACGTGACCTATCCTATAGATACTATACTATTTTTGTTTTCCTTAGGTGGAATATACTCAATAATAATAAACGGTATACCAATGAAACTTTCCGGAATCCCAAATGATGCCCATAATGTGCTTTCAATAGCCAGGGATATGGAGGCCAGAAATGCCTTTCACACACAGCTAACGGTTAATGGCCTTCTAAGTCAAGGCAACCGCATCAAGGACTTTCCACTAGAAATGTTTAAGCTTAGGGAAAATTCAGACCTGTGTAATCCATTAAATACAGGTACTAGGCTTTTTGAATATTATTGGTACCTGGACAATATGACCTTGGAAATGGCTAAAGAATGCATTGAAACCTTAACTCCTTATTATAGTAAGCTTCCCCAATATTATAGGCAGTTAATAAATTGTGAACGGATCTTTCTGGAGCTTGTTGGCAATTGTGACAAGTCCTTTATCGATAGCTTATATGACGACTCCCTGAAAAAATATATAAAGGTTTCAAAATTCATGCTTGGCAGATATAGATTACTTATGGCCTATGAGGGCTTTTATAACGGAGATAGAGAAAAAGCATTAGAACATTATGAAGCTGCAAAACAGATAGCCAAGAAATACCCTGTAAAGGGTGATGCGGAAATGGAACTGATGCTTATGGATTGGATTAAAGAAAGACTTAAAATATAGTAATAATCATATCTCTTCGATAGAAAATGTATTATAAGGAACCTCACTAAATACCGTATAGAGACAAAGGGACGTTGTTTGCGTCCCTTTAATCTTCACGGAGTTTTTTCCACTTTGTGGGTGATTTACCAAACGTATAAGTCATATATATCTACTGTCAGTAATAGTAGAAAGGTATGAAATTCAAATCTATTACTTTAAAGGGGGAAAATAAAAGTATGAAATTAAAAACAGAGCTGAAACGGCACATAGCATTTCTGATTGTAATTTTCTTTGCACTCAGTAATGTATACGTTGCCAAAGTAAATGCAGTTGCACAGCCGACTCTGGGTGACGGAGCCCAAATATCTTCTGAAGAGGCAAAAACAGGCATAATCATAGGAAATGTCAGGGTACAGGTTCTGTCTTCAACCCTTGTAAGGCTAGAAGTAAAGGGTCCAAAAGGCTTCGAAGATCGTAATACCTATTTTATTGTGAACCGGTCCTGGTCCGGAACGGAGTGCACACGGACAACCACTGATGGCTACGAGTATATAAAAACATCTAAGTTTATCGTGAAAGTACCTCAGGGAGCAACTTCTCTAACCGGTATTGTAATCACTAAACCGGATGGAAACAAAATTTGGACCTACACCACACTGCCTAGTGAAAAGGTTTGGTTGCCATCAGTCAGTGAAAAAACTATGGCCTGGGCAATTGCAGACAACCCTAGAATGGTACCTGCAGAGTGGGGTTATAATCCAGCGCCTACAACAGAGAATAACAATGGCTGGGATTTGGATAATAATGCCCCTGATATGTATGTATTCCTGCCAAATGGAGATGGCCAACAGCTTCGAAAAGACTTTTTAGACCTTACCGGTCATACGGATTTAGTACCGCTAAGTGCGCTAGGGTACTGGGACAGCCGATGGTATAAGTATGACGAAGCTTCCGCCCTACAACAAATAGAGAATTACCGTGCCCATGACATTCCCCTTGACAATCTGGTAATTGATACTGATTGGCGTGTTAATGGTTCAACCGGTTATGAGATAAATACCGATCTTTTTCCGGATATGGCCAGGTTTTTAAGTGAAGCACATGAGAAAAACGTCAATATTATGTTCAATGACCATCCGGAACCGGTAGCCGGTGGGTTAGACGCTGCAGAGGTCCAGTTTCGAAATAACGGCCTTAGAGACTTACTTGAGAAGGGATTGGATATCTGGTGGTATGACAGAAACTGGAGCGTAGTATTAAATCCTCCAAATGGCCTAGTAAGAGAAACTTGGGGAATGTATCTGTATAATTGGATAACCTCTGATTTTAACAAAGACAAGCGTCCATTGATTATGGCCAATGTAGATGGAATAGACAACGGATACCGCAACAGTGCACCGTCAATTGCCTCTCACCGTTACTCAATTCAATGGACCGGTGATATCCAGCCGGACTTTTCATCCTTGCAGCGAGAGGTTGAAAATGCAGTTTACAGCGGTATGCATGCTGCCTATCCATACATCAGCTCTGATTTGGGCGGACACACATCAAATCCAACTCCAGAAGGATATATAAGGTGGCTTCAATATGGTGCTCTTTCGCCAATTACAAGACCCCACGGTACTTTAAATCTCCCAAGAATGCCTTGGGCTTTTGGTGAAACTGCAGAGAGTATATCCCGAGATTTCATCAAGATGCGATACCGATTACTTCCCTTGTTCTATTCACTGGCAAGAGAAAGCTATGATACTGGAATACCTATAATGAGACGTGCTGATTTTTACTACCCTAATTATAAGGAAGCAAGCAGTAATACTCAGTACCTCTTGGGAGATGGAATCCTAGTAGCACCAGTATTGGAAGGTGTCAACAACACTACTGTGGTACCATCTAGCTGGTTGACAGCACCAGATGGCTCTCAAGGTCTCAAGGGCGAGTATTATGCAAATGGAAACCTGACAGGCAACCCTGTTTTGACTCGAATCGACAGTCAAGTTAATTTTAATTGGGACATGAAGAGCCCTGCCAATGGTGTGCCGGAAGATAACTTTAGTGTGCGCTGGACAGGAAATATTACTATCAGAGACCAGGATGCTGTACTTGCAGTAACTGTTGATGATGGTATCCGCCTATATATTGATGACAAGCTTGTAATTGATGCCTGGGGTCCTCACGACTCAGAAACACTGGAGGCGAATATTTCACTATCCAAAGGTACTAACCATTCTATTAAGATTGAGTATAATGAAGGTGCCAGACATGCTGTTATCAGTCTGAAATGGCGTCCTGCATCACCAAGCATAAATGCTAAAAGGACTCTATGGATTCCTGAAGGAAACTGGAGCGATGCTTGGACCGGAAACATTGTTAGCGGTCCGAAAACAATAACCGTTGAAGTACCAATTAATCAGATGCCTATGTATATCAAGGCCGGAATCCTAGTGCCCCTTGCACCAGAAATGTCCTATACCAGTCAGAAGCCTTGGGACCCTATTACTATAGACTTATATCCAAGTGTTGTTAATGAGGCAAAAGGAAGGCTGTATGAAGACGACACAGTGAGCAATGAATATAAAGACGGAGCCTTTAGGACTACTGAAATGAGTGCCAAAGTAGACAATGTTAACAAGAAAATCACTGTAACTATAGATCCTGCTCAGGGAACCTTCGATGGTGCAATAAATGAACGTTCCTGGGTAGTAAGACTGCATAAAACCGCTGAATGGATGAATCCTATTCCTCAATCCGTTATGGTAGATGGCGTAAGCACAGAATTCACTGTTATAAGTAAAGATGAAAATGCCATGCCTTTTATGAACAATGGCGGCTCACCGGACGTAGATGTTGTTGAAGTGTTGGTACCTAAAGCAGCAGTGTCCGGTAAAAGGGTAATAGAAGTAACCTACTCTGTTGAAGCTAATAATGCTGACAAAACCCAATTAGTGGCAGAGTTAATGGAGGCAGAAAAAATAATACAGTCCGCTGAACCATCTGACTATACTGAGGATTCCTGGACTGACCTGATGGATGGCTACAAGAGTGCAATGTCAGTGAAGGAAAGCGGCGACCCTTCACAGGCTGAAGTAGATGCAGCAGTAATTGCATTAAAGGCCGCTAGAGATAAGCTAACCGTTGTAAATCCTCAAATTGACCTTATGACTTTTAAAGGAAAAATATTCAAAGAAGCTGTTAATCTAACTGAAGAAGGAACTATCACATGGGCTCACTACGGCTTGGGAAGTGCCAATGGCTTTAATCATAAAAATGGAAACAACCAAATTAGCGAACTGAAGGTAATTGGAAGTTCCGGCCTTGAACAGGTGTTGGATTCAAGAATCACCATGTCGTGGACTGATGGTACTCCGGTGCAGAAGGCTGATGGGGTAATAAATGCATCCTTTATCCGCCACTCGGGCAACGCTTCAGAGTTTACAGTGGATCTGGCATCTCATGAAACACAGCGATTGAAGGTTTATACCACTACATGGAAAGCCAAAGGTAAGTTTGAAGTATTTATAGAAGATGAAAAGGGCGTAAAACAACCAATGGAGTTTACTGATAATAATGGAGTAACAAAGCCTGCAGTTGCATATTTTGACTCCCCCGCCGGCAATGAATATATCCTGTGGACCTTGGATTTAAAGCCTGATAACAGTAAATTTGGAAAACAAAGATTATATATTCGCTATACCACTGAAAGTACCTATACTTACGGTGGAAATACCTCCATACAAGCTGTTACCCTTGCAGCTGTAGATCCTGAGGAAAAAGCTTATATTTTAGGTTATGGAGAAGTCTTTGCAGGAAAAGTGAACTTATCACAGGAAGGAATATCTGCTTGGGCTCATTATGGCCTAAACGATACAAATTCCTACAATTATAAGAATGGCTCTCAGCTTATCGGGAACCTTATAAGTTATGCTGGAAAGAATCGTTTGGATGATTCAAAGATCAATATGTCCTGGACCGATGGAGCGCCTGTACAAAATGCAGATAATGTTACCAATGCCATATATGTTTGGGGAGCAGGTAAAGGTTCTGAGTTTAAGGTGAAAATTGACCGTCCAAGCAGATTAAAGGTTTATACAACTACCTGGAGAAATGACGGAAAATTTGAAGTTATTTCTGAAGACGGCAAATCAAAGCCAGTCATCGAATACTTCAGTTCTCCAGATGGCAACGGCTATACTTGTTGGACAGTAGATTTCTTACCTGGCAGGGGCTTTAAGGCCCAGACCGTAACAGTAAGATATACCAATGATATGGAAGGTGGCAACACTTCTATTCAAGGAGCTACCCTAGCACCGTTGAAAAATTTCCTCGAAACAATCCAGCCGGTAGCTGATATAGAAATAGCAGCGGGAACCAGTATGGTGGAAGCCCTTGCAGCTCTTGCTAAAACCACTACTATTACCGATAACTGGGGACAGGTACATGAAGTGACTCTAAACTGGAGTATAGCTGATTTTGACAGCAGCAAGGCAGGCCTATTAACTGCAACAGGCACCTTCACATTACCGGAAGATGTAGAGCAGCCCGTTGTGCCTATTGACCTAAGGGTAACAGCTAAGGTCACAGTGGTGGATAAAACTCCTCCAGCCTACAGCTTCACCATAAATGGAAATGTACTAAGCAAAAATGCAGTATTTGATGATTGTCTGCCTCTGACATTTAAAATTTGGGATACTTACTCCAGTCTTGCTTCAGTACAACTTATCATAGGAGATAAGACCTATACCCTTGATCCTCAAAGTCAAGCTGAATTGGTATTAAACTTCAGCGGAAAAACAGGAACCTATACAGTGCTAATTACAGCCGTGGATGATGCCGGCAACCTTCTTGAGGATAGCTTCACATTTACGGTGACAACCAGCATAGCTTCAATGAGAAGCCTTATATATGGCTATATTAAATCGGGAGAACTGAAAGGTCCATTGGTGTCGCAGCTTACTAATAGTCTAAACCAGGCAGAACATCAGCTTGACAAAGGCAGAGCAAGCCAGGCAGCAAAACACATGCAGGACTTCATAAAACACCTCAATAACAATGCTTTGCGTCAACATGTTGGAGAAGATGCAAAAGCAGTTTTGAATGGTGATGCAGCTGCTCTTGTGAAAATCTGGTCTTAGAAACTAGGGGGCGTTGATTTTGTCCCGTCAATTGGGACAAAATCAACGTCCCTCTGTCTCTTTTTATTCACTATTAGTTGTTTGGTTTCTCCCTTTCAGTTTAGCTTGATACAAGGCAGCATCAGCACGCTGAATTATTGGAATTGTGGAAGTATCGTCTGTTTGATACCGGGATATACCGATGGAGATTGTTATATGTTCACCTGTGGGGTTTTGAACTTCAGCAACTTTAAGTCGCAAGCGCTCAGCAATGTCATAGGCTTCATCCACATCTTCCTCACGAATCAGTATGGCAAATTCCTCTCCCCCGTATCGGAAACTTTTGATTCTTTCGTTGGTAATTTCCTGTAAGTGCTGTGCTAATTGTTTAAGTACTTCATCACCGGTGAGATGACCATAAGTATCATTAATTTTTTTAAAGTAATCTATGTCAATCAAGATCAGGGAAAATGGGATACCTTGGACAAACCACTCTGACATCACTTGATCAAAGGCTCTTCTATTCATTAGTCCTGTCAAACCATCAATTTGAGCTTGATGACAGAGCAACTTGTGATAATCTATCATATGATAATAAAGCTGGCGTATTTCACTGATGGCCAAATGAACTTTACTCTCTTTCAAGTCATCTTGTATTCTTATACTGCACTCATCATCCTCTGCCATATGCTTCAGCCAATTAGACGTCCACCTAATTGGTCTGATGATGGTTATATTGAAATAGCGATAGATGAATAATGACAGGAAAATAGAGATACCTACAACTATAACTAAACTTATGCTCAGCAATCTTCTGGTGGATACTACTTCCTCTTGTTTAGTGTACAAATGCTGTTTTTCAAGTTCATTAATCTGATACATCAATTGAGTTATTTCCAATTTTGTTGCCCTGGTTACAGAATCGTATGATTGCAGGTCTGTATCTGCATTCAGATTATCGCTGGTTGCTAAAGTCACATTCAATGTCTGAATCATTTGCTTATATTCCCCAACCCACTGCTGGAGAGTTTCACTCAGTTGATTTACCAACTCTTTTTGCTGAGGACGCTCCCCTATATTATCGTAGATAGACTTAACGGCTTGTTCAATATCATTTTTCCTTGCTTCTAGCATCAACTGAACATTTTTGGAAATAAACTCACCGTTATTAAGAAGCTCCTTACCGGTTTCCTCCTCCACCAACGATACATTATCAATACATAAGCTATGTCTCTCCTCTAGCTGCAATTCAGATACTTTCCCAAATCCAAAAACAATATGAACCAACGGATCCGTAGGTTTTTGCATTTGGAACCTTATGGTGTATTGCCTCATATCCTTAGTTAGATCTACGGTGGCAACATGATATTTTGTATAGTATATACTGTTCTCAATGATTACTTGTATAGGCCGGTCCCTTGTAGACTTTGCATCAAAGGTAAGTTTGTACTGCTTTTTCTCATCGAGAGTAAAAGAACCTTGCATCACTTGGATTGACCAAGACAACGTTCCAATTGAGTTAATTGCTACATTAAGCTGCTGATCATTCATATTGAAACCAGCATTAGCTCCTTGGCTTGGATCCACATAGCTCTTCCAACCGTTTCCTGAGAAATAGTCCCTTACACCTTGCTCCACTTCTTCAACGGATTTATCTATGGAGTTCATTAGCATGAGTACATTGTAAGAATCACTGGCCATATCATTTACCCTGCTCAATCTATTCATGCCGATGTAGGAAAAGACTCCTATGAGCACCATCATCGTGAAGATTAGAAAAAAAGCCAATATCATGACTCCTTTTATATTCTTAGTGAATAAGTTTAATAAACGTCTTAACATCCTGCTCATAGTGCCTCCCTCCACCTTAATTCTTCCAATGTGGTTATATCAATTATAAACAAATTCCCAAATCTATGCAACAAAACGTTTCCACTTCTACTGCCTTAAGAACTTACTAAAACTGGTTATTCAACTAAAAACCCAGCAGAAGAGCCCTTGCTTCTGCTGGGTTTTTGTTACCTGTTATGCCTCTATGTCACTTTTACTGTTTTTCTTCTAATTAAGTACTTACTTATCTTAACAATAATCCATATGCAAAATTGCATGAAGAGTACAGCTGCCGTCACGAAAGGGATTTCTCTAGATGCCAAATATGCAAACATAGGATGTTTATAGTTAATTCCGTATAGGCCTTCCGGACAGTATAGATTTACCAGTAAATAATATGCCGGAATAGTAATAATCCAATAACTTAGCTTGTCAACAGCCATCCACATCCCTGCAAAGCTTATAATTCCGGTAGTAGTGACCAATATAAAGTCATTTAGTGTTGAGTCTGTCGGAGCCGGGAAAATAATAATAGGCAAAAATATATATTGTAATAAATAGAGTAACACCTGAAACATAGCAACTGTGCAGATATTTTTTACTATTACCCTTATTCTATTATTACTTTCTCCTGCAAAAAATCCATTCATATAGTATACCTATACCTCTCCCGGAGACAAGTGGACATTGTTTTCGTCCGACTGTCTCTTTTAAAAAATTACATTGGTTTAAAGATTTCTACAAACTTAAGGGAATGTTTGTATAATACTATTATCTTTCCATCCATCTTCTCTAACTTAAAAGGAGAATTTAAGTCTATAGTCAACCACTCTTCCAGTCTATCATAATTAGCTACAGTCTTATCATTAAATTCTGCTCCGGTCCCATCTGTGAAGTAAATTCTTAATGATCTCATTTCCCCCACCTACTTATTTATCTCATAACACCGGACATAAACAATGTCCCTCTGTCTCATCTAATATTCTCAGTATCCTAACTGTACAGTCAATCTTCCTGTTTATCGGTTTTCTCCATGAGTTGGATAAAGGTAAATACATCTTATCTTTGACAGATGCCCCCATATCCCAAAGACCATCTTCTGATATATTGCTATTTATCCACTCAACAAAATATTGAAGCTTCGATTTTACACAGCTATAGCCGCTTAGTATTTCATGAGCATATATATACCTACTAGCAACTTTTGAGCAGAAGGTACCAGGCTCCTCTCTCAGACATCCGTCGTATATGTAATATATACCTTTTGGGGAGTTGATTATGTACTCCAGAAACTTAGCTTCAACATCCCTTGGCAACATTCCTGACAGTATAGACACCAGATAAAAGTTCTCAAAGCCCCACATGCATTTATCTTTTGGTGATTTATTAACCTCATAATAGGCTTCTTTATAATTATTATGGTTATATTCATCTCATGAAAATGCATGACTAATAATTTTAGCCCACCCTTTAGAATGGCTGCATCAAATCTCAATATCCATGTGGCCACAAATAATCTAGTCAACATATCGAAGTCGTGATTTTTTTCCCTAGAATCTCTTAATTCCAATTCTCTAAGCAAATACTTCTCCATATAGGTCAGAACCTTTTGAATTGCTTCATCACGCTTGTCCAATCCTAGTATTAGAAATCTTCTCATAGCTTGTTCTGTGGTAATTGGTGACTGAGAAAACTGACTCATACTATGAAACTGTCCCCAGGATCCATTTTCCCATTGAAGTTGTATGATGTCATTAACCCCTTTTGTTTGTAAGACCATTTTCTTTGCGGCTACCAGGTCTTCACTCACACTATCTAGCTTCAACACATCACGCAATAAAAGATACCTAGGTACCGGGTCTAAATTGTAATTTAGAAGTATGTACGCCTTATGCACATTTCACCTCTCCTTTTGCCTAAGCTTATACTATAATTCTACCACTTATATCAATTAAGAGACAGAGGGACGTTGTTCTTGGCTCCACGTGCCACAAACAACGTCCCTCTGTCCCAACTGTCCCAGTCCCTAAAACAGGCTCTTCAATATCTCCCCTAAGGCTTCATAGGAGAAATACTTTTTGCCCTTTTCAAAATTATCTTCAACTTTAACTTTTCTGTATTCGCCGTCCTTTAAGTAAGTTATAACTTCCTTGGCAGCCCTGTTTATTATAGCCTCATCTACCTTAACCAGACCTTCTTCGTCCACCTGGTGAGTTTCACCTAAAGACACTATATTAAAGCCAATCTTTCTGAGATCCTTGGCATATACTGGATATTCGTAAACCAACATTGGTTTTTTAGCGAAAAGTCCTTCCAGAAACTGATTGCCGAAGCCCTCTAAGATGGAAGGATAGGTCACGAAATCAGCATGAACATAGGCATCCCAAAGTGAGTACATTTTTACTCCGTCTTTGGTGTATCTGTAAGAGTCTATTACACTGTTTACAAGTTTTAGTTTTATATTATAGGCTTCAGCCTTTTTCTTTAGAGCATTTAAGTACTTTTCTTCACATTCAATAAGGCCTGCCATCACAAAAACTATATCTCCGGTAAATTTCTTGCCGTCATATAGAGAGCCTTCTCTTAGTGCACTCATATTTTCTTCTTCCATAAGCTTTCCTATGGTATCCAGTGCTAATTCAATGGCCTTTCTTTCTGTAACTCTTGTAGCCTGTAGAATCAGTATATCCTCTTCCTTAACGCCTATTACTTCTCTGAAGTCCTTATTGTAGTCATCGATTTCCCATAGGTCTGCTGAAAAGTCAAAGACATTGGGTACTATAGTGGAATCTACGCCTTTTCTTTCCTTTAATTCGCCCTGGGCAATGCTGTTTATTACCGCATTCTTGATGTTATCGCCCTTTGGAGGGAAATATGTCTCTAATAGTTCCTTTACGTAGTCTGTGGTTGGCTTGCTGTATTTTTCTCTTTCCCAGTAGAAGTCATGGTTATGAACCACAGCTCTTATACCTGTGCTCTTTACAGCATTGTAGATTCCTATGGCAGCAGGAAGTCCCCAACCCAAAGACCAGATATTATTGGGTACAATTACCTCTATATTTCGTCTTCTGATTACTTCAGCAATCTTCTCCTCAATGACCTTTGCAGCCTTATTTATCTCTTCTTTTAATCCATCTTCAATATAATCAGTGAGCTTCAGGTAAGAATTGGCTACTATTTTGTCATTGAGAGCATTCTTGTAGTAAAGTTCCTCTATCACTTCTGTGTCTTCATAAGCATTTCCGCCTATATATATAACCTTATGGCCTTGTTTTTCTAATTCAACCTTCCACTTTTCCATTTCAAGAGAAACTCCATCTGTTTCTCCAATTCTAAAATGACATAATGCAATATTCATACTTGTGCCTCCAGTCTTAAGGGTAGCTTATTTTTATCTCTTCATTAGTGTTATCCTTAATGTCCTCATTATTCTCTCTGCTGCGTCTTCTAGTAAAGTCTTGCTATTGGCCATAGCCTCCTCCAAGGTCATAGGCTTATCTACTAAAGAAAAGATACTGTCAAAGCCTTTCTCATAAAGAGTATGGGCATCCTTCCCAAGTCCCCCTGCTACAGCTATAACCGGTAAGTTATAACTCTTTGCAAACTTTGCTACACCATAGGGTGTTTTGCCGAAGGCGGTTTGATAGTCCATCATGCCTTCGCCGGTTAGAACTAGGTCAGCATCCTTCATTTCCTTCTCCAGACCGGTAACTTCCACTACTATGTCGATTCCTCGCTTTAGCTCAGCATTTAGGAAAGCTAAGACCCCTGCTCCCAGTCCTCCGGCAGCACCTGCACCGGGGTAATCCAGAATGCTCTTGCCGGTAGTCTGCACCAGGACCTTCCCATAGTTCAGCAGGTTTCTGTCTAAAATTTCTACCGCTTCTTCATCTGCGCCCTTTTGAGGACCGAAAACTCTGGATGCTCCCCTTTCTCCGCAAAGGGGATTATCTACATCACAGGCAGCTATAAAGTTTACTTCTTTAACTCTTTTGTCTATTCCTGATAGATCTATTGTAGTCAACTGTCCCAAACTTTCTCCGCCTAAGCCTATTTCTTGGCCCTCGGCATTAAAAAACTTTGCTCCAAGAGCCTTGGCCATACTCATTCCGCCATCATTGGTAGCACTGCCGCCTAGGCCCAGGATAATAGTCCTGCAGCCCTTATCCAAGGCATCACTTATAAGTTCTCCGGTACCAAAAGTGGTGGTTACCAGGGGATTTCTCTCCTCTTTTGATAAAAGGGGAAGACCGGAAGCAGCAGCCATTTCGATAATAGCGGTAGTGTTATCTCCCAAGATTCCGTAGAAGGCTTCAATCTCTCTAAAGAGAGGGTCCCTAACCTTAGCCTTTATTATCCTTCCTCCGGTGGCGTCCACCAGTGACTCCACCGTTCCTTCTCCGCCATCGGCCATTGGTACCTTAACAATTTTTGCATTCTCATATACTTTTTTGATTCCTATTTCCAGGGCCTCAGCCACTTCTTTGGCAGACAAGCTTCCCTTAAAGGAATCCGGAGCTATAACAATTTTCATAAATACTCACGCCTTACTCTTTTATTATAGATATTCTACTTTACATGGTCATGAAGAAAGGCTAAACTCTTTCTTATTCCTTCTATCGTCTCTCCTCTTAAGTGGCATTCTATAGAAAGTGTGCCATTATAATTTAATTCCTTAAGCACCTTAAAGAAGGACTTAAAGTCAGTGTGAGCAAAGCCCGGAAGTTTTCTGTTACTATCAGCCAGATGGTAATAGCCAATATATTTGTGATGCTGCTCAATGGTCTTTGCCACGTCATCTTCTTCTATATTCATGTGGAATATATCACCTAACAGTTTGACTTTTTTGCTACCGGTACCATCAATATATAATGCTCCTTCACTTATCATATTAATCATATGGTCTTCGTATCTGTTAAGAGGTTCCAAATAAAACAATACATTATGCTTTTCTGCAGTTTCAGCTATTCTCCTAAGTGAATCTAAAAGTATTCTTCTATCTTCAACTAATGGCCTCTTTGCAGGAAATCTTCTTGCATACATGCCATAGGCAGCAGGAGCCACAAGACCCTCTCCGCCCATTTTAGCAATATTCTCCAAGGACTTTTTTACTCCTTCGACGGCAATATTACGCTTTTCTTCATCAAAATCAGCAATCCAGTTTATATATCCGCCACAAACTGCAGCGATACCTATGCCAGTCTTTTCTGATGCTTCAGCAATTTCTAAAGCATCTCCTTCAGTTAAATTCCTTTGAAAGAAATTCAGTTCCACAGCATCAAAGCCAATTTCCTTTGCAAGGGCAAAGCTTTCCTTAAAAGTTTTGGTTCCCAATAAATTATCTTGTATTGCAAATCTCATAAAAATCATCCTCCCCTTCTACTATAGCGCTAAGACCATTTGAAGTACTTGTTCTGTGGCATTGTCTAAAAGCTCATAGGCCTTAGCTGCTTCATCAAAAGGAATAGTATGAGTTATAAGCCCCTTAAGATCAAGCTTTCCTTCCTTCTGAAGGTCCATTACAGTATGATTTAATCTTAATCTGTTCCATCTGTAGCTGAGGGATGGATCTACTCCTGATATTTGCGAGCAAACCAAGTTAATGCGGTTATGATGGAACTCCTCTCCTAAGTACAGTCCCTTAGGTTCACCTTGTATAAAGCCTGAAGAAACAACTCTTCCTGAATAAGCAGCACATCTTATGGCCTCATGAAGAGCTCTTGGCGCACCGGATATCTCTATGGCTACATCTGCCCCAAGACCTTTGGTAATTTCTTTTATTTCTTTTGCTGCATCGCACTTGCCGGAATTAAGTATGATATCGGCTCCAAACTTCTTGGCAAAGGCTAGACGGGTATCGTCTAAGTCTACAGCTATTACCCTGGCCCCGTTGAGCTTAGCCAATTGAGTAACTATCTGTCCAGGTACTCCCTGTCCAAACACAGCTACAGTTTCTCCTACATGAATATTGGCGTCCAAAATGGCATTTATTCCTATGGCTCCGATGTGGGAGAATATGCCGCAAATAGGGTCAAGGTCCTTGTGCAGCTTACGGTCCTTGGCGAAGCTTTCTTCTGCAATGTGGTTGCTCTTATGTCCCCAAGTTCCAAAGATGATGTCTCCTACTTCAACCTCTTGAACGTCCTTGCCTATCTCCACAACCTTACCCACTTCTTCATATCCCCACTGCTTTAGAGGATAGGTCCAAGATGTCTCCGTTTCCTTTTCAAAAATTCGGTTTGTTGCATCCCACTTCTTGTTGAAGAAGGGGCTTGTGCCTCTGTATGAGGTTAATTCCGTTCCTGCACTTATGCCGGTATAGAGGGTTTGAATTCTCACCTCATTTGCTAACAATTCTCTCTCTTCATATTCCTCATAGCCAACTTTTTTAGGTTGTTCCAAAACCAATAATTTACCCATAATCACATCTCCTCATTATATATGTTAATTTATAATAGTATCCAAGCTATTTGATAGGGTTTTAAATCTGTAACTTCTTCAATCTGACCTGAAGCCAGAAGGTCTCTTCCTACAATAGGTTCCTTAAGTTTTACATTCTTGTCCGTAACATTCACTATAGCGATAATTCTTTCATCAGTGCTTTCATTATACCTTTCAACAGCAAAAAGTGATGGTGATAGTTCCAATACCTTTTGACTTGCATAAGGTGAAAAGGCGCTGTGAGACCCTCTTATCTTAAGAAGTTCCTTGTATCTTGTAAACACCATATGCCTTAGTGAAGTCTCATCCTTTATCTCAGCTGTAAGCTTGTCGTAATGCAGCTTTTCTCTGTTTATCCTTCTGTTGATACCGGAAGCTTCCACACCTTCGTACCAGTTTTCTGAACCCAGCAGACTATGATAGTAAATTCCCGGAACTCCTTGCATGGAGAGCATTATGCCTTGGGAAGCCATGAATCTTTGGAACTTCTCATTGTTGTCCTTTTCCGGACTGGTTATGCCGTTAAGGTAGCTGATGTTCAGTTCATAGGGGCTTTTGCTTCCGTCAGTGTTTGTTCTGTAACTTACCCTGCCGCCGTTTTTTAGTACATTATCTATCAGGAAGTTCTTTTCTTCTTCTGTAAGTATACCTTCTATAGGTCTTACTCCTACCCCGTCATGGGAAGCCAGGAAGTTGAAATAGGTGTTACCTTCCTTTAATGGAGTGTCTTCCAGGGACTTTGCCCATTGAGTCAACTTACTTGTATCCCCTTTTTGTAGTGAGAACATAGTCAATGGAGGCAGCGGGAACTGGTAAACTAAGTGAGCTTCGTCTCCATCTCCAAAATAACTTATATTATCTAAATGCGGTACATTGGTTTCTGTAATAATATAAGTACTTGGGAAAAACTCCTGTAAAAACAGCCTCATAAGCTTAACAATGGCATGGGTTTCTTCAAGATGCATACAGGTTGTGCCAAGCTTTTTGAAGGCAAAGCCAATAGCATCCAATCTTATGAATTTGGCTCCCTTTTGAGCATAGAATAACAGTACTTCTATCATTTCTGCCAAAACCACAGGATTGGAGAAGTTTAAATCTATTTGGTCATCGGAGAAGGTTGTCCAATAAAACTTTTCTCCTTCCTTGGTCTTAAACTTAGTAAGCAGTGGCAAGGCCCTAGGTCTTGTAACCATGCTATAGTCTGCATCAGGGTCTGCCTCAATGTAATAATCCTTGTATTCCTCAACACAATCTAGGCAGGCCTTGAACCAAGCATGAGATTTAGATGAGTGGTTAACTACTGCATCTATCATCAAACCGTAATTATTACTTAGTGCTTTGATATCCTCCCAATCTCCCAAGCACTCATCCACGGTCTTATAATCCGATACAGAAAAGCCATCATCAGAAGTCGACGGACATATAGGAAGTAAATGAACATCTGTAACCTCTTCCTGGCAGTTTTCGTCTAAAAACTTTTTCAGAGTTCTGAGGGGTTTCTCCTTATCACTTATTATGCCGTCTCCATAAGTGATTAGCATTGCATCCTTTTCATTTAGCTTTATATTTTTTATATCCTTGTAATTTTCCCACTTATCTATTAGGGAAGAAATAATATTTTCTGCATTCTTTAAAGTCTCATCCTTATATATTACCTTTAATAATTCTAAGGATTTTACATGAAAGTCCTTCATTTTTACCTCCAAAAAATTTTATTAATCGAAGCTTAACACAGCAACCTTTGAAGCAATGATGTCAGCAATTCTTTTATAGCCTACTTCATTTGGGTGAATATAATCTTCAAAATATTTTTCAGCATTATAATAGTGAAAATTAGTTAACTTTCTCATATCGATAGTTGTAAATCCTAACATTACAGATAGCTCCATAATTGCCTCATAATAGTCTATAAGTGTTAAATTTATAGAGTTTTTACTAATATATCCCTCTTCCTTCACAGCGCATTTATCTGGAATTTCATAGCGAAATATTGGAGTTAAATACACTATATTAGCACCGGGGTATAGTTTTCTCAGCTTATTAATCACTGCTCGTACAGCTCCATAAAATGTATTTTCATCATTGCTACTTGCATCCCCTAAAGGGGCTCCCCAGTACCAGTCATTTGTGCCATGCCATAGTATAATCAAATCAGCATCTTTATGAATATTAGCTTCATTATCCAGTAAGCCCACTAAGCTATTGGGGGTTGCTTTGGAAATCCCGCTAGACCCTATTGCATGATTATATATTTCATTAATATTAAGTTTTTCTTTTATTAAAGCTTCGTAGCCGCCATCTCCGTGATTTCTTGTAGATATACTGTCGCCATATATTACTGCTTTATTGATTTTAACAACCTTTTTATTATCCATGTCTATCTCACCATCTTTTTGCAAATTCACTTTGTACCATGGTATCCATACCTCAAAGTATAGTTATCTAATCTCCAATGACCTATCTCCATCAATAAAGAAATCATATTTTCTGTCCAGGTATTTAACCTGAAGCTTAAATCTATCCTTGGTTGCTATTTTTAAGCATACTTTTCCATCTTTACTGGATGCATAAAAGCTAGCTGTTTTTCCAAAGAACCAATAGTTTTCACAACCACTTAATTCCTCTTCGGCATCAATAGTCCAAATTACCTCTTGCTTTAATGCATCTGCTTGCAGTCCTATTCTAAACTGGATTGTGTATAGTATCGGCGCAATGCCGGACCAGCCTACAAATTCTTTCTTATCAGCGTTTCCGGAAGTTATATGGTCCGGGGGATAGTTTTCCCATATACTTCCGGTGCTTTCAAACACTTTAACCACATTTTCTAGATGGTTTAAAGCTATCTCTTTAGCTAAAGTGTCATATCCATATTTTAAGAGTCCATAGATAACCATGGTGTTTGTGGGTGCCCAGACGGACCCCTTCCAGTAGCCGCCTTGGTGGTCATATTCCATTTCATCTGCTGCACAGACCGGAACTCTGTGAATTCTATTAAAAGTATTTTTATCATTAAGCCACTGAACCAATCTTTGTGCCTTTTTTTCATCGGCTACTCCAGATATTAAGGCCCAATAGGCTGCTATGGTTTTTACTGGGGCCCTTTGGCCATCATCCTTCAGGTCAAAGTAAAACCCCTGATCTTCATCCCACATAAGGGCATTAATTGCATCCTTTGTGAGCTTTGAGCTGATCCTTAAGAAGTCACTTCTTTCCTTGAAGAGCTTCTCGTCAATGTGCTGATGATCTAATAATTCCTGCATTATATCTACAAGGGAATTTGCAAACAGCACCATTTCGCAGCTTGTATCTACAGCACAGCCCAAGTATTTATTCCTGGGGGAATTATCCATACTGGCCCAATCAGTAACATATAGGTTGTTTGCATGTCTGATATGGTACCATAGGGCCTTATAGTACTGAAATAAGGGTTCTGCCACCAGCTTTAGCCTCTCAAGGTCTCCGGTTTGACAGTAGCTTATATACTCTGCCCAGGCCATTATAGGATGATTCAGATTATCTAAGGTCAAATAGGGGTTTTTAGGAACTACCCTGCCTAAATTGGGCTTGTACATCTCATCATAGGAAATATTATTTATCTCCTTAAGCCTCCTATGGCCATAGTTATAGTGAAAGTAAGAGTAAAGGGGCTTATCATAAACATTTACCCACTTATAAAAGTCCCTGCCGGTTTCCCTCACCAACTCCCTTGGTATTTCACCATCTTCAAGCTGCTTACAGTAGAAGTTATCCAGTGAACAGATGCCTGGTATATACTTATGAAAGAGGTTGCAGAACATGGTTATAAAGGCTGTATCCCACATAAATATATCTTCATTGAAAGCCGCATCCACAAAGTCACTTACAAAGCCACTTTCTGCAGTCGGCCTCTTTATATTTTTGTAGGCAAGCTTTACTGCATACCAGTAGCAGTCTATTATTCCATTGCCCCTGGTCAAAATGGGGTTTGGCAACTTATCTTTTACTTTTTCAAAGATTTTTACCTCAAAGGGTTCATATACTTTTCTGTCAAAATACATACCCCTTGGGAGACTGTCTATTTTATAGCTAGGTTCACTCATAATAGTTCTCCAATCACCTTAATACAAAACTATGGTTATTATTTTCTTAGGCTCTACTGAAAAAGTTAGCCTATTGTCTTGCACCTTGATCTCTGCTTCTATATTTTCAAGTAAGTCTGTAAAATATGCCTTGGTACATGTAAAGCCAAGGTCTAGGTTTACCAAGCTGGCTTCTTTTTGTGTATTGTAAAGCCTAACAACTATGCTGTCACTGTATTCATGCTTTTTAACAGTGCTCAGTAATACATTACTGTTATCTATATTAACTAAAGATTTATACTTAAGTCCTTCCTCAAGCTTTCCGGTGGTCTTCCACACATCAAAACATCTAAGGGGATAAAGGTACTGCTGGGATACCTCATTGATGCTTTCCTTACCGAAGTATAAGGAATAGTAAAATGTACACTTACCAAGCTCCTTTGAGTCCTCTGTCTTGATAATGGGTGTTGTGCTGTGCTGGCCACTTTGCCAGGATATTGGCAAGTACCTAAACATATGGGATGTGCTTCTCAGTAGGGTAATATACAAGTCTAAACCTTCATCAGATGGTTTAGTGTTATACTCATAAATCCCCTTGCTTATCACATTCAGCACACCATCATCACCACGGATACCGGCATAATTTTGCATGGGCTTTAAAAAGGATTGGGTAGATCTTAAGTCCTTGTCAAAATCAAATCTGTGATTATCTCTCTCTATCTCGTCAAAGCATACATGAGAATAATCTATTGGGTTAATATAATTAGTCGGAAATTTAACTGTAATAACATGGTCAGAGGCCTTGTTTTCAATTTCAACTTTAAAATCTATTCTCGGGCAGCCACGGTACAGGGTAACATAGGTCTCTATAGCACAATCTACGTACTCAGTGCCTCTGCCTAAAAACTTTTCATCCGCTGATTTTGGGACATTGAGTACGGCTTTCAGCTTTAGGGTTGAAGCTAGATCTGAGTTTCTTATGACAGAAACACTCTTTAGTGTTGCAAATACATGCTCCTCTCCTAAGGGGGATACATGCTGGTATTCGTCTCCTATGTCCCCTCTGCTGACATAGGTGTTCATGTCCTTATACTGTTTGCCGCTGACTTTATCCAATATTGTTAAGCTGCCGTTTTGATCCGGTGTTATTTTATAAAATTCATTCTCAATAAATCTGTGTGACCCTTGACTTCTGATATATAATTCTGCCTGCCGTTTTTCCATAGCTGATTTGGGTACCACAATATAGTTTTTAAAGCCTAAGGCCGGAACCCTCTTGGCCTCAAATCTTATCTTAAAACATTTCCTATATATCTTTTCTTTACTTTCGTATTTGAATTCTCGCGTTATGATGTCTTCCCATTGGTCTATATACTCGTAGTTAATGGGGTTTCTTTCCGTATCGTAAAGTTCTATATCACAAACCTCATTTTGATTTTCCACATGGATTACTGCTTCGGTAATCATGGTGTTATCAAACTGAAGGGGGTTGAAAACCGTTAGGTATTGCTCCTTGCCCACAAGGTCTTCGGTGTTGATCTTCTTTGCCAACTTTTCAAAGGCAAGGTCAGAAAGTCTGGATACTATGGTGTGGGCATTCACAATGTAGCTGTGGATATCCTTTATAACTTCATCGCTGGAACAGCCTGCAATGGCGTCATGGCCCAAGGCCTTTAATATATGCTTCCAAGCATAGGTAAACAATTCCGCCGGATAGGCTTCACCATGGCTGAAGGCTATGGTATTAAGCGGTTCCGCATATCTCTCTACCTCCCTCAAGGCTTCAAACATAGCGTATTTGAGGTAATGTCTTGTGGAACCTACAGCGTTGGGATCCGGTCCATAGCGAAAGTCTCTCAGTTCTCCCTCTATTTCTTTTAGCTCTACCTCTTGGGCTCTTTCTAAGGCTAACTTTGCATAGTCTTCAATAGAGCCATTAACAATGTCTAAGTCCTTGAAGGCCTCTTTCACCTGCTTTAGCTTGGCAGTAAAGTCAGAATCTTGATATAGGTGGTCCGATCCGTTTATGAGTAAAAATGTATTGAGCTTGCTCTTGGCTTTAAGGCTCTCATAGGCACTTTTAAAATGGTCTTCAACGGATTGTCCCAGCTTTCCCCAGCTTTTGAGGCTCCAATAGCCAAGGAGCATATACTCACCCAGAACCTTGGAACCATCCGGCGCCTTCCATATAAATTCTTTATTTTCTAAGGTATCTATACTGCAACCCCTAAAGAAGAAGGCTGACTTCATGCCCACCCCGTTTAATATTTGGGGCATCTGTGAGATATGGCCGAAATTATCCGGAATGTATCCTGCCTGCATCTTGCCGCCAATGTCCATACACACTTTATGGCCTACCAGGAAATTTCTTATCATAGCTTCTCCGCTGGATAAAAACTCATCCGGTAAATTATAAAGTGGTCCAAAGGTAAGCTTACCTTTGGACACAAGGTTTTTGATGCGGTCCTTGTTTTGAGGAAAAATCTCCAAATAATCCTCAATGACAACACTCTGGCCGTCAAAGGTATAACATAGAAAATCTTCATCTTCTTCTAAAAGCTCTAACAGATTATTAATTAAATCGCACAATCTGATCCTAAAATCGTTGAAAGTTCTATACCACTCCCTATCCCAATGGGTGGAAGCAGCAACTATAACCTTATCCATGGTAATAACCCCTTAGTTTTCTACTTTATTCTCTTTGTTGTCTCCTTATCAAAGAACATAGCCTTTCCGTCTTTCACATGAAGGTTAACCACAGTATTCGGCTTAATCTCCATATGATTTGTTGTCATGATCTTCACTTCTTCGCCGGCAACCCTAGTGATCAGGATTGAATGGGTTCCCTGTGGTTCAACAAAGTCTATAGTTGCTTCACATAGGAAACCCGGTCCCTTGTTACCGTCAACAGAAAGCCCTATAAATTCAGGTCTTACTCCCATATCCACATTTTTGTTTATATATGGTCTTAGGGCCTCTCTCAATTCTTCTTGTACCTTGTATCTGAAGCCATCTCCAACTGCATTTAGCTGGCCGTCTCCCAGCTCTATCTTAACGTCAAAGAAGTTTGTAGGCGGTGTTCCTATGAAGGATGCTACGAACTTAGTGGCACTGTCATGGTATACTTCCATAGGTGTACCTATTTGTTCAATGATTCCCTTGTTCATAACCACTATTCTGTCTGCCAAGCTCATGGCTTCTGACTGGTCATGGGTTACGAAAATGGAAGTGGATTTTTCATTGTTATGTATGTTCTTAAGCTCAGTCCTCATTGAAACTCTAAGCTTTGCATCAAGGTTTGACAGGGGTTCATCCATCAAGAAGATCTTTGGCTTAACCACTATGGCTCTGGCAACGGCCACTCTCTGTCTTTGTCCACCAGACATTTGGGCAGGATATCTGTCCAATAAGGCTGTTATGTCTGCCGCTTCAGCTGCTGCATAAACCCTCTTTTTAATTTCATCCTTTGGAACCTTTTGCAGCTTTAAGGGGTAGGCTATGTTCTCAAACACAGTCATGTGAGGCCATACCGCATAGCTTTGGAATATCATGGATACTCCTCTGTCTCTTGGCTTCTTGTTAAGGATACTTTCACCTTCAATTAAAATGTCTCCGCCGCTTACTTCCTCTAGTCCCGAAATCATTCTTATGGTTGTGGTCTTACCGCAGCCTGAAGGTCCTAAGAATACGATAAATTCGCCTTTTTCAATGGATAAGTTCATTTTATTTACTATCAAAGCACCGGCTTTGCTATATCTTTTTTCTAAATCTTTCAATACTAAATAGCTCATTATATCCCTCCTATATTTCTACTCCGCCCCACATTTGGTTTACGTATTTCCTTACAATGAATGTAAATACTAAGGCCGGCAAAATTAATATAATGCTACCTGCTGCCGCATACTGTATACCACTGGAGGTTGTACCGATAGCCTTATACACTACCAAGGCCAAGGTCTGATTTTCATTAGTTAATATCAAAGCTGATATAGTATCATTCCAGGCTGTCAAAAATGCATACATAGAACTTGCTGCAAGTGCAGGGAAAGCCAAGGGAAGAGTGATTCTCATAAAGGTGTTGAAGCTGTTTCCTCCAAAGATATATGAGGCTTCCTCAAGTTCTCTGTTTATTCCTACAAATATACTGGAAGTTATCCATGCTGTCAGAGCAATATTAGGAATAGAGTATAATAGGGCAAGGCCTAATAAGGTATCAAACAAGCCAAACTTGATAAGCAATACTGCCATGGGAATACTTATTCCAACCACAGGGAACATTCTAACAATCAACATCCCCACGTTTATGGTCTCTTTGAATTTGAAGTTGTATCTTGCCATAGCATAGCCTCCAAGACTTCCTATGGATAATGAAATCAATATGGTATATAGGGAAACTAAAATACTGTTTTTCAATGCCTTTGTTGAGTTATTAACTATGGCAAAGAACTGCTTGAAGTTAAAGAAAAAGTCCTTCCTATACTTAAACTCCATGGGTCCTTTTTCCAGGGTCTGGCTGAAGTCTTCCAACAACTCTTCTCCGGAAATTAAAACACCGTATTGTCTCTTAAAGTGATTTTCCAGTTTGGTTGGATTCTTAGTGGTCAATATAGACCTATAGCCCTCTCCATCCCCTCTGTCGTGGAAGATTTCATACTCTCCGTTTTCTGCCGGTGCAACCTTTACCGTTACCGAGAAACTTGGGATGAGCTTTTTAGGGAATTGTGTCAATTCAACGTCATTAGAAAAAGCAACATTAAGGAAGAATAATATTGGAACTATAACAGCAATGACCATTGTTGAAAGAATAATGCTGACTACAGTTTTTTGAACAATGTTTAATCTATCCATTAATTATTCCCTCCTTTGCTTGTTTTTTTGTTAGCTACTCTTAAATAGATTAAGGTAGCAATAAGTACTATAACTGTTGTTGTAAAGGATAATGTAAAGGCTAACTTTTCACTGGTTGATACACCGGGTACTACGTCCACATAGAAGGCAATTCTCTCTACCAGGAACGGTGTTTTGTTAAAGCCCAGCACCATAACTGCAATAGCCCAAACCTGTACTGCTGCTATCAATCTCAAAATTATGGAGGTTACAATTGAAGGCTTTAGTATAGGCAAAGTTATGTCCTTAAATATTTGCCACTTGTTGGCCCCAAAGGTATAGGCAGCTTCCTTAAGCTCTCTTTGCATACCTTGCAAGCCTGCTGTCAAAATGATCATAACTGAAGGTGTAACTGTCCATGTATCTATCAATATTATTAAAAATACTGCCGCCAACCCTTCTGCATTAAGAAAAACAATAGGTTCTTCAATCAAATTAAAGAACATCAGAATAGAATTTATCCATCCTTCTTTTACTAAACCGGTCTTCCAAAGTATAGCTACCGCAGTAGGCGTAATTGCCATTGGTATCATGGCCACAAACATCAAAAGTTTTGAACCCCTAAACTTACGAGCTAACAATACTGCAAGCAAGAGGGCTATAAAATATTGCAACACTACAGAAACTGCAGCAAATATAGCTGTATTCATAACAGCCTTGTCAAAGAGCTCAGCCTTAAACATGAGCTTAAAGTTTTCTGTCAAGGTAAAGTTACCATTCATATCTGTAAAGACTTCAACCATTCCCGAAAGAACAGGGGCAAGCCAGAATACTGCATAATAGATAAAGGCAGGCATTAATAATAGATAGGGTATGGACTTCTTGCTTATGAAACTTCTTGAGGCTTTTGCTTTTTCATCTTGGTTTATAATCTTACTCAATGTTATTACCCCTCTACTTTTATTTTTAAAAAACTGTCGGGGATATTATAAATACCCCCGCATAAAACATCTTAGAATCTACTTTAATATTTCTTTAATGCTTCCAGTTTAGACTGTAAATCTGCAAAAACTGCATCGTCCGGAACTGCTTTAGCTGTCAATATTTTGTTGAATAGGTCACCGTAGATAAGCTTAACTGCATTCCAGTCAGTGTATTCAGTTGATGGTACTCCGGATACGATAGTTGTTTCAAGCATGTTTGATCCGGCTCTCATGATAACGTCGCTGGAATCAAGTAAATCTCCAACTTCCTTGATTGGGCTTAGAACGCCACCAAACTGTGTGCAAAGATCGTAGTTAACTTCTGGAGTTAAAACATATTCTATAAACTTTTCTGCCAATTCTTTATTCTGAGTTCCCTTTTGTATACCGTATGTCCAAGCACCTGCTGTTGAACCTGCACCCTTACTTCCCTTAGGAGCAGCGCCTACAATGTAGTCATTTGGAGAAGCTGTGTAAGCTACACCAACCGGTCCCATATGAGCAAAGGTTAACCAAACTGCTCCGCTCTTTAAAGGATCTGTTGGAGCTGTATACTGATCTTGTTCTGGATAGAAGGCATTACCCTTAGCCATTTCAGCTATTATGTTCATAGCTGACTTAAAGCCTTCTGAATTGAATTCCGGGAAGCTTGCACCATAAGCCATTCCTAATCCAGCCATTGGATATAGTAACTGAGAACCTGTCATGTTAGCAGGCATCATTGTCTTACCAACGCCTTCTCCTGCTGCTATAGCATTAGCCCAAGCTGCATATTGCTCCCATGTAATTCCGTTTACAACATCTTCTTCTGTAAGTCCATCTGGTAGGTACTTAAGAGCCTTCTTATTTGCAATGGTGATGTATACGTCGAAAGTTACAGGTACAAAGTATCTCTTTCCATTTTTTGTGGTTGAGTTATCAAACATGTTAGTAACTGTTACACCGCTTTTGTTTACAACATCAGTGATATCTTCGACCCAACCGCCATTTATATATGGGGCCATGTTTGCAGTATCTACGAAAAGGATATCGGATACTATTGTTGAACTCGCCTGTTCAGTGGAGATCTTCTTAATAGCGTCTTCTTGAGATACGAAATCAACATCTACCTTAGCGTTATACTTTTCTTCAAAGTTCTTAACAAAAGTGTTTATGATATATTCTTTTTCGTGTGGTTGAGGTGTTCCGCTGTAAGTAATCTTCAAGGTCTTAGTCTCGGTTTTTGGAGTCTCAGTATTGTCACCTGTTTTAGGTGTTTCTTTTGATCCGCATCCTGTTAAGGCTGCAGTAACTGCAAATAAAGTTGTGAGAGTTAAAGCCAAAAACTTCTTTTTCATTTTATTCCTCCTAAATATATTGTTATTATAATTTGTTATTTTGATTAACAACCCTGTTGTATCTAGCGTTTAAATATATGTATCTCCTTATCTATTAATGTAAATAAGTACTTAATGTATATACAAAGACAAGAATAAAAAAACGTTTTCTTGTACTGTGATAAACACTAGAATCATTAGCGATAAGTAAAGTATAATCTCATAGAAACGTTTTTTCAACAAATCAAAAGGCTTGTCTGATGAGTTTATCTCTCTAATATTATCTTTTTCTTTAATATTCATATTTTTCCGCATTTTTTTAATGTAAGCGTTTTTTTGATATATTGCAAATTGCTTATTTCGTGGTATAATTTAAAACAGTACTAATACATTGAAAATAGCCAAGGAGTGGATCATAATGAGTTCGAATATCAAGGATGTAGCAAAACTTGCTAACGTTTCTATATCAACCGTTTCCAGAGTAATCAACAACGCCCCCAATGTTCAGCCGGAGACCAGAGAAAAGGTAATGGCCGCCGTAAAGAAATTGAACTTTAAGCCCAACAGAATAGCACAAAGCCTTGGAGGCGGTTCATTTAATTCCATAGGCGTAGTTTCTGCTCGTTCTTCCAATCAGGCTTTCGTACCACTGGCGCTCCAATCTATTTCAGAGGTGGCAGATAAGAAAGGCTATGAAATTATACTAAATAATTCAACAGATGAGCTAAAGGAAATAGAAAAGTGTTTATCAATGATCAACAGCAAGGTAATCCAAGGGCTGATTTTGCTTAGTTCCAAGGTAAATGACTTGCTTATAGAAAAGTTGTATGAAATAAATTTTCCCTTTGTAGTCATGGGTAAAGTGTCAAATGACTATTTGGCCAAAAGGGTCTACACAGTGGATACGGACAACGTTGCCGACTGTAAAGAGGCAGTAAATTATCTCATAGAGTGCAATCATAAAAGAATAGCTTGTATTCACGCTCCCCTAAATTACGTAGTAAGCAAGGAGCGTCTTGACGGATATATTGAAGCCCATAAGGAAGCCTTGTTACCGGTAGATTATTCACTGATTGCAAACGGTGGCTATGATATAAACGAGGCCTATGAAGCTACCCTAAAGCTTTTAAAGAGTCCTAACCCGCCAACGGCCATATTTGCAACGGACGATATCAAGGCAGTAGGTGCCTATAAGGCCATCCTTGAATTAGGACTTAAGATCCCGGAAGATATCTCCATCATAGGACACAATAACTACGATATTTCTCAAATAACAACCCCACCCCTCACAACCATAGATGTTCCTATTTTACAATTGGGTAAGGTTACCACAGAGATTCTTTTTAATCTGATAGAAGGAAAGATCCCACCGGTAAGAACCCTGTTGGATACTAAATTTATAGTGAGAGGCTCCTGCAGGAAACTATAGGAAAAGGGACTGTTGCTTATTTGAAATAAAGTGCGAAGCACTTTTTTAATTAGTAATGAGTGATGAGTAATTAAGGATGAAATTCAGCGGAGCTAAATTTCTGCTAAATTATTTTTCAAATATTTATCTAATAAAAGCGCACAAAATATACCATTATTATTTACTGTTCACTATTAATTCTTGGATTTATAATTTGTCCATCCTGTGTCTCATAAAACATTTGGCAAGCTATTGCATGCCAAAAAAAATTATAAAATTAAAGATTTTTCGTAGAGAAGCGGAGAAAAATCCTCCTTAATTGCTCATTATTCATTTAGAAAATTGCGTTGATACGCAATTTTCTTTTTAAGTGCAAACTCCATTTTTCATTTAATAATAAAAAGCTGCCGCATTTTATTTTGTGCGACAGCCCCTCCTTTATTATTTAGCCCTAAGTCTCCAGTACACACTTGCATAGTCACCCTTTAAAGTAGGTACGGCTATGCCGGCATAAATCAGTTCATCTCCTCCGTAAACCATGCCCGAACCCATAACTTCGTAGTCCCTATTCTCATCCAAGCCTCTCAGCCTAAGGATGGAGGTCAATGGCGGGTTTGGTTTGGCCATGATCCTGTAGTAAAACACCACAGCCTCTCTCTTATCCTCAGATACAAACATCCAGGCAGTGTCGTTGCCTTCAAAGGGACTTCTAAGCCTGTAAAAATCTCCAAACTGTACCAGTTCCCTTATTTCCTTGTATTCAGCCACCTGTTTCTTAACCGCTTCCACTTCCTCAGGAGTAAACTTAGTTAAGTCAAGCTCATAGCCCAAGTTTCCTGCCATGGCCACATGGCCTCTCATGTCTAATCTTGTAACCCTATCCACCTGATGGTTGGGCACAGCAGACACATGGGCCCCCATGGTTATGGCCGGATACACCATACTGGTGCCGTATTGAATAAACAATCTTTCTACAGCATCAGTATCATCACTGGTCCAGGTCTGAGGCATATAGTAGAGTATGCCGGGATCAAACCTTCCCCCTCCGCCGGAACAGCTCTCAAAGAGTATATCCGGGAAAGCAGCAGTAATCCTGTTCATAATGTCATATAGGCCAAGTATATACCTGTGTGCAGTTTCCCTTTGCCTTTCTGCCGGCAAATATGCTGATCCCGCCTCGGTTATGTTTCTGTTCATGTCCCATTTCACATAGCTTATAGGCGCACTTCCCAACACCTTGCAAACTGCATCCACAATGTAGTCTCGCACCTTAGCATTGGTTAAATCCAAAACCAGCTGATGTCTGGACTTGGTTCTTCTCCGGTCCGGAACATAGATGCACCAGTCAGGATGAGCCCGGTATAGGTCGCTGTTTTCGGATATCATTTCCGGCTCAAACCACAGGCCGAACTTAAGGCCCAGCTTATTTATTCTCTCAGCCAAATCATCCAGGCCTGCCGGCAGCTTTTCCCTATTTAAATACCAGTCACCTAATGAACTGTCGTCACTGTTTCGCTTTCCAAACCATCCATCATCCAGCACAAAGAGCTCCAGGCCCAATTCTGAGGCTACCGTTGCTATATCCTCCAACTTTTCCGCAGTAAAATCAAAGTAAGTGGCCTCCCAGTTGTTTATGAGTATAGGCCTTGCTTGTAACTTGTACTTACCCCTGCACAGGTTATTTCTGTAGAGCTTATGAAAGGTTCTGGACATCTCTCCGAGGCCATGATTGGAATACACCATTATGATTTCAGGTGTTTGGAATGTCTGGGAAGGCTCTAAAAGCCAGGAAAAGTCAAAGGGATTTATACCCATGGAAAATCTGGTGGTCTTAAATTGGTCAACCTCCGCCTGGGCTATGAAGTTACCGCTGTATACCAGGCTGAAGGCAAACACTTCCCCATGTTCTTCATCCGCATTTTTACTTACCAAGGCAGCAAAGGGATTTTGCTGATGGCTGCTGGCCCCTCTCCTGCTTTCTATGGCCTGGATACCAGACTTCAAGGACCTTCTTTCTAGATGGCGCTCCCTGCCCCAGGCCCCGGAAAGATGGATAAAATCATAGTCGGAGTTATAAAAGTCCACATTGGCACTCAAGGCTCTTAAAACCTTAAGCTTTTCTGTTCCCTTGTTTATAAGCTTTACCTCCCTGGATATGGCATTGTACTTTTCAAAAACCGTATAGGTAAGGACAACTTCCAAGCCACAAAGCTCATCCCAAAGCACGATTTCCAGGCTTTCAGCCTCTTCATCCCTTTCAACATAGGTGCCTGGCAGGCCTTCCAAGACCCTCTTTCCCTTAAGAATCCTATGACTTTTATATCTTAGATCTGTTATGGTAGACCCATTTTCCAGCTGCACTTGGTAGGCAGGACTTCTAAAGTCGCTGTTACCGTAGGCAGCATACTCCTGCAGGAGGGTATCCAGGGAAAAGGTTTCGTCCGGATCGTCAGGGGTTGGGGCTTGTGGCTTTCTACCATAGGGAATAAATCTTGACAAGTGGTTACTTCTTATCTTCTGTCCCCAATATAAGTGGGCCAAGTATCCATCCCGGTAGATTTGAAAAATATAACTGCTGTCACCGGCTTGTAAATGAAAGGTCTTAGTTTCATCATTAAACATTATTGGCATAACTTCCTCCAATCCCAGCTATATCAAGAGTTTTACACTATAAATCACAGCTGTTTAAATCTATTCTAACTTCCCTTTTCAATAAATATATATTTCCCTTTATCGTGATATTAATAATGCTTTCCGATTCCTTAGCCACCCTAATCTCTTGTCCATCAATACTTATATTTATTCTTTCCCCCATCCAATACAGGGCAAAAGAAAGTTTTATCCAAGCCTTAGGCAGCTTAGGATTGATGCTGAGTACCCCATCATCATTAGTAATTCCTCCAAAGCCCATAATAACAGCCAGCCAAATTCCACCCATGGAGGCAGCATGAATTCCTTCATTGGAAGATATCATATTTTGTCCAAGGTCTATTTCCGCAGCCTTTTTAAAGAACCTGTAGGCTGACTCAGTATCGCCGAAATCACTGGCCACAATGCTGTGGACTGCAGCACTCAAAGAGGAATCGTGGATAGTCCTTTCCTCATAGTACTGCCAGTTACCTCTTTTCACCCTCTCATCAAAGTAAGCTCTGAGCAAATACAGGAGCATTACCACGTCTGCCTGCTTCAGAATCTGCATATTTACAACCGCGTCCCTGGTGTAATCCTTCAGGATAGTCTGCTTTTCATCAGAATTTTTATACTTGGTCAAGTCAATGCAGGGTTTGGTCAAAAAAGTGTCATCCTGAGGAATTATATGGTCATCATTTGGCTTTGGCAGATAAATGCTGTCCAAGGCAGCCTTGTAATTGTCTATTCTTTCTTTTAAATTGAGTTTTTCATCCAAATCGCCAATATGACTCCATCCCTTGCTTACGGCCATGTCGTACAGGTCTATGGAAGTTTCTATGGTGAAATGGGCCAAGTAATTTGTATAGGCATTGTTGTTAATGTGCTCAGTATATTCGTCAGGCCCTATGACGTCCTTGATCTCATATCTATTTTTCTCTAGGTTCCACCAGAGCCTACTGTACCAAAACTCAGCGCACTCAAAGATTATTTTGCAGCCGTAAAGATCCATAAAATCCTCATCCTTGGTGCTGAGGTAGTAGTTCCAAACTGCATAGGCAATATCTGCGGTAATGTGGTGTTCCTTTATGCCGGACCACACCTTGGTAGCCTTGCCGGTCATAATATTTATGGCAGCCCATTCCGGAGTCTCTTCCTCGCCGGTAAAAGCAGTTTCCCAGGGATACATAGCCCCCCTATATCCAAATTTCTTTGCCTTGTTCCTAGCCCCTTCTATGGTGATATACCTGTACTTCAAGAGCTTCTTAGCTATATCCGGAAAGGTATATTGGAAGTAAGGCAGGATAAATATTTCCGTATCCCAAAATACATGCCCCTTATAACCTTCACCAGTGAGAGCTTTAGCTCCCACGCTAAACCTCTCATCGTGGAAAGGGGTCATGATAAGCAGGTGATACTGGGCAAACCTCAGAGCCAACACATCAAAGTCATTGTCAGTTTGGATTTCCACCGTAGCCTTCTCCCAATATTCCGCCCACTTGTTTCTGCTGTTTTCAAAGAGGTCATCGTATCTTAGACCACTGTTTTTCACTAGGTGGTCCAGAGACAACTTTTTTAGTTTTTCTAAATCCTTGTCTGCGGTAAGGTCCTTGTGTATATCAATATCCTTGTAAATATCAAGATTGTTGTATATATTAAGGTCGTTGTCCAAGCTTGTGAAGATGTTGTTGACCTTCTCCACAGTAAGGGTTTCCCCCTTCGCCACGGTGACCATGGAGCTGCAGTATAAGCTTCTTCGCTGCAAGGAATAGGTCAGCTTGCAGTTTAGAACCTTGTCATTGAGATAGAAATTCACTGTGCTATTAAAGACAAAATCAATTTTTGTTTCCGTTGTCTTTTGAAGGAGCTGAATGTACTTGTTGTCGTACACCCTTTTGTCTCCATCATGAAAGTGCTGAACGCCGGAGTTAGTCTGTCGCCCGTTGATACCGGTTCTTACGGATATGTCAGCATCCTTGCTTATGGGGGTTATCTCCACCTTCATGCCGATTAGGTGACGGTCCTCTAGGGATACAAATCTCCTGAAAAGTATTTTGTATTCTTCCCCCCTTTTGTTTTGCCAAAGGACTAATCTTATGAGCTCTCCGGTTTTCAGGTTCAATTGCCGACTGTATTCAAGTATTCTTCCATCTTTGAGGGAAAACACTTCCCCATTCATGGATATGACCATTTCCGTTATATCCGCCGCATTTGGAAGCTCTGTCACTTCCTGCCGGTCAAATTTATTATAGGTTCCGGCAATAAACAAGTTCCTGGTTTGTCCCAGGTAAGGCTCTTCAAAGGCAGACCTGAGGCCCAGGTAGCCATTGCCCAGCGCCATGATACTTTCACATTTGCCCTGGTACCTGTCATCAAAACTTGTTTCTTCCACAATCCAATTCTTATACTCCCCTGTACCCCTATTATAATTCAGCATAATGATTTCTCCTTAATTTACAGTTTTACAGATTGGCCAGTCTCGGCAGACTCATAAAAGGCATCTACAATCTTTTGAACAATTAAACCTTGGTCAGCAGTACAGAGCAGATCCTCATTGCCCAGACAGGCATCAATAAAGCTTTTTATGCTTCTGCTGTGCTTATCCACCTCAGCCAAAAATGGCAGTTCCATATCTATAAGACTTCCATGTTTTTCTGTGTAAATTACCGGTGGGAAAACTGTGGCCCCGGCCTTTTCCCCAAACAGGTTCACATTCATGAGAGACCTGTCCTTCATATTTAGGGCAAAGGCTGTCTCCAATATCATTGAAGCCCCATTTTTAAAGCGTATAAAGCCAAAGGCAGAATCTTCTACGGTGAACTTTTTGGGGTCCCAACCTCCCATGAGGCCTACTCCACCCTTTTTCCCAATCTTGTCATAGGTAACGGCGGATACATAATCTACCTCCGGATAGCCCATGAGGTACAAGGCCGTATCCAGCATGTGGACTCCAATGTCTATAAGGGGTCCCCCACCCTGTATGTCCTTGTTGGTAAAGACTCCCCAACCTGGAATCCCCCTTCTTCGCAGGGCTTGAACCTTAACAGAGTAAACTTCACCGAATTCTCCGGCGTCTATAAACCTCTTGATAGCCTGGACCTCTTCACTTTGCCTGAAATGAAAATTATAAGTCAATATCTTATTATTTTTCTTAGCAGCCTCCGTCATCCTCTCCGCCTCGGACTTTGAAATGGCCGGCGGCTTTTCACACAACACATGGCATCCATTGTTTAGGGCAGCAATAACCGCCTCCGCATGAAACTTATTGGGAGTGCACACACTAACTGCATCTAATTCCACATGCTTAAACATTTCCTCATAACTCGAAAAGTAGTGTGGTATGTTGAACTTTTCAGCCATATACTTTGCTCTGTCCAAATTTACATCAATGATTGAAAGCGTTTCTACAACATCTGAATTCTTCATATAGTTTGGCATATGAGTCACTTCAACTATCTGTCCAGCGCCAATTATGCCTACTCTTAACTTTTTCATCGCAATCGCCCTTTCTTTTTAAAAAAACGTTTTATCAATTTGATGATATCACTTTTCTATTTGATAGTAAACCTTTTTATTGTTATAATTGCGGCACAAAAAACAAAACTATCCACAAGCCCGGCACCTTTTGAGTACCGGATGGGGATAGTTTTGTTATTAATTTTATTATTTCTTGTGTTCTAAAAATTATAGCATCATACCTGCATAGCGAACCCTCATTGCCAATATGGTCCTAGCAGTCTCACCAATATTTCTCATAAAAAATACAGTTCTATCTATAAGATAATTTATCAGGCTATCATCAAATTTCATCTTCAAATTCATATCCTGAGCTCCGGCCTTGTTGGTAATCTGATAGCTGTCACATAGACAGCATAATACCCAGGCATCACTGTTTTGATAAGGACTTAGAAAATACAAAAGGTGCGGAAACTTTGCAAAGACCTTTGTGTAGTAAGCCTTAACTGCCGGAATTTCAAATATCTCCCTAGGATCATCATCATATCCGTCTACCTGAATAACCAGCTTATTCTTATAATTTTTAACACCATTTTTTATAAAATATTTTATAGTATCCTCCATGTCCTTTATGTTTGAAGTTTCAATAGCTTTTCTGTCTATAGTAAGAAACAACAAAGTTGAATCTGGAGTAGCTGCCATAGTCCCCACCTCCTTATATAACTCATACTGAACACTAAGATTAGCAATATAGTTATTTTATCATATAAAGGTGGGATTGAAACATTGCAAATGAATTTTTGACACTAATTTATATACTTAGAAGGTTTATATACTTAGAAGGAAGCACCCCATTTATTTCTATGGTTTTTATATTTTTATTATTTAGAAATTGTAAAAGTTCTCTGGCCTCTCCATGAACCAAGACTCCATAGATATTTATTCCGTTACTTTCAACATAGTTAAGTGCCTTCCTATAGTACTCCGATTTAATTTCACTGTTATCCAAGGCTGCACTGCCTTTTGCCTATCATTCACATATTTTAGGAGGGACATAAAATGCTTGGTATAGCCTTCCTCAAAGGAGCCATCAAAGGTCCCCTCATCAATTTTGTCCCGCTTATAGTGCGCTAGCTGCAAATATGGATATTTATCCTTATCTACACTGTCTAAAGCAGCAGTTCCATCATAGGGATTGGGATTAAAGCCTGTCAAATACTCCCCTCTTGTACCTTTTGGCACAGTGAGCACTGCAGCCCACTTAAAGGTCAGCTTATCATCATAGTTTTCTCTCAGTTCATCCAGATCCTTCACCCTTATATCCTCTTGAAGCATTACGTAGACAGACACATAGGAAAGGGGATTTAATTCCTTGATATAATCAAGCATTTCTTTATTTCCGGAATCTATAACGGTATTATCGGCATGTGCTGATTGTATATTCAAAAACTCCATAAAGTTAACAGGTAAATTAAGCTCTGTAATAACTCTTTAGTCAAAATATAGGTCTTTGTGGTATTTGTCCACAGTCTTTTGAGTTGGGTTATAATAGAAGCTGCTTGCCAGCGGAGAAACTATATAGTTGATTGCAAATAGGATTAAAAACACAGCCGCAACGGAAGCTAATATAACCTTGTGCAGTTTCTTGTTTACACTTCTCAATAGACTTAGATGGCTTCTTTTACTTCCTTAGGCAATCCCTTAAACTTTTGATCAACTGTTTAATTAGGAGTTCTGCTTTACCTTCTTGTTTGCCTTCACTTACTTTTTCATACAAATAATTATATGCTTCATCTCCATCTAATTGATGCATGTAAAAGGCTTTTATATTATACTGCACAGACCCGCCATCTATTGATGCTATCTTGAACTTTATTATAATCCATAACTACACGCCTTTCTATACTAACTTTGACATTAGTATTATTTACAGAACAGGTGTAGTTCAAACATTTATTCTGACTTATTAAAGTACTCTTTCAAATAATCAAAGTGTAGCAAACTTGCCACACTAGTTCATCGATTAATTTACTATTTTACTAAATCAACGTCCCTCTGTCCCAAAGGCTTGCCTTTTTATGTGAATAATAGTATTCTTTATATAGAGTTCCTGCCTAAGTCCTCCAGTATGTTTTCAACGTATTTATAAACAAGCAATTGCATAAAATATTATAGGTGATGTTATGAAGAAAAAAAGCTATTTTAAGGACATTTACAATTTTGATAAAGCGAGTAACTCTTATTGTATAGAAGTATCCTTGGACAATTACGAGGACGTGTATGATGACTGGGATCCCTCACCTTTCAAGAAAAGAGATATAGAGGACGAATTTAATGACTTTATAGTCAACTCCTCAGAGGATATCCCACTTAAATACAAAACCACAATTGTACTTTATTTACCACAGTCTAAAAAAGATGAAGCAAAAGAAGCGGCTTTAAAATCGGCCTATCAAAACTATTACTCCTATGCTCTGGAACGTCTTAACATATCCCTGTCAAACCTATATAGAAAGATAGGTATGTACCTGGTTCTTTCTCTGCTCTTCTTAACAGTAGGCTACTTCTTCTTCAAAGAGGATCAAAATGTACTTCTCAACGTACTCCACGAAGGCATCTTTATCGGTGGCTGGGTTTTCTTGTGGGAATTTTTCACTGAGATTTTTATAACCAGAAAAAAAATAGTAGAAGAACATAAATTATTTGAACGAATCTATAACTCCGAAATTAGATTCTCCTACTACTAAAAATATAGTGTATAAATGCAAAAATAATCCACACTTTATATGGGTCTCCATATATTTGTGTGGATTGTTTGCTCTATACTGTTAATTAAACATTATCCAACGGGACAGAAGCAACGTCCCTCTGTCTCCTCTTGAGATGTGTCTCTATAACCTCAGGAACTAAGCCGGTCTCCAGCCCTGCCAACTTTAGATTAAACTTGTATATGCCGCAAAGGGTGGTCATGGTATTAGTGATTAGGTACATGTAAAAATATCTCTCCTCCGGTGTAAGCTCCACAACAAAATCTTTTTGCCAAAACCTCATATCAATTTGCTTAAAATTTGCTATTGCTATTTCCTCCTTTTTAAACCTTAAAATTATTTTCTTAGATAATTAATATACAGTTGGATAAGAAATTACCTAAAAACAGTGTAATGTTTGCAAAATATTCATATATTAGCACTTCTGTTCGATTTTTTCAAAAGATTTTTCATCCATCCGGGGCAATTTTTCCTCCACCGGCATAATAATTGCTATACAAACTCAATTAAGGAGGTGAAGTCATGGACGATTTTTTAAAGGGGGTGGCCAACACCGGGTTTCCTATTGTGGTAGCAGGCTACCTGCTGATCAGGATAGAAGGCAAGCTGGATAACCTATCCGCATCTATAAACAAGCTGTCCACGGTCATATCCGTAAAACTAGGCAGCAAGGATGAAGATAAGGGGGCATAGGTGGTTCGGAAAAAAATTTTTACATGCAAGGGGCAAATATCCTTTTTCATGTATATTCATTACTCGTAAACACAAGGAAAGGAGGAATGAAAATGGCAGTATTAACCACTAAGGATTCCACGAAGCTTGGCTTAATATTGGTTACCGGGGTTAATGAAAAAGGTGACGAAGTTAAAAAGACTCTGAACCTTTCAAAAATCAAAGTAACTGCTGCAGATGAGAACCTATTTGCAGTAGCAAAAGCTATCGAGCCACTTTTAAAGCGTCCGATAGCTTCCATCGAGAAGAACGATGTCTACACCTTGGCCAATGCTTAAGATCAAGTGAACAAAATTTTATGAAAGGAGGTTTTTAAATGGAGTATTCAGTTCAAATGACCTTTGTTAATGAAGTTGGAGACAAAGTTAACCTAACTCTTGGCAACCTCAGACCGGACGTTACACAGGCTGAAGTTAGCGCCCTTATGGATGCTATTTTAGCTCAGAACATATTCTTCTCCCCCGGCGGCGATTACAAAACTAAATATTCAGCACAGCTTGTACAAAGACAGGTTACTAAGTGGGATTTAGTATAAGCATGAGGGCACCGAATTTTCGGTGCCTTTTTGCTTACTTATCTGGCATCCACTATCAAAGGCATCTTTTCATAATACACCCTATAAGCGAGGTCCCTTTCCTCCTCAAACCGCAGCAGCCTTTCCACTAGTAAGTCACGGCGGTATCCCTTCAGTTTTCACACCTATAGGAATTCTTCCTGAAGGTCTAGGTATTCACTATCATGAAGGCCGATTGGTTCCTTGGGCTTAAAGTCTACGTATTTGGCCTTACCCTCTGCAGGATTCTTGAAAGAGCTTGCAGATCACCTCTCTTCACATCCCTTGGGATAACCTTCCCTTGGCCAGGTTGTAAGTATTCCGTTGATATAAGCCATACTAAATTTTCCCTTTTCTAAGGCTTTATTTATTGCCTTTTTGACATTATCATAGCCGTGCTGACATACTACTATTTTTACTGCATGAAGGTTCAATTCACCGATACAGCCCGTTAACTTCTCATACTCCTCCAATTATGTGGGGTTTTCTCAGCAGGTTGATAAAATCCTAGGATTATAAATCTTCTTTACGAAAACACCTATTTTCATTTTAGAAATTACTGTTATAATCAAATTAAGGGAGGTTATCATTATGAAAACCATTGAAGAAAGAATCAGAGATGTCAGAGAAGACTCAGGACTTACCAGCGAAGAATTTGTAAAAAGGTTTAATGTTGATGGCGAAGTTGTGAAAGTAATTGCGGACAAAAACATCTTCCCAGAAGGCTTTACGCAAAAAGATGCAGCTGAATACTATGAAATCGCTAAAGCCCTAAATGCCCTAGGCTTAAATCATGAGGATTTGAAATTACTATTGCAGATAAAGGAAGCAGGAATCACCCTTCAAGATATAGAAATGCTTAAGAGGCTTAAAGAAATCGGAATAAAAATGGGATAATAAAAACTGCACCGATGTATTATCTATGATACAACGGCGCTTTTCATTGGTATAATATTGAGACTACCTATTGAAACAATGTTTAAAAATTGAAGAAGCTCAAGTACTTATGGGACAAAAACAACGTCCCTCTGTCCCCTCTGTGTTTGAATAAGTAAAATAAACTTTCAATAGTTGAATACCTATCATTCAACACTTTTAGCTTTTTTTAATAACTCCTTAAACTCTTCCAAGCTATTTATTTTTATTATCTTCTTATGAAGTTCATCAAGTACTTCAATATCATCCAAGCTTTGGATTCCTTCTCTAATAAGTTTTGGAACAAAATCAAACTTTGCTGCCAATAAATCTACAATGTACTTTTTAGCCGAATCTAATGCTGCTTTCTTTGCTGCTTCTTTTCTTTCTTCCTCTACCCATTCATTATAAATTGGAGAGTTCATAAGCATGCTCCTTCCTATATATTTCTTTATCAAATCACTTGAAAACTTTTCAGCTGCTAAAATAGACATAACTGATAATAAATCAGCATGAAGAGCTTCATCAGTAACAGTGTCAATTGTGGCCATAGTAATTTGAATAATTCTCTCGTCACTCTCTGTCTGGCTCTTTTCCATTAATGGAATAAGTGGGTATAGCCCTGTCAGTTTTCTTTCAATTACATTCTCTTTATTCATTTCCCATACTTTTATTGTTTTAAACTTATAATTTAAAGTTTCTTCCCCATGACTTGCATCTTTTAATGAATACTGCTTATTATCGTGATTGCTATAAAAATAGACTACAATCTGCTCAATTGAAGGAGTCCCAATTCCCTTCTCAATGGTATACTCCCAAATATCCGCTCTATATCTCAGCATTCTAGCAGGAAGCTTATAATCCAAATATCCTTGAGGTTCTATATTTATTATAGATCTACCCTGTGGTGCATCAATTAAGATTAATTTATCTAGTTTTGATTCTTTCTTTGCTGGCACCTTGTCCGTATCCATTTCTTTAATCCATTCTTTCTTACAGTCAGGCACAACAAGGTTAATCCAGCCTTCTATACAGCTTTGCATTAACCGTTTTATTGGTATATCAATCTTTGCCAAGTTCAATTCACCTCTGTATACCTTATTGTTATTTTATCATATTGAAGAATTAATAGACAGTAAAAGTAAACTTTTATTCATAATTTGCTGCATCGGTGCCGATAGTTATATTATTGCCACTTACGAAGTTTTCAAACATATGTTCCTGTTAAAAACAAAATATATAAAATAAATCGGGTAGGAGGAAAATTAATATTACCGACCTCTCACAGCTGACTTTCACCTCCAGGTTGTCGCCCATACATGCTGTGCACACTCAAATTACATATCCTATCCGCTTCAATAAGTAAACTATCCACGGTAATATCTATAAAAATAGGCAGCAGTGATGAAGATAAAGCCGTATAGGAGCTTAGACAACAATAAATTCTGCATTCAAGGGACAAAAGCCATGGAGCCACTGCTTAAGTATCCGGTATCTTCCATTGAGAATAACGATTCTTACACCTTGAACATGGAATAATGAAGTTAAAAATTTCACCGCTGTACCATCTATAGTACAACGGTGTTTTTAATTACTGTAATATTGAAATTAGCCATTAAAAGAAAACTCAAAAGGAAATAAAAGCATCAATTGGGACAAAAAGAGCGTCCCTCTGGTAAGCGTCAAATATTCAACACATTTTTTCAATAAAAATCTTGTGACATAATACCTCTAGAATAAAGTATTGAGAGGAAGGTTTTATTAATTGAAAAAATTAAATCAAGGCTAACCCTGAAATTTCAATTTCAGAGGGTTTTAATAAACAACTTTTCTTAGAAGTTGTTCAAGTTTTATCATCTCTATGTTAAATTTAAGGAATACCTAAAATGTTTTTCTGGCTGCGGGAAGTACTGATATGCGTAAATCTATAGACGGTCTCGACATCATCGTCCAGATGAATTTTAAGCTAGATCCTTTAACCGAGCGTGAGCTCCGTTGGCTTTTAGATGGACTTGATATTCATCAGAAATGGGCTTATAATGCAGTTGTACAGCGCAAAGGTCTATGTGAAATTCTTACCTCCTAAATTACAATACAGGCCTAAGCAGTGCTGCAAAAGTAAAAGAAGCGGTAGTATCCGAGAACATGATAAGAGGAGGAGCCGCTTACTCCTTGGTTTTACTGCGGGTAAATGATAGCAAAGATACAAAAGCAGTGGCAAAAGAAATGTTCGAAGGTATCAATATGTCCAAATGGATTTGCGTAGGCGCAGATGAGTTAAGGGTAGCAACTGCCGGAGACACAGTTATGCTGGTAATGCTGCAAGACACCCTTTCCGATACAATTACCTGTAAGGATATCGAAGATGCCTTCAAAAAACTGTGCGGCGAGACAAGGGGACGTTGATTCTGTCCCAGGCAGAGGGACAGAATCAACGTCCCTCTGTCCCTTAGCGAAAACCATTGAAAAATTATTGACAATATTTTCGACATAATGTAACATAATACACGAAATATTTTATACACAATATTGGGGGGACAAAAGATGAAAAGGAAAGTATTTAGAACGCTCATCTCCGTTTTGACTTTAGCGCTCATATCTGCAGGCTGTAGCGTTCAGAAGACAAACAAAACTGAATACACTAAGGAAGCTGACGCAGTTTCCAGTGCATCTAAGACCGACTATACGAGTCTTGACAAGCTCAAAGACAAATATGACGTCATTATTATAGGTGCCGGTGGTGCAGGAATGACTGCTGCACTTGAAGCAAAAGCCAATGGAATGGATCCAGTTATTTTTGAAAAAATGCCGGTGGCCGGTGGAAATACAGTAAAAGCATCTTCTGGTGCTAATGCATCTGAAACAAAATTCCAAAAGGAACAAGGCATTGAAGATAGCAATGAACTATTCTATAAAGAGACATTAGAGGGCGGTAAGGGAACTAACGACAAGGATCTACTTAGTTATTTCGTTGAAAATTCAGCAAGTGCCATTGATTGGTTAGACTCTATAGGCATAAAATTAAATAACTTAACAATTACTGGTGGTATGAGTGTAAAGCGTACCCACAGGCCTGAAGATGGTTCCGCAGTTGGACAATACCTTGCAGCTGGTTTAATAAAAAATGTACAAGCACAAAAAATTCCTCTTTTCGTAAACTGTGAGGTTAGGGAGATTACTCAAAAGGATGGCAAAGTTAATGGTGTTAAAGTTCTTATCAACGGTAAAGATGAGAAGACTATTGAAGGAAAAGCTGTAATTGTTGCAACTGGTGGTTACGGCGCAAATATGGATATGGTAACAAAATATAGACCGGACCTAGAAGGATTAGTTACAACAAACCAACCAGGAACTACTGGAGATGGTATAACAATGATTGAAAAACTAGGCGGTACTACAGTTGATATGGATCAAATCCAAGTTCATCCGACAGTACAGCAAGAAAATTCCTATTTAATCGGAGAAGTTGTACGTGGAGAAGGCGGAATCCTTGTTTCCAGCGAAGGTACTCGTTTCGTAAATGAGATGGGTACTAGAGATGCTGTTACTGCATCAATTAATGCACTTCCTGAAAAATCAGCTTATGTTGTATTTGATGCTGGCGTAAAGTCTCGTGCTAAAGCAATTAATCAATATGAAAAAATGGGCTTTGTATTAAAAGGAGATTCCATTGAAGATTTAGCTCAAAAAATGAATGTTCCAGCAGATAAGCTGAAAGCAACTTTAGATACATGGAACAATGCTGTAAAGGATAAAAATGATGCTGAGTTTGGCAGAAAAACAGGAATGGACAATGACTTGTCTGCTGCTCCATACTACGCTATTAAAATAGCTCCTGGAATTCACTACTCTATGGGTGGTGTTAAGATTAATGCCAATGCAGAAGTTTTAGATAAAGATGGAAATGCTATACCAGGTCTTTATGCAGCAGGAGAAGTTACCGGAGGCTTGCATGGTAAAAACAGAATCGGCGGTAACTCTGTTATCGACATAGTTATTTTCGGCCGCCAAGCTGGTGTAAAATCCGCTGAATATGTAAAATCAAACTAACTGTATATACTAAAAAAGTGCCTGCCCCTTGACAGAAAACCGTCAAAGGTTCAGGCACTTTTAGTTTGATAATTTTACAATTGGATTTTATCGTATTTTTATTCTTGTGTAATGTTCTTTTTCATCAGAATGATGGATATAAGCTCCATTATTCAATTGCACTTTTAATGACGCAGGATTATCAATATGAACGCTCATATATATTTCACTTTCTTTAACAACATCTTTTGCCTTATCTATTGCTAATTTCAGCCCTTTCGTCCCATATCCTTTACCCCGATAATTTTTATGGATGCCATAACCAATTTGTCCAGCACCTTCTCTTAAGGAATCTGTCAAACAGTGCCTTAGCTTGAATAAGCCAACAATATTAGTGTCGTCCCATAAAAAATAAAATGTTTCTGGCACATAACCCTTAGGTAAATCTATGCCTTTTGAGAACTTTATCATCTCTGGCAAGGCCTGATTCATAAAATCTTCATAGGAATAGCCATAATATTTATTTTGAAAGCCATTTTCATCCCTTGGGGTATCTTTAATAAACTGATACTCCTTTTCGGCATCTTCTACATTTGCTTCTTTTAAATAAATCATATATCACCTCGTTATATTACTGCTTGTCTATTATTACTTAATTATATCAGCATATCTATCTATTGTCTCTCCATAGGTCTCCCCTTCTAGCCCGTCCCCCTTTCTCCAGCATCATCTTCTTCAAAAAAGTTCCATACCGCAATGGTTGTCCCCTCAAGAATATCCTCCTCTTCCTCTTCATAGATTATGTCTTCAGATACCACTTCTTCAATTATTTCATCATCTAGATCCTCATCTGGCTGGTCTAAACTCCAGAACATTAACGGCTTGTCTTCACTTGCATCTATGACTATTTCTTTTGCTTCTTCCGTTGGACCACTTTCTTTCTCTACCAGCTGTACTTCTTCTACTAAAGTTAGTTCCTTTGTCAAATCTTCTTCTGTTGCAGGCGTTTTTTCTGCATCTACAGGCTCTAAATTTTTCGCTTCTGCAGCTTTCACACCATCAACCTGGGTCTTGTCCACTTCCATCTTATCATCTACTGTATTTTCAACCACTGTATTTTCAACGCATGGTAATAGAATCCCGCTAAATAGTTCTTTAACCGGATATTCCCTTTCCAAACAAATTTCATAGAGGTGCTTTAAAAACTCCTTATTTTTTACGTCCTTAAGTTCTTTTTTGATTTCCTGAATTACCCTCTTGCTGTTTTTAAAGTTATGCTTAAACCAGTTTACTATCATGATTTCCTTGGTGGATTTTGAAACTATAATCTTGCCGTAGCTTTCAAAGCTTTGCAAGAGCCTTTCTATCACTTCTGCCGGATATCCGGTTTCAAGCTCAGCCACCTTCTGGTTGAACTTGTAGATGCCGCATTTGCTGGTCATAGTGTTGGTAACAAGATACATGTAAAAGTATCTCTCCTCCGGTGTAAGCCCCAGAACAAAATCATTTTGCCAAAACCTCATATCAATTTGCTTAAAATTTGCCATTGTTATTTCCTCCTCTAAAATCCTAAAATTTATTTTCTAAATAATAAATATACAGTTGAAGAAGAAATTGCCTAAAAACAATAAATTATTAACAAAATATTCATTTATTGACGCTTCTGTTCGATTTTTCTCAAAGAATTTTTTCATTCTGGGGCAAAAGGTATTTTTTCTGTATATTCATTACTCGAAAAGACAAGGAAAGGAGGAAGGAAAATGGCAGTTCTAACTACTAAGGACTCCACAAAGCTTGGCATAGTGATGATTACCGGTGTGGACGAAAAGGGTGACGATGTTAAAAAGACAATGAGCCTTTCAAAGATCAAGGTAGCTGCTGCAGATGACAACTTGTTTGCTGTGGCAAAGGCTATCGAACCCCTGCTCAAGTATCCGGTAGCCTCCATCGAGAGAAACGACGTCTACACTTTGGCCAATGCGTAAGAGCCTGAAAAAATATAGTATGAAAGGAGGTATATAAATGGAGTATTCTGTACAGATGACCTTTGTCAACGAAATTGGCGATAAGGTAAGCCTAACCCTTGGCAACATCAGACCAGACGTTACACAGGCTGAGGTTAGAGCCCTTATGGATGCCATAATTGCCGAAAACATATTTTTCTCTCCCGGCGGCGATTATAAGACTAAGTACTCAGCACAGTTTGTACAAAAGCAGGTTACTAAATGGGATATGGTATAGAAATTGGGCACCGAGTTTTCGGTGCCTTTTTCTTTCTTACCTCACTGCCTTCTTTCGCTCTAATAACGCACTCTTCAACTTAAAGGATTAGTCATCAGATAGATATAAAAGTTTATGTCATAATTGTTTTTAGCAATGATAAAGTACCGAAAGGTACTATTTTTTTCTCACAATGCCCTTCCGCCGGAACTGGAAATAGTGTAGGATAAAAAAGTAAGAGCACCCTCAATATGTCCTGGCTGACATAAATATGAATGAGAGTGCTCCACCTAAGCAAGATAATAATATTATATTTATTCAAGGATGTCAACAGCTATTCTGAAAATATCCATAAATATAAGTATAGATTAGAGTATCTGAGGTTAAAGTGTCCTAAGTGTGGATGTATATTATGTTATTGGGGTTCTTATGAAGTAAATTATGTTGATGATGACTGTGAAAGAAAGCTTCTAGTACTCAGAGGAATGTGTAAAAAGTGCGAACAATCCCACTCAATAAAACCATGGTTCTTACCGGGGAAACATCAATATGCATTACCTTGCAGAGAAGCAGCTGTGCTGGCGCACAGGAACGAGAAGGTAGGACTAAGACGAGCTTTGCGAGCAGGATTTAAGAAGAAAGAAGTGTCCTTAATGAATCTCAAGTACTGGATAGAGACTACAGCTAGGAAGTGCAGCATTTTAATATCTAAGATACTTGCAATAGTACAGAAACACTTCGGAAATGAAGATACCATATCCACTTACGTTAGAGAGATAAAAAGAAATGATAAATTCGTAACTTTTCCTGTAAAAGGCTATGGCCTAAACTAAAATCAAAGGTTTTTACAAGAAAAAGGAGGGCAAAGTTAAGACTGTTACTGAAGAAAACCTTATTAAGGCGCTTCAATATAAGAAGGAAGTACCGGAGCGCAGCGTAAGGCAAATCATTCAAATAATGGAGCTTGAGGGTGTGATAAAAACGGGTGAAATAAAGCAATCAACCCTTTCCAGGTTAATAAAAAAGTACTCTGAAGTTTATGAGTCAGAGATAGTAACTAACAATAAAGTATTCAGGCGCTATACCATGGAAAGAGTTAATCAAACCTGGGAGAGTGATGTTAAATACAGCGTTTATCTTCCGGATCCTAATAACCCGGATCGGATGATTCGGACATATCTAATTGCATTTATTGATGACAAGAGCAGGACCTTGTAGACAAGAAAAATAGAATGAGTTTCACTAAACTCTATGGTAAGGAAGGGAGGGCTTAGGATGTATGAATCATACTATGGTTTCAAAAAGACTCCCTTTATGCGAAGCATAGATACTAAAGAGCTCTACCAGCATCAAGACTTTGTAGAAGTCAAACACAGACTTAAATATGCCATGGAGAAAAGAACCTTCGCGGTAATAACCGGCCCTGTCGGTGCCGGCAAAACGACAGTTTTAAGGTGTATTCGTGAAGAGCTAAATAACAATATTTACACTTATATATACATATCCCAATCAGCCCTTACTCCAAAGATATTCTACAATGAGATACTGAAACAACTGAAATAATATCTATGCTGCCGTTTAGGCAGCATTTTTTTAAAATAAAATTCCGCTAGCGCTTCGAACTTCTCTGTAACATTTGGAAATTCTAACGGAATGATATCGTGGAAAAATTCCGGCACAGTAGTGTGAGAAACAACATCATTCCTTCTAAAAGACATTCTTGATTTTCTTCCTTAAAAATCTGAGTATAACCGCCATTGCTGTATGGAAAAGTCATATTTTAATAATGTCCTTCAATTTGTTTTCCTTTTTCATAGAACACAGCCTGCCCAAAATCAACTTGTGCTTCACCCATAGGATGTTCAAGGGGAATATATCCTTCTTCATCTTTGTAAATTTCTTTCTTCCTCTTTGCAACATAATCTGCTATTGTTCTATAACTTACATTAAGAAGTTCTTTATATTCTTCTTTTAATCTTGTATAAATTCTCTTAGCAGTATGTCTTTGTTTAACTGGAGCCGTCTTATCTTCCTCTAACCACCTATTAATTATTGGTATTACGAGTTCAATCTTTTTAGGCCGTCCTCTTTTATCTCCTTCTTGTTTACCTAAACTTTGATTAAAATCAGCTTTTTCAAGATATTTTATTACTGTTCTATAATTATGCCCAGTAATTTTAACAATTTCGTTTACTTTTTTCCCTTTACTATAGTACAGCTTTTTGATATTCTTAACTTGAGTCATTGTTAACATTCCTTTCTACCCCCTTTAGCCTCGTCAACTAAAGGGTAGTTTATTTTGAGGATGTTGGCAATGACTTTTTTCCATTTTTTATTTGTATTTTATTTCTGCAACTCTTTGTATTTATATTTTACACTAAACATCTAGTCATATTTTTGAGTTTTACACAAAAATATTTACAGACTCTTTCTATTCAGTAATATTGTTATTTTTTATTGCGTTTAATAGCTTTTCAAATGACTTTTGATCTTCTTTAGCTATAAAGCTATTAATTGATGATATTGTATAAGAACCACCATCAACTTCATTTAATAAGACCACATATTCCTTATCTATTTCAGCTTCAGCAGGTAATGTAACTAATATATCTTCTGGCAATATATTTTTAAAGTTTTTTGTTACTTTGCACTGAGCTATTTGAACCATGGGATTTATAGTTTCAATTTTTTGGGGTTTTATAATAGCAATATATTCGGAATCTAATACTAATTGATTTATATCGTTTGATTTCAATTTTTTAGATTTGGCATTTATTGTGCTCTTAACAATACCTGAATGGGAATTTCTAATAAAATCTACTACTTCTGATTTATTTTTAAATTTTTTATTATCAGAAATTCCACCGTATTTTAAGTAGTCAACGGTATCATCATTGTTTAAATGTAAAACTGTATCATAATAGCTGGTATATATTGTATGAGGATAAAGTGAAGATTCGTATCCTTCTAAAAACAAGATAAATTTTTCTCCTTCACTGAAACCTTGTATATTACTATCATAGACATAAATCTCATTTTCATTTATACTACCTACTATATTTTCAATAGGTCGGTATCTATAAACATTCGTACTACCACTGAAAGCTTCTTCATCAATAGCTTGAGCAACAACTATGTTAGTGCAATTATATATTACTTCGTTGAAATTTAGTTCTTTTACGTATTCACCCTCAGATGTAATAATACGTGATTCTGTATTATGTGCTATAGTTTTATTTTGATTTGAGCACCCAATAACAGATATCACCATAAAAATTACGAGAAATAAGATTGTAAACTTTTTATACATTTAGTTACCCCCCTCTATATATTTGCATTAAGTGTTCTTTATCCCTTGTTGTTAGTTCAGTTATAGTGCTAGCAGACTCATACATAATATCAGTAGTACTACTTGAATGACCTCTCCAACCTAATGCATGACCTAATTCATGCGTGGCGGTTTTTTTATATCCATTTAATGTACGACTTTGCTCTACTATTGCTACATTAACAACACCTTGTGGTTTATACACTGTAACAGTATATCCAGAACCATTTAAATTATAATAACCTATGGTTGGTAGAGATGATGGGTATACGCACAAACCAGTATTATTAGTTTTAAGTTGTGGGAATAACGGCTTTAATTGATCATATGTGCATCCATGGACTCTTATTTCATAATCTGAATAATCCGTTTTTGTTAATTTCATTCCTGCATTATTCCACTGAGAAATCGCATAGTCAGCAGCAGTATGGAAATCACTAAAGCTTACGCTATATAATGAATTCTGTACTTTAATCGACGTCTTGCCTCAATCATTTATTTTAAGCTCATCACTAATCCAAAAATTTAAAGTACCTAAAGAAGCAGCATATACTGTGCCAATACTACATAGAAGTATAGGTAATACAGTAAAAATTAATAGTTTCTTTCTAGACAGTTTTTTTTTTGATTCTAAGCATTTTAAATTCACTCTCCCTGAGGTAAATATTGTATATATTTTATATTTTTACAATTTTATGCTATTTATTGAATAATCTTGTTTTCATATAATGCATATATATCAGTTTGGAACTTATCATAAGTATTTGATTTATAGGAAGTAAGCATCAAAATAAATTTTAAATGTTGCATACTAAATGTTATACATACTCTCCCCCTCACCTATTATAAAATAAACAAAAATTTTTATTATTTTGCTTGATAGGATATTATATCATATTTCCAAAATAATCTAAATATAAAATAATATGGTGAATAATTAAGAGTATTCCTGTATTAATTGCAAAAGTAAATTCCGCCACTCTAGGTTGTAAGAGTGGATTTTAGTTATACAAATAAGAGAGAGTATAGGGAGTGGAATTTAGTAGCACAGAATATTAAGAAGATTTCACCTGTGCTATCGCACCGTGTCTCATATCTATAAGGGGCTTAAGATACGTTTTTTCAAGTATTTATCCCATGTGATAGTATAGGGGTGATCATTCTACATTTAGAAAAACCCTATCAGATCCAAAATATGATAGGGTTTTTCAACAACCTGAAGTATAGTTTTTTATACTTGATATTTTTGCCATGATATTATTGTTAAAGCCACTTTATAATGTCGAAAAGTTGATGTAAATGCCTGTCCAATAATTGACGATATATTGACCATAGAGGTAAAATTTTTAGAAAGGAAAACGCTCCCCTTTGAAGTACTAATGTTACCAGTATTAGTACAGGGAGCGTCCTAAAACAACTATGGTTAGTATATCAAAATTTGAGTTAATTGAAAAGAAGGAACCCGGAGTTTTTTGTTAAGAGTGTAGAGCAAAGTTTTTGCCCATGTTGTGGAGGATGTTTAAAGGTCATAGGTAGCAGGAAAAGAAAGTTTATAAATAGTGAAGGAGCAGTGGTTGTACTCATAATTAGAAGGCTCAGATGCTGCGAATGTGAAAAAATACATCATGAGCTACCAGATATACTTGTTCCCTATAAACGTTATGGAAACGAGAGCTTTGAAGTTGTGGTATCCGGGGACAATAACCACTCGGTTGCTGCTGATGAATCAACCATATATCGCTTAAGAAGTTGGTTTGATTCATTAGAAAAGCCTAAAAGCCTGGACGCATTGAACGAGTTCTTCAGAGTTTGGCTTGAGGAAGTAAGATTTCTCCTGAACTTTAAGATGGATGCTCAAAGCCCTATGTCCTTAATCCTTGTTGGCCAGTCTGAACTATGGGAGAGATTTCAGCTTCAAGCATACGCAGCTATAAGACAAAGAATTGACATTCAGTGCAAACTCCCCCAGATGGATAGATCTCAGGTTGGCGAATACATAAAAAAACACCTTGCTTACGCAGGGACAGAACATGATATTTTCTCCAGCGCTGCTATAGATGAGATATTCAGACACTCCTCCGGAGCAGCTCGAGTTGTAAACAAGGTATGCACACATTGCCTCCTATACGGAGCTCAAAACGGTAGGAGAATCATCGACGACCATATGGTTAAATTCATAATCCAAGGCGAGTTGTCTTGAGTGTTATAAGGCGAAGGAGGCGATGAGACAATGTTTACCTGTACAAACAAGTGGAGAAACGGTAGAAAAGAAGAATGGCATGGAATGATAAGCAAAATCAATGAATACGGCGATTATGTTGAGATATTCATCAAGAGCAGATCTTTTCTATTTGTTATTTGCGGAAAAGGAGAATACGGATATTGGGCATGTGTTCCGGACTATAATGCCGGCTGCTATCTCAGCGATCTTAAGGATACTTTCTATAATTCAGAAAAACTTATGAAGGCCATGAAAAACAAAGTTGACTCTATAACTGTTGCTGAGGCGCTAAAGGAACTATCTGCTTACTGGAGCGCTTAGCGTCACAAAACTTTTTAGGACCTGTTTTTCAGCAGGTCCTAGATTGACAATAACATCGTCAGTTTAGGGATAAATAACACCGTCAATTTATGGACATTATGGATTAGCTCTAACAAACCTCTTCTGAATTTTTCTTAATATCAGCAATAATCCCCATTATTTTTCTTGCAGTATCCATATTATCTTTAAACAACTCTACAATACTTCCAACTGTTCTGAAGGGATCTTCCTGTAGAACTCTGTTATCCTCTATAAAGCCATTAGTAACTATATAGTCTACAATAAGCTTCACAAAATGAATCTGTTTCGTATTAAGACTTTGATTATTTAAAAACTCTGAGAAGGCTTCATTAGCTGCCTGTCTGTCTAATCCGACTATTTTCCTAACAAGCTTTGTAACCGGCATATCACCAAACTCTTTCTCATAATCTGACGGTGTTCCTAGCTGATTCCACATTATATCTTCTAAAGTCTTTAAATCCTCTTTTGTAAGTTTCTTATTATTTCTTAGCTTATATATAGCAAGTTCGTCCTTATGCTCCTTTAAATAATGCTCTACTTTCTTTCTATAGTTCTTAAGATCATTGGCATTATACATTGCAGAATTACTTTCTTCACTTATAACGAAGTCTTGGAAATTAGTATAGTATATCTTCTGATTTTCCTTCTGTAAGTATTTTAATAGTTCTCTTAATGCTTCTCTTACATTATCCAGCTCAAATATATCTACGTTTTCCCAAAACTCTTCTGTCTTAACCTTTTCTATTACATACTTCTGAGCCTGTACTTCTGGAATTGTGCCAAGCTTTGAAAGCTCTTCTGCAGTCCTTATTACACTTTTTATAGGTTTAGTGGCATTATTCCCTCGAAGCATAGCCAGCTCTATAGTATACATTAAAAGGTCAAATCTCTTCGCCAATTCATCGTCATTTAAAGCAGTTATAAGTGGTGATATATGCTCTTTAATTTCTCCTACACTTAAGGCTCCTAAAGCTGTCCATTCATTGATATTCTTATATTTATGGACAAAATGAAGTTCCATTCTTACTCTAAAATTGTCTTCATTTAAAGCATTTATTGCTGTTAAGACCTCATCCAATAAGCTTTGTCTATAGGCTTTATGCTCGTCATCACTATATTTAATATCCTGCAGTTCTCTTATCATATCTACCTTTATATTAAATAATTTCTCAGTTAAGCTTTCAACCATTCCACCTTCGAAGCCCTTAGGATTAGCTCTGAAGAAATCAAAATTATTGCAGAAGTCAAATATTAAAAATTCCTTTTTATCAATACCTACACCCAGAAGGTCAGGACATAGTCTAGTGCCTCTTCCTATCATCTGCCAGAATTTTGATTTAGATCTCACTTTCTTAAAGAAAACTAAGTTTAATATTTCCGGTATATCCACACCAGTATCAAGCATATCCACACTTACAGCAATTTGAGGCAGCTTATTTTTGTCTGAGAAATCATCTATTAGAGTATCTACATAATTAATACTATAATCTATAACCTTTGCAAAATTAGATCCAAGATTAGGATATAGTATGTTAAACCGTTCTGCAATTGCCTGAGCATGCTTATGACTCTTGGCAAATATGATGGTCTTGCCTAATTTATCTCCGCCTTCAACCTTCAAGCCCTTTTCCATCAAGCTATTGAGTACTAAATCTATTGTGCTAGCATTAAATAGCCACTCATTTATAGCTGTATTTTCTATTTCCTCGCCTATATTTTCATCATCATCAAAGGTGCTTTCGTACTGCTCTTTTTCTTCCTCTGAAAGCTGGTCATACCTGATTCCCTCTTCCATTATCTTAGACTTAACCTCTATAGTCCTATAATCTACAAGGTATCCGTCCTTTACAGCCTTGTCTAGTTCATAAGCATAGGTAGGAACACCACTTTCAATGTCAAAAACAGAATAAGTATTCTTATCTATTTCATCCTTTGGTGTAGCTGTCAAACCTAATAGATATGCATCAAAATAGTCAAAAATAGCTTTATACTTCTTATAAATACTTCTATGGGATTCATCCACAATAATCAAGTCAAAGTGTCCCGGAGTAAAGAGCTTTTTACCTGACTTTGTTTTAGTCTCATCAATAGAGTTCATCATAGTTGGATAAGTGGAGAAAATCATTCTTGCTTCCTCTGGATTATCTCTATTGTCAAGCAGGTTGCATAGTGTTAAGTCCGGCAGTAACTTTGAGAAGTTTCTTTTAGCCTGCTTTACTAAGGCTTTTCTATCCGCTAGAAAAAGAATATTTTTAATCCAGTTATGCCGCATAAGTACATCTACTATAGAGATTGCCGTCCTTGTCTTACCCGTTCCGGTAGCCATAACAAGTAAGGCTTTTCTCCTTCTGTTACTTAAGGCCTCACATACTGAAAGCACTGCTTCCTTCTGATAGTATCTATTAGTAATACTGTCCTTTATCTGAACATTATTGAAAGGATGCTTGCTTGTCCTTCTATCTACCATCAATTGAAGTTCGTCTTTAGTAAAAAAGCCATATATCCTTCTTTCTTGATAATTATTATAGTCATCCCATATATAAGCCTCAAAGCCATTAGTAAAGAATATAACAGGTCTTTGTTTATACTGCCTTTCTAGGCAATCTGCATAGAGTTTAGCTTGTTGTTGGCCTACCTTTGGATCCTTGCTGCTTCTCTTTGCTTCTACTACAGCCAGAGGCTTTCCATTGCTTCCATAGAGCACATAGTCAACATAACCTACTCCTGCATTATTGGGCATGCCGCTAACTTCAAGCTCTTCTACTATATCCTTGCCGAACTCCCAACCTGCAAGTTTTAATTCTATATCAATGTATCTCTTTCTTGTTTCAAATTCACTTATTTCATCAACTTTGAAATCATAATTTTCAGTATTGGTCTTTCTTTTTTCTGTAAGCTCTTTTCTTAAGGCTTCATTTTCTTTTATAATTTCTTCAAGTTTTCTATCCTTTGAACTTAATCTATCATAAAGATCTTTAAGTTCTTCCGGCCTTGTTCTCTTTTCTTCACCTTCAAGCAGAATATCCTCACTAAACTCCACTGCTGTGTACTCATCAGCGTAGCAGTAATCAATCCAGGATACAAATTGATGAAGATTGTGAAGAGCAAGTATAGCCTCTTCTCTCTTAATATTTGCATTGGTATGTACTGCTACATTACCCAGCTTAACAATATACTTAAGTAATGGCAGCATTTCTGAGTCTATAAGGCTTATAAAGTTATTATCGTATATTAAGCTGGCCAGATTATCCTGATAGGGTGCATGTAAATCACTGTCGAAACTGTAAAGCCATTTAACAGCTAGTTCCAAGGCTCTCCTTGTTAATATCGCACAAGTAGCAGGACTGACCACTAAACTCTTTTCTGCTTCAATGCAGGAGTCTGAAAAGCTCTTAAATAAATCCTTTCCTTTTAAAAATTCAAAATTGCTTATCATCCCATTTACCCCTTTATGTTTAGGTTTATATTAATTAAATAATTCTCCTTTAAAAGCTTTTTGCATCAAGGAATTAAAGTTGTTTTCTAATTCTTTCAAACTACTCTCCATTGCAAATTTCAATTTGTCGACTTGGTATCAGTAACATAATAAGCTCTTAAAATATTACCTCACAGATAATATTTTAAGAAAAACACTGGAAAACTAACCATCCCAGTGTATATATAAATTTATTTCTCTTCCTTTAATTTTTTTACTTCCTCAATAGTCAATCCTGTTTTTTTTGCAATCATCTCTATTGAAAGTATGTCTAAAAGCTCTCTTGCTATTTCTATTGCTTTTTCTTTCTTACCTTCTTCTATAAGGCTCTTTCCCAGTTCTGTCATTTTTAACTCCTCCTTTACCTTTTCTAAATCTTTACCCTCTAAAAATTTATTTGCAAAGGCATACAATATTGATTCAACGTCATGTCTATATCTTTTATCTATATTTTTAACTATCCTTAATGCATTAAGAATCTTATCAACTTTAGGTAAATTCCCACCCATTATAGGTGTAAATGTTAGTGATATTATATCCTGTTTTGTTATATCTTCATTGTGCTCCATCTTATATATAATATCATTATATATCTTATCGCCATCTTTATCTATCATATATATAGCTTTAATCTTAAACTCACTTATACCAGTTATTAACTTATCAGAAACATTTTTTATATTATTTGAATATACAACATAAGTTACTACATCTTTTGCTGTTTGATGACTAAGCAATGCTTCATAAGCTCTGAATCTTCTTAAATCAGCCACACCTTTATCTGTAGTCTGAAATTCGAAGTGAATGTAGGTATCATCCTCCATCAAAAAAGTATAGTCCATAAACATATTCTTTGTTTCCAAAACTACTATCTCTGTAGGTGCTACTTCTTTAACCTTTTTGTTTATACCAAAAAACTTGAGTCCTTCTTCTGCAAATAAGTCCATGGCTCTTTTCATTATTAAATCTTCATAATTTGCTACTGTCATTCTTTCACCGCCTTATTTAAATATTTCACCTTTAAAAGCTCTCTGCATTAATGAATTAAAGTTATTTTCTAATTCTTTTAAGCTATTATCCATATTAGCTTTCAATTTGTCGACTTGGTTGACAAATGTGGCAAATTGATTTTGGATGTCTATTGGAGGAACAATTAACTCTAAATTTTCTATTTGTTGCTTTGTAATTGCTTCTCTAGTTGCTCCACCACTTGTAGCTATATCCCATAATAACCTTTGGTAACTATCATTTGTAAATTGATATACTAAAAATATAGGAAGTATTTCTTCATTTTTACTACGTATTATAGCAACGTGTTGATTAACTCTTGCTGGAATAAGTTCATTAGGTACAATACAACATCTTGCTACTGATGCACCTGTAATATTTAAAAGAATATCATTTTCTTCTACAATTACATTATTTAGTTTTTGTGCCTGTTCATCATCAATAAATGGTAAATCTTTTTTTATAAACTTATTGTTATGAACATTCATACTCCTTATTAAAGAAATACCTTCTTCTTTATAACTTGAATTTCCACCTTTAGGAGTTGCTCCTGAGCCAATCTTTGAAGTAACGTCCTTACATACTGCTTTTTCCCACCCTCTAGGATTAGAAACTGGATCTCCAAACATCTCTATAAATCTCGATTTGCTTTATATATTAAAATCCACACAATCCACCTTAAAGTTCGCCAAAAAAGTGATTAATCTAATAATCTGCCTTCTAAGTAAGAGCACCTTAAATACTCTGGGTTGCTATAATAAACAGATGAATTGAAGTCTGAAATTTCATCACTTATAAATGAATTAAATACTTTAAATATAATATCCTCTAAATTATCTTGCTCTGAAATTATACTTATTATTAATCTCTGATACACTTTTCCTATTGCTTGAACACTTGGAACACTATATTTACATACTCCAACAGTATCATAATCACCTTCTGGTATATTAAAACACTCTATTATTTCATCTGACACTTGCTCAAATGATAGACAATGATTGACTTCTGCAAGATCTAATTGCCTGGCCAATTCTTCTTTTCCTAATATTTGAACAATTGTTGCCCTTCTATTTTTAGTTTTTCTACCTATAAATTCTATAAGACAACATACATAAAACAAATCGTTTTTTAAAGTATCATTCATTAATAATCTCACCTCTTTCAAACTTCAGACAATCAAGAGCTTTTAAAGTATGAAAGCTTATTTGATGAGTAGGATATTTAAATTTTGCTAGTTCCCAAAAAGCCTCTCTTGAAATATCTCCTGATAGATAATCATTTACATAGTTCCATACAGTATCATCTGCCATAGGTCCTTCAACAATATCATAATCATGTATAAACCCACTTCTACATTTTGCAATAAAGTCTAACCATTCATCATTCATTTCTTCAAACTTTAATATTCTTAAAGAATTATTTTCTGTATAAGTATAATAGTTAATTATAGGACTCTGCCTATTCCTTCTAGCCCATTTTTTTGCTTGTTCAAAATTATTTGTACAATAAAATCCCCATGAAAAATCTTTAGTATACTTACTTTTTCTAATTTCAGGAAACTCCACTATTTCACCTGAAGCATGATATAACATAGAGTACTCTCCCTCCTACTATTGTATAATAAATATCAATTTTATATATAAACTCACCTAAAGCTCTACCCGATAAACTTTCTATGAGAAATCTTAACATTATTCTGATTTACCATTGCGTATTGAAGGGTGGTATCTATCTTCTGATGTCCTAATAAATGTTGCACCTGCTCAATGGGCATCCCCTTATCAATAGCTCTTGTTGCAAGTGTTCTTCTAAATTTATGAGGATGTACCTTATTAATATTAAGTTTCCTTCCCAAATCTCTCATTTTAATCTCAACCCCACTAATATTTAACCTATTATAGGGTTCTATTAGTGATACAAATAATGCTTTGTTATTATCTACTCTACTATTAAGATAATTTTGTAAATGTATTTTAGTTCTTGCATCAAAATAAACTCTTCTTTGCTTATCACCTTTTCCTTGAACAATACATTCTCTCTCATTGAAATTAATATCTTCAATATTTAATTTTACTAGCTCCCCAACACGTATCCCTGTAGAATTCAATAAATCTATAATTGCAAGATCGCGTATTTCTGTGCAGTTATCACGCATTAACTCTAACTGCTCATCTGTATATACTTCTTTTACAATCTTTCCAGTTCTTATTTTATGAATCCTTCTTACAGGGCTTTTTATAATGTAGTTTTCATCCTCAAGCCATGAAAAGAATGTTGATAAAATTCTTCTGATATTATCAAGACTGACCTTACTGCAATTACTTTTTTTATAATATTCAGCTAAGTATCCTCTTAAATCCTCTGTTGTTATATGCTTCACTGGTTTACTTAATGACTTTAGCATATTGTGTATTGTTGATTTATAATACTTAATAGATTTTTCTGAGCAACCTTCTACACGCTTTGCACAAATAAATAAATTGCAATAATCTACTTCTTCGTTCTCAGAATCCTTATTATTAGCTTCATCCATTAAAGCAGCACTTTGTAGCTTTTTTAATAAAACCTTATGAAGCTCCTCCATCTGCATATTATTAAGTATCTTTATCATTTCCTGTTCAATTTCAATTATGAGGCTTTCTACCATAATTTTCAGCTCCTACATTTTAATATATTATGGTATATTGCCATTAATTGTATTACTATACAATTTACAAAATAATCTAACTAAAAGTGCTATTCTGCAACACTTTTAACTAGATTATATTTATTAGCAATCTTATCATTCATTACTATAACTTCACTTTTCCAAATAGTATTTTGATATGATAATTTCTTTTTTAATGCATCTGATACAGGTAATAACCATTCTATCTCATGACCTTTAATAACAAGAATAAATTTTAGCTTTATTTGACTATTATCTAATTCAAAAAAGTTATTATTTATCTCTCCATAATTCTGATTCTTTTATTTGTACCATTATTCCATCGCCCTTTCAACTTCATCCTTATACAATTGAATAAAGGTATCCATAATTGTGTTATTTTTTAAATCTGTGAAATTAATATTACTTTCAAACTTTACACCATCATCGGTTTTATATAATGAATAATACATAATTTCATCACTTTCAGAACGTTTAACTTCAAAATATTTTGCGAAAATATAATCATGTGTAGTAAGAAAAATTTGTATCCCATTTTTTTGTAATTCCATTAGTATTTCTACTAAATCTGGAACAAACTTAGGATTAATATTGGCTTCCGGCTCATCCCATAGGAGAACACTACCCTCTGTTATATTTTCATTCATTAAAAGCTGCCATAATAAACCTATTTTCTTTAATCCTTCTGCTTCAACTGCAAAATTAATCATATCTCCATTATTTTTTTTCACATAAAATTCTTCATTTTCAATAACTACCTTACCCTCCATCATTTTTTCAAGAATTGGTAGTATCTTTAACGCAATCTTTGGAGGCTCTTTTAATTGCCACTGACTAGCTTTATTTATAATATCAATTAATGTTTTATCAAATGGAAATTCATTAAATTTGTCAGCCATTGATACAAATCCTTTAGAATGTGTAAGCATATCTTTTGCTGGAATAAATGTACAATTAATTTCTTCTGATGGATATGATATTTCATATGAGCACTCATCATCACTTCCAACTGTTGAATTTATTCCATTAATGCTCAAGTTTAATTTTCCCATTAAATATTGTTTATCTGACTTATTACTAATCTTTGAAGCTTTTACCTCTAAAAATAGTGGTTTAAGCTGCTTAATAAAAAAAACATTATTAACATTGACAGACTTAAAATACTTTGAAATATCATTTATATTTTTACTTTTAGAAATTTGAATATCTGCATAAATCGCTTTAAGCAATTGAGTTTTTCCCGTTCCATTTTCTCCAGTTATTATATTTATACCTTTTGAAAAATTAACTTTAAAATTTTTAAAAACTGTAAAATTTCTCAATTCAATACTTTCAATACTCACAATTGTATCTCTCCTTATCACCCATAAGGTATATAATTTCTTTTTTACATTATAACCCATAATTTACCTGTTTAAAATAAATTTAATAGTTTTTACTGAATCAAGCTATATCAATTAAATAATTCTCCCTTAAATGCTTTTTGCATTAACGAATTAAAGTTATCCTCCAGTTCTTTCAAACTCTTCTCCATTTCAAATTTCAATTTGTCGACTTGCTTAACAAAGTCTGCAAATTGATTTTGAAGTTCCATTGGTGGGAAAATCAACTCATAGCCTTTTACTAAATTAGTATTTAAATTAGGTTGATTTCCTCCTCTACCTAAATCTCTTAAATCATTATATAATAATCTTAATTGATACCATATAAAATCCATATTTTCATCTTCATTAGGTAATATTGCTGCACATGCTTGATTTGTAGTTGCCTCAATTCCAAGCTTTCCAGTCATTCCACGAGTTTTACCTTGACCATACATAGCAACTAATATTGTGTTTTTGGGCAACATATTAACCGAGCTATTATTAAATCCTTCTTCCGTAATATACTCTTCTGTTTCAGTGATTACATACTCTTTTAATTCTGTAGTTTTTACCCATGGAATACTTCCGTTTTCCCAATATACATTTTCTTTTCTACTTGGAGTTGCTCCAGTCTTAATTTGAAACTTATCTCCAATTGCTATCTTATCCCAACCTTTATTGTTTTTGATTGGATCCCCAAACATCTCGATAAATCTCGATTTGACTAATTCATCTAAATCTTCTATTTGAGCTTTTCTTTTGTCTATTAATTCTTTGGATTTGTCTAATACTTTTGCTACTTTTTCCTGAACCACTCTCTCAGGAATACAAATCTTCAATTTCTTTAAATCATTGACTGAAAAGCTGGCTTGATTTACAGACTTCTTAGTTATGCTTGGTAACTGATTTTTGAATAAAGGACTATTAAAATAATAATAAGCATATTTAGGATACAATATTTCTTTATTCGGTCTTAAGCATAATAAATTCATTCCATGTATTATATCCACATCTAAATTTTCAAATATAGCAGTTTTTCCTAGATGTTTCTCACTATTTATATGAGACATCAATATATCTCCATCTTTTAGTAGGTAATCTTCATAATTTCCTAATTCCTCAATACCTGCATACCCCATTCTATTCAAATCAATCCTTGAGTTTGCAATTGTTTCAATTCTTGTAATGGGATATCCTCCATCAAGTTCTCCCTGCTTTATACTTGCTCCATTTCTAATAAAAATAAAAACATCTTGTAATCCTTGCTCCATCTTATCACTTGCCTTCTATTATTCTTTCTAATTCATTTATTCCTTGAATTATCTCTTCTTCTAACCCCTTAATCCTTTGCAGAATCACACTAGGAGCCTCATACTCTACTTCCTCATACACAATTTCCTTATACTTATTTATAGATAAATCATAATCATTTTCTCTAATTTCTTTCACATCAACAAAGAAAGACTGCTCTGTTCTCTTCCTGTCTACTTCTTTGTCCAGATTATTAAATCTCTTAATAATGTCAGGGATATCATTATCCTCAATTGGATTTCTCTTATCATCCAAGCTGTAGCCATCAGCTTTCATGTCATAGAACCAAACCTTATCTGTTCCACCGGTGCCGGTTTTAGTAAATATCATTATAGCTGTTGATACTCCTGCATAGGGTTTAAACACTCCACTTGGCATGGATATTATAGCTTCGAGCTTATGATTATCAACGATTTCCTGTCTTATTGATTTATGTCCTCCTGTTGATCCAAATAGTACTCCATCCGGTACTATAGAAGCGCATCTTCCACCCGGCTTTAATATTCTTAAAAATAGGGCTAAGAATAACAGCTCGGTTTTCTTAGTCTTTGTTATTTTTAATAGATCTGCTGATACAGCTTCATAATCTAAGCTCCCTTTAAAAGGCGGATTTGCTAAAACTAAAGTATATTTCTCTTTATCTGTATTTGCCTCAGATAGTGAATCCCTATATTCTATGTTCGGATTATCAACACCATGTAGCATCATATTCATAGCACCAATTCTAAGCATTGTTCTATCCATATCAAAGCCATAGAACATATCATTATTAAAGTGCTCCTTTAAACTCTGAACTAAGAAAAGATCACTGTGGTTATCTCTTAAATATTGCTGCGCTGATACAAGGAAGCCTGCTGAGCCTGCGGCTGGGTCTACAATTATATCTTCTGGTTTTGGCTTCATTAGCTTAACCATCATATCAATTATGTGTCTTGGAGTTCTAAATTGTCCATTAGTTCCTGCCGTAGCAATCTTTGATAACAGGTATTCATACAAGTCTCCCTTTGTGTCTTGGTTTTCCATATTTAAGTTTGAAATACCATCCACTATCTTAGAAAGCATCAAAGGCGTTGGAATTTTAAATATAGCATCTCCCATATATTTTGCATAGGCAGAATCTTTCTTTCCATGAAGGTTTTTTATGAACGGAAAAACCTCTTCTGAAACTATTCTATACATTTCTCCTGCTTCTTCATTTTTAAACTTACTCCATCGTAAGTGCTGCTTATCATTTGGAAAAATCCCTTCATAATCTATCATTAAAAGTACTGCTTCATTTTCCTTTGTGGTTTCCATATCGTCTAATCCTTTGATAAATAAAAGGTATGTAAACTGTTCAATAACCTCTAGTGGGTTAGTAATTCCACCAGTCCAAAAGGTCTCCCATATTTTATCTACTTTACTTCTTAATTCGCCTGTAATCATGTTTTCCTCCTGATATTACATTACTATAAATTTATAAATCCTTTGCTCTCTATAGCTCTATTATACATCATATTTATAATTGCTTTCCACACCCTCTTACAATATTTGACTTGTGAACACATGTGAAAAAAGGGGCTTTCGCATTATCGATTTATAATCGCTAATGCGAAAGCCCAAATAATTAATGCCATCTCTCTCAAAATTTTTCATCAATTGGCCAAAAGGAGCATCTCCTGGCACATTCCTTTAGTGTTTCTATCCACATACTTATTTACCTCTTACAGTTATATTTACAAATTTATCAGCAAAAGGAACTAAGTTCAATTCATGTATACTTAAGTCCATCCTTTCATATAATCTTTTTTACTTGTTATAAATAGCACCACCGCAAAATGGACAACTATTTTTTTCCCACGCATGCTTCATTTTATTAATGTTAATAGGTTCTGAGCAGTTCTTACATGGAAATATTTCTCCATTTTTAACTCTAATACTCTGTATTATTCTATCTGGTTCATAAATATATCTACGTACTCTATCATGGATAACGTCATATTTTGTTACAAACTCAAATTTTTTATCTTTAGCATGTGAATCATAAGTACATGCATAATTTAATGCATAAATTGAAAGTTTATTTTTTATCTTTGTTTCTTTAGGAGGCACATGTCCCTTTCTAAAATGCAATAACCTATGATAAATTAATTCGGAGAAGAATTCATTAGAAATTACTTCCATATTATTTTTTGTTTCCTCAATTGCAAAATGGCTACATTTTTTTGACGAGCAGTATTCCTCTAGGTCCTTCCATATGCGCATTAAATTGTTGTCATCACGTATATTACTAATCTTTTTGTCACCATCATTCTTAATTGCATTAACTATCATATCTTCGCTTATATATTTAAACGGCCTTCCGGAATATACACCGTTAATCCTATAATTCTGAAACTCAGACCAACTAAAAAGTAGCATTGTCCCAAAATCTCTTGAGTTGCCCATTGAAGCTAGAACTAACATTTCTAGTTTTTTATCGCTATTGAATAGTACGCTATAGTCTAAATTTAACTCACCTAAGTAATGCTTTAATCTGTTATTAATAAAGTTTTTAAAATAATTAATACATATCTCCTTATCTGTTTTGGAATTCTCATATACTAAACTGTCATCTAGATTAATAAAATGTTGTAGGTCTGCCCCATTATCAAGACTATATAATCTTCCTCTATAAGGCACTATGCCCAACCAAAAGTAAATTGGTGTGTCAATCATTCTATCTATATAAAACGCTAAGAAATCCTGAGCCTGCTGATTATAATACAACTTCTCCCACTCATCAACGTAGAATGTAATTGACTCAAGCTTTAAAAGCTTGAGAGTATCTATTAATTGAGTCCTTACATCTTGTATATTTAAATAAGTAAGATATGTGTTATTCGTCGCCATTTTTTCGCTTACTTCATTAATTAAAGTAATTGTATTCTCAGCCGACATCTCGGAAGTACCTACATTTAACTTCGAAGCAATTTTATTTTTTATATCTAATAATTCCTTTTCAAATGATTCACTTTTTATAGTTCCCATTTCTAAATTAACATAAGTTTGGCTACCCTGCTTTATTATTTCTTTAAACATTCCTATCTTAATAATCGCTTTTTCTAAACTCCTAACTAATTCTTTTTGATTATTCTTAAATATTGACAGAAACTTTTTAAGGAATATCTCTTCTTGAAGTTGATGTATGATACCACTTAACTGTTTAATTAACTCATTATACAAAAACAAACTAAATACTCTGTTAAACTCTTCTTGATTAAATCTTTGAGGTAAATGAAGTCTTTTTACATTCAAGTAAATAACAATTGCTTTATTTTTACTTACATTTTCATTTATACTTTCTCTAGCTAATAAAAATAAATGTGTTTTTCCAGTACCTCTCAAGCCAGATATTATTCCACTGGATTTAGTTGAATATGAAATTAGGTTAGATAAATGGTTCTTATTATCCACATGTACTGCCTTAAGTTCATTTATTTTATCTTTAGATTCGTCTAAATCAAGTTCATAGTCAGCTCTTAAATCTGCAAAAGCTTTATTCATTCTTTCAATAAAATCAGCATCTTCAACGAATTCTTTTAATTCTTTCCTCATACGTACCCCCACCGTAAATTCATTATCACAATAATAACAAAAATATTCATACATTTCAATTTACTCCTATAAATTTGCTATAACTCAAGCTCTGTTATAAATCAGTTTTTAACAACTATGACATTTTATATACTATATAACAATAGACTTAAGAAAATAATAGTATCTATGTATTTTGCAAGTGTAATTTTTAGCGTTCTGCAAAGAATTTTTCAAGCACCCTTGTTTACATATATGTTAATTTATGGTTGAGTGTTGTATTCTGTAACTCCCCCCCTTGAAAAGAAGGAGATAACTATGGTGTATTATCCTATCAATGATCGCACTAGTAAGCCTTTCGTCATAGAAAATACTGTTCCATCTGCCGAATTCAAGATTAGTGGTTATGATTAAACTCCTACGTTCATAGCAATCCGAAATAACTTGGAATAAAAGCTGTGCTCCCTCAGCACTAAGGGGAAGATAGCCCCACTCATCACAAATAAGCAAATCACATTTTTCTATTGACTTAAAAAATCTTTTTAGTTCTCCAGATGCCTTAGCTTCTACAAGCTCATTAACAAGTGCGGCTGTCCTAAAAAATCTTACTCGTTTCCCCTTATTTATTACCTCTACTCCAATTGCGGTAGCAAGGTGAGTCTTGCCTGTACCTACACCACCGTAGAGGATAAGGTTTTCCCTTCTATCAATGAAATCTGCGTTTCTTATGCTCTCCAGAGGAAGTTTTTCTGGAATCTCTATATCCTTAAAACTGTAGTTTTCAAATGTTTTAATTACATCAAATTTAGCCTGTTTTAGGCATCTGTTGATTCTAGTAGTTTCTCCAAGGCTCTGGAAGCTCATTGTAAAAATCAGTATATTTTAATGCATTGGGTCTTCGTGCTAGTGTGGATAAGTATGGGATCCAGTTCATACTTTCTGCATTCTTGCAGTACAGCCTTCTATGTGTAACTACGTGGCCATATTTTTCATCAAGTATAATAACCTGAAATGCTGTAGCCTTGATGAGAACTTTCTTACCAGCTAACGCTGGAGAAGTAGAGTATGTATTGGTTTCAAATTTAACCTTGCCATAATTGTCTGCAGTTGCACTAAATATTCTATGTATTTCAAATCCTGCCGCCGGTAGAAGAAACATCTTCTTTAAGTCATCGTTAAAGAGCTCTTTTATAGTTACATCATTCTTATAGTGCTTTCTATCCATGTCATTATCGCAAATCTGCAAAAGTAACTTATTATAGTCATCAATGTTCTTGAAAGCGGGTATAGGCACAAATAAATTTCTTCTATGGTAACCTACCTTGTTCTCAACGTTACCTTTCTCATTACCACTTGCAGGGTTGCAAAAATTAACCTGGAATTTGTAGTGAGCGGCGAATCTTTCAAATTGTTGAGTAAGAGTTCGATCACCATCTTTATTTATACTTATCACTGCTGCAGATAAATTGTCAAACCAGATTTTATAAGGAACCCTCCCCACATGCTCAAAAATATTCTTCACCCCTTGAAGGAAACATTCCTGGTTCTGACCTCTAAAGATTTGCACATATCCTCCATTGCTATAAGGAAATGACATGTTTAAATAGTATCCGGTAAACTCTTCACCGTTTTCAATGAAAGTTGCCTCTCCAAAATCCACCTGAGCCTCACCGGCAGGATGGTTAAGCGGCAACGAGCCATCCTTTTTGCTAAACAGTTCTTTCTTTTTTGCAGAAACATAATACTGAACTGTTTTTAGTGACAGGTCAAGCCTATCGCCAAACACCTCTTCTAGCCTGTCATACACACGCTTCGCTGTATGACGTTGCTTTTTTGGTGCTGTCAAATCAGCCTCAAGCCATGAATCTATTAGTTCCTTATATTTATCTATTTTCAACTCATTTTTACTTCTTCGCTGTGGACTATGGTTGAAATCTTCCTTATCAACATACTTTTGCACAGTTGCAAATGCATGTCCTGTTATCCTGCTAATCTCCCTTAAACTTTTTCCTTCAAATTGACTTAGTTCTTTGATATAATGAATTCTATACATTGTTAACATCCTTTCATAACCTCCCCTATAGTCTCGACAACTTAGAGGATATATTATTTGAAGGTGCTTGACAATGTTTTTTATTTTTCCAGCAAACTGCTAGAGTTTTATTTTGTTCTATTTTCATTTTACACTAAACATTATTAGGTATTAAAATAAAAAAGAAACATAAATAGAATAATAATGTTGCAATACATATATTTATAATATATACTAAAATATGTAAATACGTATTTGTATAATAGTATATAAATTAATCTTATTGTTCTAAAAAATAGATGAGGTGATTTATGAAAAAGAAACGTTATGATTAAACCACAAAAACCAGTTATTCTTCATCCGTTAGGATGAGAAGACTACTTCTACTTCCGCTATTCTACAGTAGAAGTTACCGAAAAATTTAATAAAAAGGTAAAAAACAAATTGGCTAAAGCGACTTCTCCTTTCTTAAGGAGCTGCGCTAGCAGCTTTTTAAAATTATAGGCTGCGATTTTAAATCCAACCCATAATTTTGAGCGCAAAAGTCCCCTGACGGGCATGGTGTCAATTCTATACCTTCTTCTAAGTACAGAAGGTATACCCTCAACACCTGCTCGCTGATTCGTAAGTTCTATATATTCTGGCAGAGACATTTTAGCCCTTTGAAGGTCTTTATTGTATCTTTTTTCGCTAACACGTACAATGTTAAACTCCTTTTGTTGTTTAATCGGGCATTGGTCTCTAAGGGGACATTTTTCACAATCCGACTTTTTAAACTTAGCACTATATGATTTTGAGCTGTTATAAGACTCGACGGGCTCATTACCACTCGGACATTTGCTTATTACATTTTTATCTTTATCCACAGCAAAATCAGAGTAAGGCAATTTATCTGTGGATGGTTTTCTTCCAACAAGTTCTCCTGGTATTAGTTCGATACCTTTTTCTAAAGCAGATTCAGCTTTTTCTTGTTCATGGTAAGCACCATCGATTATAACTTGTACTTTATCTTCATCACTTTTCTTAGAAGCGATAGCTTCAATAACATCATCAGAAAAGCTTGAATCGCTGTAGATATTAGGTTTTAGATCTTAATTTGTGATAATACCACCTGTAACATCATTAAAAGCTTCAACCACATTTACAACATAACCAGTATTGTCACCATATTTTTTTCTGTATGTTGCATCAGGATCTGTTGGATTTTGAAGACTTGTTGAAGATATATCTTTACCTGCTTTCCCAGTAATATTATTGTTTGAGTCTTTATCGGTATGATCTCCAAGCATTCTAATAAGAAGCTGATAACTATCCAAATCAGTTACTGTTTCTCCAGCTTGTGAACAGACTTCAAGTAGAGCCAGGGAATGTTTTAGAAGCATTGAAAGCTTAGAATCAGCTTGTGAATCCTGAGTTCTGTATATTGTGTCGTTTTTATGACCTTTTTCAAGATAAACAAGGCAATCTTGAGGAATGAGCGATTCATTTACTTCCTTTAACTCCTTAATAAATCTGCTGTTAACAGAGTAAATTAGCTCTAATCGGCTAAGCTTTTTACAGGAAGAACTAACCATAAGCGAATCAACTCTAACCTTTTTATTATCAATGCAAAGAAAATTAGCCGAAGCTTCAGCTAACGCTTCAACTTCTAATTTAATTAAGTCTATTTCAGTAGATTACTCATAGTCAATAACCCTATTTCTGAAATTGGTTAAAGTATTGATGGATACTGGTTGTTTATCATAATTAGTTGTACAAAGGGCGTACTGGTATCTTTTATCAAAATGAAGTGAGCCTATGAGCTCTTCATCAGACTGTTGAAATATTTCTTTTATCATAAGAAGGCCTATAATCACATTAACAGGAGTATTAGGTCTTGAAGCTTGATCACAACTATAAATTACAGAAAAACGGTCCTCATTTATTAGAGGGAAAATCTGATCCCTAAAAGCTTGAGCCCAACTTTTCTTTAGAATATCTTGAAGATATTTTGGCATTTGAGCAATAGGGTCTAATAATGAAGTTTGTTGAACGTTATTTCTGCAAAACATAGTAAAATCTCCTTTGTGATAATATTATTATTTTTATAGGTACATTTGGCCCCGGGTCAAATGACCAAATACTATTATATCATGAGGTGCTACGCTTGGGAATTATTACTAGCTTTTTGTGGGATAATCATCTTAATAATAAGCTGATGGAATAATCTGCTTATATCATCAATCAATCTATCATTTATTGAAGTATCATACTTTATTTATTATAAATAAATCTAAAGGAGTCTTGTATATGAAAAAAAACAGAAAAATAATTATGATATTAACTTTTTTATTTGTCTTTGTAACCATATTTTCTAATATTAGAGTACAAGCACAGGAGAATCATAAGAAAATCAAAGTAAACACAAAACTATCAGTTAATAGTGAGATTTTGTCCAAATCTCAAATGGGTGATGAAAAGCAGCATTTAGAAGATGCACATTTTAATAAGTTTAAATCTAAAATTGATAAAGTAACCTCTTTAAAAATGAATCTAGACATTATACCTGGAGATGAATGTAATTCAGTTAGCGGACAGAGTGTTCTACATATCGGTAAAGAAAATTACTCATTCACTGTAGAAGGAAACTTAGATACATTCAATATAAATAATAAAACTGTATTTTATGGTCCTGTATTCGGAAAGCTTAAGAACAAGCAAAAAGAAGATAGTACAATAATAGGATTATATTATGATCCATCTACCGATACCACAATTGCTTCTCTTAGCGTAGGAGATTTAAGTAAAGATGGTGTTACTTTATGTTATTCGGCGAAAAGAATACAGACTATTCAGACTTAATAGCACAAATGAACTCGAATATTAGTAACAATAGTATAGTCAATAATGGCATAAATAATTCTAAAGATAAGGTTGAAGGTTTATTAGCTCATTCAGCATCCACGTATACTACTATGAATTCAGCTTTGGGAGACTATACTTATGTCAATTCAGCATCAAGTAAATGGCTTTCAAATAAAGATGGTTACTATCAGATAATTGATTCTCCTCCAAATTCAGAAATATTAAATTATACTGGTAAGTACATGATTATATTAGAAACTTATAAGGGAGATTTAGATAATAGTGTTATTAACAGGGTATGGACAAACTCTTCTGCAGTGAAATCATTCATAGGTGCACAAAATGCAGGCGTATATTCAATTTATACGTGGTTTGGATCTGACAGAGGAAATATAAATATATATAATGTAGGTCCAGCAAATGGTAACTCCATTAAAATCCCATCATATCTTGATTATGTAGCGAAATTTTTAAAAGCTAATGGTTATTGGACATATATAAAGTCAATTATGAATTGGTACTTTGCAAATAGTGTTGATGTCGGAACAATAGACGAGTTTCGTAAAACACAAAACGGGAGAATTTATCAAGACGGTAAATTTATACGACGAGTTGATAAACAAGCAGATGTCATATACGAACCAACAGATTTAACATCTTTTGCTCAGAATAACGGAGGAGCTAGCTTCAATTTTGACTATAACTCTTATGGAACTTCTAAATCTTTGACAAGTGGAGCACAAGTTGTTTATACTGTTTTCCATGATGGATACAATGCTTTTTTATGGTCGGATAAGGTATATAACAGCTGGACTCAATAAATGTATATTACTTTCTAATATATAAATATTAATATCTTGCAACACTTTAATATTATCAGGATATAAACAAATCATATTTTATAAAGGCAAATTATCTAATTGTATTGAGGTGGAACACTATGAAAAAATCATACACGATAATTTTGATAATTCTCATTCTACTCTTCGCTATCTTAGCCTTACGCTACCATCGAAGTGATACTGATTCATATTCCGGTGTCACTAAAATAGAAATAAAAAAAATTATTCCAGGAGATACAGATATATTCGACGAACAGAAAATGACTACGATAAAGTCATGGACATTTTCCGATGAAGAATCGATAAAAGTTATATTTAATAAGTATACAATTGGACTTTTTGAACCACTACGTCCCAAAGTATCTGGTAGTGAATATGACCCATACTATTTAAAAATCCTATATGATGATGGATCATTTGAGGAATGGATCTTATGGCTTGATAAGGAATTTGAGAAAGATGGTTCTGCTGAGAATAAATCAAATAGATTCAAATACAAGCTAATAGATAAAAAGTATGTTCGTGAAATTGGCAAATTACTAGATCAATAAAAGTCTGAAAATTGGATTTATGTCAATATAGTAGACACAAAAACTCAAACTTTTATGCAGTTTTTCTTAAGGCTTCTTCAAGCTGTTGAGGTGTCATATAAACGATACTGCTATGAAGCCTTTTTCTATTGTACCAGGATTCTATGTATTCAAATATAGCTATCCTTGCAGCATCAAAGTCATAGTATGCAGCGAGAACGTCCATAGGTTTGTGTAAAATAGAAAAGACATGCTATTCTTTATTTGGGAATTATTACTGAGGTAAAACTCAGTAATAATTTTAATTTTTTGGGGAATTACTAAAAATAGATAGTGTAGCCTTTTGTTGATATTATTTTGTGCAATATTTTTATTATTATACATAAATATTCTAAATAGTACAGGCTTCTCAATTACAGATATTGTTCAAGCCTTTCATCAAACCGTATACTAAGTTGTGCCAGTGTGCTGGCCCAATTCTGGATAGGTGCGGTCCATTTAAGCATTATCTGCTCCGTGGCAAGATATAGAGCCTTTATAAGAGAATCATCAGTAGGAAATACTGTCCGAATCTTTGTAAACTTTCTAAGTTGTCTATTAAAACCTTCCAATGCATTGGTCGTATAGATTATCTTTCGTATTTCCGGTGGAAAATCAAAGTAAGTAGACAAGTTCTCCCAATTGTTTTTCCATGATTGTATAACTATTGGATACTTATCTCCCCACTTTTCCTCTAGCACTTGCAATGACTGAACTGCCATTGACTCATTTACGGCTTGGTACACAGTCTTTAAATCCTTCAAAAAGGCGTTCATATCCTTTGAGGGGATATACTTTATAGAGTTTCTTATCTGATGTACTATGCAGTTCTGAATATTAACTACTGGGAAAACAGCTTTAATTGCATCTGGAAGCCCTTTAAGACCATCCATACAGGCTATGAATATATCCTGAACCCCTCTGTTTTTCAAGTCATTACAAACTGATAACCAGAATTTTGCTCCCTCGTGTTCACCAATCCATATTCCAAGAATGTCCTTACAGCCCTTCAAATCTAGGGCCATACAAACATAGGCTGCTTTAGTAATTATTCTATGATCCTCCCTTACTTTAAAATGAACAGCATCCATGTATACTATGGGATACAGCGGATCTAGGGCCCTGTTCTGCCAGGCAACAACTGTATCCATTACTTTATCAGTGATCTTAGAAATCATTGCTGGGGAAATATCTACCCCGTACAGTTCATCTATTTCTGATTTAATGTCATCCACAGACATACCTCTAGCATAAAGGCCTATAACCTTCTTATCAAGCTCATTGCACACAGTTTCATATTTTCTGACTATCTTTGGCTCAAATTCTGCTTTTCTGTCTCTTGGAACATCTACTGCAACTTCTCCAAAGCTAGTTTTTATATTCTTTGAACTATACCCATTCCTATAATTTTTATCAACATCCTCTTGTCTCTCATACTTTTTTCGGCTAAGGTGTTCCTCCATCTCTGCCTCTAGAAACTGCTGTATTATCCCTCCAAACAATCTCTGCATTAATCCATTCTTGCCAACAAGGTCCTCCATGTTCTTACATTTACTCAATTCCTTATTCAAATCTATATCTGGTAATTCTAATAGGTTCATTTTTTATACTCCTCTCAAAAATATTTTATAGTTATTATTTCCACAATTACCAGCTACACATACATAAAAAGAGCATACATAGATTTGATTTACACAAATCTATGTATGCTCCCATCTTGTGTATTACTCCTAAACCATTATTGATTCCAGGCCTCATCATCACATGCCTTTTGGCAGGAACTTTAGCTAGCTTATTCATGATGATCATAAATGTAACCTTTATGACGAAAATAGACAAGGACTATGTGGCTAGAGTAGGTGGCTTATACAATTCAATTGCTATGTGCTCAATCCCTTTAGCCTCTATGATTGTTTCCGCAATTGCTCCATTTACATCTATTTCATTCTTATTTGTGCTCTGCGGCATATTCACTATAGTTCTATTTTTGGCACAAATATTCAATAAACCTTTAAAAAGCATGTAAGGGAATCCTATTTTAATTCTTTGCTTTTACTTCAGTGTTTATTATTTGCTCCTATATACCTTGGTGGAGCAAAATAATAAAAGCAGGGCCCTTATCCTTGTGGTGGATAAGGATGTCCTGCTTACACAATCAATTTAGGAATTAACTTTACTTCCAGAATTGCCACCATTTCTTATCCCCCGGCAATGGCACATGTCTTAATCGCTCTCTAGATTTAAGCAGCTTTTCAACATTCTCTATTACTTCGATATAATCAATTGTTTCCTCTGATTCTGGATCGACCCAATCTAGTGTTTTCTCTTCCGAATCTATATCTATATATTTAGCATCGGAAAATGCTGACTTAATAAAGAATATACCTAGCTTTAACAAACCGGCCCTGGTAGCCTGAATGTACCTTAAGTGTCCATGACCGTTAAATCCACCACTATCGTATTATAAAAAGTGTTGAATATCCTCACCTCTCCGTTGGAATAACCGTTACATTAGGAAATTTTTTTCGTATATCCATACTATAATAAAGGTTTTTGTTTATATAAAGCTCCTTTAAACTCTTCATACTTGACATTGAATTAGGTAATTCACTAATATTATTGCCGCTTAAATCTAATACCTTTAAGTTATTTAGGTGTCCTATTTCATCCGGCAGCTTTTTTATCTTATTACTACTTAAGTTTAATATCTCAAGACTCTTTAAATTACCTATGGAAGCTGGCACAGCTTCAAGTTTGTTGGAATATAAGATTAATTCTTTAAGATTTTTTAGGTTTCCTATGGTTTCCGGAATTTCTTTTAGCTGATTATTATATAAATCTAATTTTTTTAACCCCTCTATATTTCCAATAGATTTAGGCAGTTTCTTAAGCTTATTTGACCAAATCGATAAATCTTCTAATTCCTTTAATTCACAAATATATTCTGAAACTGATTCAATACAATTGTAACTTATCCATAACCTTTTTAGTTTTTTAAACCTTCTTATTTCATTTGGTATTTGTTTAAGTTTATTAGATGAAATATTTAAAAACTCCAAATTCTCAAAGCCTAGTGTGGCATTTTGTTTTCTTATAAGATATTCTATCTTGTTAAATAAAGATATACTTTTTCCCCAATATTCAATTTCATTCGCTGCTAATTCAAGAACCTTAAGATTTTTTAGGCCACTAATTATGAAAGGTATAAGTCCTAATTTATTATGATTTAGATTTAGTTTTTCAATCTTCTGTAACTTAAGAATTTTGGGCGTAACATTAGTTAAATTGTTGTAAGTAAGATTTAATTCAGTCAAATTTGTACATCCAAAGACATGTTCAGGTATCATGGTAAGCTTCTTACCATGATAATTTAATGCCTGGACATTTTGCGGACTACTCGAAGGCATACCAGGGTCATTAACTATTACGCCTGGATATAAACATGAATCTAACCAATGCTCATACCAATCATAAAAACCTATACTCGAAGTCCTTGCTGTTGGTAACAAACAGTCATATTTGTTTTCAAACCTTTCTATTTCTGATATATCTACTTTTTTGGAAATATACCTATGCTCTTTAGACCCAAAGATAGAAAAGTCTTTATCCAATGACTTTAATAAATCAAGTTTACTTTTTATAATTGCTATTCTTGAATTCATATCTATAAATCTCCCCTAACCTTCTCTATTCAAAACCACCTCATACCTACTCAACCTTGCAATAAAATAAAGCCCTACATATGCAAGCACCAAAAACATCCCAAAAGTGATTGTAAAAGCCACAGAGTGCCTATTCAAACTTCCCAAAACACTCTTTATTAAGCCCACCGGATTTTCAATGATATCCCAAGTGTTCCACCTAATAAACCTTCCAAGATATATGCCAAAGCTACTTAATAATAAGGTACCTATCACCATCAGCCATCCAGTGAACTTATTAAGCCTAACAGCCACTAATTTTTGAACCGTATAAAGAGAAACAAAACCTAGCAAAAACCCTGTAAATATAAATAGTGAGAACATCACAAAATCATACCACACTATGAAGTTCATATTGTAGCCACCCATAAAAGAGAAAAATCTCATTCTGCTGAAATGAATATAGTCTGTTATTAAGTAGGGTGCATTTGGGTAAAAGAATAGCCATATAGCTCCACTACCAAAAAGCATCAGTTTTTTTAATCCACCGGATTTATAGTATCTGCAAATATAATCTATGAGCAGAGCCATCGTAAAAGGTATCCAGGCAAGAAAAAGATTCCAAATCAGAAACAAAAAACTTGTCTCCCCTGTATAAAGCACTCGAACTATGGCCATTACACATCCTGCAAAGGATAAAATCAGAAATACCCCTAAAATACCAGCAATATGCTTCTGAGCTGCTAACTTGTTGTAAAAACTCATTTACTACCTCCACAATAGTGTTTTGATTTACTAATATCATATCATAAAATTGATTTGTTACCAAATTATTGTAAAAAAGAACGATCCACATTAAATGCATTAATGTGTTTTATCTCCCAGGGCTATTGGTGATTCATTTCACTATAGCTAGGGGGTGGTATTGGATATGCTAGAAACACTTCTAAAATGTGTTACTGTAGTGTACATAATTAGATTAGTTTTACAACACAATCTGTTTGTGTATCATCTAAAGATCGAAATTAGATTTATAGGACTCAACATAGAAGCAAAAAGCAAAGAAAAAAGTGCTCCATCCCGCAAAGATTAGCACTTTTCTCTACTTAACTATTCACGTTAAAATCTAATAGCCCTAAAACAAAATAAATGTTCTAGGTATGCTTAGTGTTGGTAGCACTAAGCATTTCTTATTTATATTATATCAAATTTATATAAAAAATAAACAAATAATTTTTATGAGAATACCAAACTGAGTATTTGGTATCCTCGGTCTTACCTATTACTAGCACCCAGTTCCATCAATGGAGCAAACATTCTTAACCGGTTGTGGTTTTTCTTCATCAATATAATCAAAAATATCAAGGGTCTTTCTCCCATCCTCTAAAATAAAGAATGGAATTCCGATTCTGCCTTCGCTAATAACTTCTTTAAACAATTCATCATTATCGCGATATGCCAAGAACTCCTTTAATGTTCTTGTGCTTTCGGTAATATTTTTGTATTCCAACTGGATATCTTCTCTTTTCTCCAAGATGGCTTTTGCTTCAACACAGTCTGGGCAAATTGCTGCTCCGTACATAGTTATTTTCATTATGTTCTCCTCCTATAGATCTATATATTTTCAGCAGTCTGTCTTTAGTATTACCTGACCACTCTATTTATAAAAGATTATATCACACTTGCCTTGTTGAATATATAAATAAGTTTGTCTTGGGTTAAACTTCCACTTATCCTACTGCCGGATAAAACTATATAGGCAATTCATTAAAAAATTTCATAATAATTACATAAATTTCAACTGTAGCTTTTGCAGCAGAAAAGACTGTTTTGGATTATAACTTTAATGATGGAAAGGCTGCCGGCTGGGTAGAATATAGCCAAGATGCAGGAAGAACCATGCTATTTACTGATGGTGCTTACACAGCTCCTGCTGACACAAGCATTAAAACTGTGGTTGGCGAAAACATAAGCGATTGTACTATTGAAGTTGATGTAAAGGTTTTAAGCGGTATAGCAAACTCCGGAGTAATTTTTAGGGTAACCAATCCAAAGGCTGAGAATGGTGACTTTTTCAATGGTTATACAGTAGGTATAAATGACATCGGTGGCGGTGAAGACGGAACTGTCTACATTGGTAGGTTTGATCAGTCCTGGAATGAAATAGGCAGAAGTGAGGTTATTCCTGGTTTATTGAAGGATAAAACTGCACATTTAAAGGTTGTTGTAAAGGGATCAGACATCACTGTTTATGCAGATAGCAGCAAAGAACCGGTGGTTACTGCAAAAGATGATAAATATGCTTCCGGAGCTGTTGGTGTAAGATCACACTTTGCATCTGTAAGCTTCGATAACTTCCCTGTAAAAACTGAAGCTGCAGGAGAAACTGGTACAAGCGTTGTCTCTAGCAACCCAAAAACCGGTGATGCAGGTGTACTAGGCGTAACAGTAGTAGCCGGTCTTTCAGGCCTTTCCAGCCTTGTACTTCTCAGAAAGAAGTCAAGATAAACATAATATAGTAACAGCAACTAAAAAAATCACAGATGCACCTAAGAAAGGGCATCTGTGATTTTTAATTATACATATCTTGTAGCCAATTATCCATAGTGTTATAATGCTTAAGATATATTTAACGGAGGATTTGGCTATGAAAACAATAGAAGTAGTTGCTGCTATTATAAAGCATGATAATAAAATATTGGTTACCCGCCGGGGCTACGGTGAATTCGCGGACATGTGGGAGTTTCCCGGTGGGAAAATGGAAGTCCACGAAACCCGCGAAGCAGCCCTTATCCGTGAGATTAAGGAAGAATTAGAGGTGGACATAAATATCTCCGAGTATTTGACCACTATTGATTATGACTACCCAACTTTTCACCTTACAATGCATTGTTTTATATCCAACATTTGCGGCGGTGAGCTCCGTTTAAATGCCCACAATGACGCCAAGTGGATAACCACAGATGAGCTGGACAGCCTTCCTTGGGTGCCGGCGGATGTATTGGTGGTGGATAAACTTAAGGGTCTATCATAGATGGTCACCCATTAGCTCTACCATCACATCCACAAGCCGTTTGCGGGCTTCCTCAATTTTTATTTTGTCTCTGCTATTCAGGGCGCTTTCAAACTTTGTAATTTCTTGTTCCAGCACTCTTCTCACATCCCCCATGCTCTCCTCGTAGAGTCTTTCAGCCTTTAAGAGCACCAGCTTATTGGCTTCATGCTCCCTTGGGTGAATCTTTAGATAGGCCAGTTCTTCCATCCTCTTCTCTATTTCTTCCTCAGTCATGTCTACGTTATGGCCTTTTATTATCATTTTCTTTACCTCTCCGGTAGATACCACCTTAACCTGGACCTCCAGGATTGAGTTTATATCATAGGTATAGGTTACATCTATGGCTTCTTTGCCTGCCAAGGCCTTTGGTACTGTCACTGAAAGCTCACCCAGGTACAGATTATTAGAAGCAAAGCGGCTTTCTCCCTGGAGCACATTTACCCTCAGGGTGGTTTGATAATCATAGACGGTGTAGAGCCTTTCTGTCCTGCTGGCGGGAATCACTGTGTTCCTTTCAATTATGGGGCAAAAGTAGCCGGACTCATAGCGGCTGCCTTCCAGCTCCTTCACTACCTCCGTACCAAGGGTAAAGGGGCATACATCTGTAAGGATTACCTCCCTGATGGCTTCCTTTCTTTCCTTCATAGCTCCCTGGATTGCTGCCCCCAGGGCAACTACCTCATCAGGATTTACACTGGTGTTTGGCAACCTCTTAAAGAGTTTACTTACATATTTATATATTACGGGAAGTCTTGTGGCCCCTCCCACCATTACTACCTGATCTATATCGGAAAGCCTTACCTTGGCATCTGCCAGGCTTCTTTTTATAGGCTGTCCTATGCGTTCCAGGAGTTTTTCGCAGTTTTTCTCGTATTTATCTGTATCTACTTCCATTTCTAAGAGTTCATCATTGATCTTACAGGACATAAGGGGCTTCTTTTCTGTCATAAAACTCTTCTTGCAGAGCTCAGCCTGCTTCCTTATATGAACTAGGGTTTTATGGTCAAGTTCTTCAGCCTTTAGGCCCTTTTCATTTAAGAACATGTTGACCAATACTTCTGTAAAGTCTTCCCCTCCTAAAAAATTGTCCCCGGCTACTGCATGGACTTCCAAAATGTTCTGGAAGAGCTCCAGAATTGACACATCAAAGGTTCCGCCGCCTAAGTCGAACACCAAAAATCTCGTGTCCTTATTATTTTGATATAGGCCATAGGCTATAGCTGCAGCGGTGGGTTCGCTGATGATCCTTTCTACCTTAAGTCCTGCCAATTCCCCTGCCCTCTTAGTGGCCTTTCTTCTGGCATCACTAAAGTAGGCCGGCACACTGATAACCGCTTCCGTTACCTCTTCTCCCAAATAATATTCGGCATCTTCTTTGAGAGACCGAAGAATAAAAGAAGACAGTTCTTCAGCAGTAAAAGTCTTGCTGCCTAAGGTGTACTTCTTGTCACTACCCATGTCTCTTTTAAAAACACTGGCACTGGTATTGGGATATAAATACATCCTCTCTAAGGCGGTTTCTCCTACATATAATTGTCCTTCCTCATCGATACTTACTACGGAGGGAGTAAGATGTTTTCCCAAACGGTTGGGAATTATTTCAGGTCCATCCTCTGTAAAATAAGCTACCAAACTGTTGGTTGTTCCTAAATCAATACCAATAATCATAGCTACCTCACTTTTGCTTTATCTTTCATTTCATTTATTTTTAGTATACACTCCACATCAGTTGGAGCAATATATTGAACTTCCATATACTTCTGTAAAGCTCCTAGGTAATCCCCTTGAAGCTCCAGCATCATTCCCTCTAACAGGAGATATTCATAACATTTGCAGTTGTTACAGTTCTTGCAGTTAGTGCTTTCTCTCATAAGTCTCATGTAATACATGGTCTTTTCAAATTCATTGTTGTTGTAATTGATAACCGCAAGCATGTAAAGTCGTTCCTTGGAGCGGCTTGGATTGCGCAGCCATTGTTCTATACTGCCGAATTCCGTATTTATATTGCTATAAAAGGCCCTTGCTACTTCAATACCTTCCTTTGTCTTTCCCAAGGCCTTAAGTACATGTGACATGTGCACTAATACATACAAAAAATCCTCGTCAAATTTGGAGCCATTCTGGGCATATGCTTCACAAGCCTTATAGTAATACTTTAAGGCCTTTCGCTTCTTCCCCAGTATCCAAAACAAATAATCTGCCAATTTTAAACTGGGAAGAATCTGCTTAGGATATTTTGAAACAGCTTTCTTATAGTAATTTAAGGCATTATTTTTATCCCCTGCAAGACCGTATATTTCTCCGCAGTCCAATAAATAGCTCATTTCTCCCACTTTAAGCTTTAAGCGCTTATGAGCTTGCTCTAAAGCCTTATCCCAGGCTTTCACTTCCTTATATATATGCATCAGTTTTCTGATAGCAATTTTGGCATCGTCTTTCTTTTCCAGCATTTCATAAACTTTAATAGCATCCCCATATCTCCTTGTCATCCTATAGCAAAAGGCTATATTCCAATAAGGGAGATAATCATTTTTATAAAGATTGTCAATGGCTAGTTTATAATACTTGATGGCTTCCTCATAGTTGCCCATAAGCTGATAGGTATAACCTATATTGTTATAGGGATACATAATAGCATCACTATCATCCTTTAGTGCCTCATCAAAGGCCTTCAAGGCATTTTGGAAATCGTTGTTTTCCAGGTATATGAGTCCTAGGCTATTATAGTAATACAGACAGGGCCGCAATTCAGCCTGCCGTTTTCCATAGGTAACTGCTAGGCTATAGTCCTCCGGTTTGAAACTTTCCAGGTACCGTCTTTTATAGATTTCCATTAGCTCACTATAAACATATTTATTTTCGGGCTCTAGTTCAGTTACCTCTAAATAATTATCAACAGCCTCTTTCAATTTGCCCATAGCATGATAACATCTACCTATCTGATAGTATCCGTAGGCATAATCCGGATACTTTTTTACCATCTCCTGATAAATAGGCAAGGCCTGCTGATTTTGTTTTAGCTCATAGAGTATATCAGCTTTTAAAATCATGCTGTTATCACTGGTTTTAACCGCCAGCCTCTTGTTTATTTTGTCCAGAGCCGGCGAATATTGATCTATATCATAGTAACAACGGGCTTGTTCATGAAATATTAGGGATATATCCTCCAAGTCTCCAGGTTTTTTCTGTACTCTAACGTAGAATTTATCCAGCTCTGAGATGATCTCCTCTTTTTCTCTATTGGTCTCTGCCAGTATTCTTCGTATTTTGATTTCCAGGAAGGCAAGCTCATTACTCTCAACGCCGGCCTCTTTGGCACTGTTGATCACCTTAGAAGCATCAGTGTATTGTTCATACTCAATATATACCTTTACAGCAAGCAGGTATATCCTTGCATACCCTTTGTAGATTTCTACAGCTCTAAAATAATCATCAACGACCTCCCTGGCCATTTTCAAGTTATAGTAAGCTTCCTGTCTATATATATAAGCAGGAAAATACTCATTGTTTATTCTTAGTATTTCATCGCAGACATCAATACAGGCCTTATTATCGCCCTTCTTTAACAGCACCTGAGCCTTCGCTGATAAGTAAGAGATTAGGTCATAGCCCTTTCCTTCTGCTTCTATGGCCAAATCAAGATATTTTAAGCACTGCTCGGAATCTTCTGTATCAAAGCCCTTTTCCTCCGCAAAGCTATGATAGCATTCTGACATGGCATAGTAGGCATAAGGCAGTCTTCTTAGCTTTTTCACTGTGTCTTCTCCGCCCTGATCCTTAGCCTTTAAAATTTCTTCCAGCCATTGCTCTACATAAGGAAAGGCTTTTTTATAATCCCTCATAGCCAGATGTACACGGCTAATCAGGTTGTAATAATCATAATAAACAGAGTCCTCAACCTCAATAGATTGTACAAGTGCAGTACACTCCTCATATAGTCCATTTTGGAAAAGGCACCATGCCAGCTCAAGCATGAGCTCTTTGTTATTAGGCTCTATTTCAAGCCGCTCTCTGTATTCTATAATCAGTGCTTCATTTACTTTTTTTAGGTCCACTGAAAGCTCTTCATTATACTTGTCTATTTCTAGTAACTCTAAGTACTTCTCTTTAGCGGTTTTATATTCTTTCTTGTTTAAATAATAGGCACAAAGTATTTTCTTAGCGCCGAAATGATTTGGGTTAGTTTCCAAAATAGCATTGCATTCAGCAAATGCCCTGTCCAGGTCTCCGGCATCCAGGCTCACTTCTGCAATATGATACTGGGCATACAAGTCCGTAAGCTTCTTGGCCCGGAGTTTCTCAGCAATCTCCTTGGCCTCCTCAATTCTTTCTGCCTGCAGGTAGTAGCGCATTTTTTCTATTTCAAGATATGGGTGCATCAAATTGATTTGGTCAAGCTGTTCAAATAATTCTTCTACACCTTCATACTGTCTATTATCATTCATCCTTCTTAGCGAAAGATAGTGTTTGATGAAACCATCAATATCTGCTGTGTCCTCTCCCTCAAATGTGGAGAAGTCCATCCATCCCTTGCTTTCCGGTTCCTCAAGTATATAGTCAACAAATTGCTTCGGATAGTTTTCATATAGCTCTTCCTTTGAAGCATAAAGCTGATAGGTTTCCTCAATGAGTTCCCACACCTGTGCAGGTAAGCGGTAGTGCTCCATTAAAAACTTCAGAAAGGCTTCCCTGGCCTCATTACAAGTATCAAAGTCCGTATTTATGTCTTCCTCAAATAATTCCTTCCAACAGTCAGGATTGCACCTTTTGGACAAACTGTTGTAGACCGCTTCTATCCTTTGTATCCATTGAGCCATAGGTGTGTTTTCAACAACCTCATCATCTTCAACATCTATCAGCCGGATAGCCTCCTCATAGGCTTCCCTAAGGGCTTTGAAGCCTTCCGGATCGTCCTCCGGATTAAAGGCTGATAATCGTGTCCTATAAGCTGTTTTAATTGCTTTTGCATCTTTAGTTTCCGGTATGGCCAAAATTTGAAATACCCTTTTCTTCTCCATATAACCACTCCATAATATGTAATAACTATCCATTGAATACATAGTTCTACAAAACTTGTAAATCACCCCTCTATATTACCACAATCTGTATTTACTTTAAATATAATAAATTTTTGGTCCGATAAATGTTGAAAGACCGCATGTTATTATTACATGCGGCCTTTATCAGCGACTATTTATTTATATATTACACATTATCAAGTTCAGGATAGAACAAGGGAAGCGGGAACCAGGACTTCACCATAGGGTGAGAGTAATTATAGGCTGCATTTACGAAGCTGGAATGGGAAAACAGCAGTGCACTTGCATCAAGATGAGCTAAGGATATATCATAGTCGGCCTCGGTTTCGTCCACCCTGATACTTCCGTCCTTCACTTCGATTTTGTATCTTCCCTTTTCTTTTATATCCAATACCAAAGCGCCTTCTTGCAAGGGCTGGCAGGTATTTTTTAACTTCATAAAGGCCTCTATGACCTTCTTATAATTGATAACATATATGTTGGCAGAACTATTTATGGAGTAGGTCTCACAAAATCTGCTCAGTTTCATGAACTCTTTAGCTTTCTGAAAATGCATAACTACATTGGTGTCCTGTATGTTAAAGTTCTTCATAAAGGATATCAGAACCTTGTCTATGTCCTCCTGGTCCACCAATACCATTTCTCTTATCTTTTCATAATTGTCCGCTGCAGATATATAGCCTGCAAATTCATCGTTCTTATATACAAAGTAAATACGGCTGTTCCATGACTTTGCTATATCAATGAAACTTTCTTCTGGCCTTACGGCATGAACCGGCTGTGAATTATGTAGGTGGATTGCCTTGGGTAAGTCTTGAGCTGTGTCGTTGGTAGTGTGCTTGTCTGCATTGTTGGTTTGAAGCTTGTCCGTGTGTTTGGAGGTATGCTCTGCGGTACGCTCGGTGGTACGCTCGGTGGTACGCTTGTCCGCATCCGCGTTGTATTCCACAAACTTATAGTTATCTTCCACTGTTATGTTGCAATGTTTGATGTTAGCACTGTTAAACTCCAAGTTCATAGACAGTCCGCAAGGGGTAAAGCCCCAATATTCATAGCGCTGTCTCATACCACTTAAAACCGCAAAGTCGCAGCCTTCTTCCTCCGTCTCTGCCATAGCCCTATCCATTAATAGCTTCATATATCCGGATCCTCTGGAATACCTGTGAACAGAAACAGTACCTATTCCCTTTCCTTTTAAGTGACTGCCTCCAACCATTAGGTCCAGGGGAAAACTTCCCACCATGGCCTTTATTTTGCCTGCTTCCTTTACAATATGGTGATACACAGAGGTTTCTTCATGTCCCTTATATAACTTTGGCAGGATTGTAGGAAAATCAATGCCGAAAACATAATTGCCAAAGTCAATAATATCCTCATAGTCCTTAGGATTGCCTTTTAAAATCTCATAGTTCATTTATACTCCTCCTTTATGGCGAGGCGCCCTCTCTCTAGGTGCCACCCACCTCACAAGTCACATCTTACATTTTCTGAGCCAAAGGGACGTTGTTTCCGTCCCATTACATTCTTCCAATTACACTTCTGGAGATACCGGTAATTCGAGCCAACTGTCTTACAGTCACTCCCTTTATGGCCTTTACTTTTTTAATTATGTCATCCCGCTTCAGCTTCTCGCTTTGTTGTAATTCGCTTATATTTTTAATTCCCAGTTTTATAAAGAAATTTATTATTTCTTCATCCGTTAATTTCCGTTTTTCCTCGTATTCCATACAGGTATCTTCATTGGCTTCACTTAAATAGTGCTTGACCTTTTCCAGTGCACTTTCTTTATCTTCTGAGAACATATCCAATACATAATCAGTATCTATGAATGAAACTTTGTCGTAATATTCATTAAGGCTGCTCCACTTCCACCCCTTGATATCCTTCACCAAATTTGCCTTAAGCGGGTTTTGATGAATATATCTGAATACTGTTTGGAAATATCTCTTATCCTCCACAGGCTCACTCTTGAATCTACCTTGAAATAAGTAGCCACAGCGCTCATACTTTGTATTGTACCAAATTCCATAACTCCCATTGATCCTTTGCATTATCAAAGAAATCGGTTCCATAGTTTCCCGTATTAATAAGTGCACATGATTGGTCATAAGACAATATGCGTAAATTTCGTACTTACTTATTTCTTTGTAATATTTTAATGTCTTTATAAATCTTTCTCTATCTTCATCTTCTTCAAAAATGTTTTGCTTGTTTATACCTCGTACCATAATATGGTATATTCCACTTTTACTATACTTTCTGGCCTGCCTCGGCATAATAATCACCTCAAAATTACTTTTTATCTAGTGATTATTGCCAGGTTCCGAAAAAGTATTCTTCTTTTAGCGGGACAAAAACAACAACCCTTTGTCCCTATCTTTCAAAATCGTACAGTTCATCTTCCATTCTCTCTAGCTCTATTTCAATTATCCCATTATCTCTGCACGCAAAATGGTCTTTTGAACCGACAGGTTGCTTTCTTAAGGCATAGTATTTAGGATAGATGTCCGCCAATGTAGCATAGCAATATTTCTTTAGGTCATTTACTTCCATGTCCAGGCAATGTTTCTTTATGATTATTTCATCACCTTCCCTAAAAATAGGGCAATAGCCTTTCTTCTTAGTTACCGTCATTTTAATCACTGTTTGGGGCTTTAACTCCATATTATCCCTCACCTTTCTTATCTTTGATACCTCTTATTTCCATCCTCCATTCTTTATACGAAAGGGTGAGCGTTGTAGTTCTATCTGGGACAAAAACAACGTCCCCTTGTCTCTCCCCCTAGCAGCGACACCTCACTAGCAGCGACACCTCACTAGCGGCGGCACCTCAAAAGTAATCCTCATAAATAGATATCAGCAGCTGTTCAGCTTTTGCCGTATCAGGCTCCTCCCTTAAGGTGGTTGCCTCTGCAGCTTGTCTGAACTTCATCTCATATACTTCCACCATCTTAAACAACTCCTCGTAGGAATACTTCCCCTGTCTAATGTCCATAAGTAATTCATGTTCCTTTTCCCTGTAGGTATTTATCTCATGGGTTTCCAGTATCTCAGCCCCCATAATAAGCAGCCTGATTAGGTGCATTGCATGCTTGAAAAGTTTGTCCTCGCCTTTTTTCCTATTTCTGTGGTTGAGCTTCTCATATTCACGGATTATATTGCTTATTTCAGAATATATACTTACAAAATCCCTTACCGGATACTTGTCTATATGGATATCCATATAGATCTCTGTATCCATGGACTCTTTGTTTGATTTATCAATATTGAGCCTTATGCTTCCTTCCGGAAAGCTGGTATACCTATCTGAGAAGTATTTCATTTGACTGTTTAGTGTATTTAATATATGCCTTTCTTTTTCAGCCTGAGGGTAACAATCTCTGGCTAGTGCATTTTGCAACCTTCGCAGTTGGGCAGTGGCATAGTTTCCAAAGGTGTGTATTATCCTTTTAGAAAGAAAAAGCTGCCTATTGTCCCTAAGCCTTTTGCCATATTCATTTATGTATAGGATATGGTCCTCCCTAGTTCCCAATTGCTCAATTATATTGGGATTGCCTTTCATTGCCAAAGACACAAACTTCTTCAGTGAATAGATGACAGTGTCTGTTTTCCCATCCTCAAACTGTTCAAAGTTCTGAAAACCATATATATTTTCCTTTTTCTCAATAGCTACTCCCCGCAGATCTATATCACTTTGTCCTATGTTGGTTCCATAGCCAATTGATCCGGAAAGCGTCAAATAGATAATATTCTTCCCCAAGTTTTCATTGGTATGGATGAACTCATATTTCTTGTCACTTAATATATCCTTTATCATTGCCTCCATCATAATCCTCCCTCTATAATCTCTGTATCTGTAGTTTTTTCACTTTTTAAGGGACAGAGGGACGTTGTTATTGTCCCAGAGAGACAATAACAACGTCCCTCTGTCCCTATTAAAAACTTTTATAAGGTAATCTGCAAGCACTCTATTAATTCAAATGAGGTGATTAAAAATGATAGCATCCCAATACAAAATTACACTGCCCAGCGACTATGACATGACCATCATCAAAGACAGAGTAAAAAATAACAGTCATAAAACCGATGGCTTTGAGGGCTTAAAGTTTAAGCTGTACTTAATAACAGAAAAGGATAAAAATAATAACATGCAAAACAGTTACTCCCCTCTCTACCTTTGGAAGGATACCAATGGCCTAAATAAGTTCTTGTTTAATGGATTCTACGACAATATTCTAAATTCCTTCGGATGGCAAAAAGTCAACATTGGCGTACCCTTACTTGACACAACCACAAGTAAAATTAATGATATAAAATATTTATTCGAAACTACTAGGGATATACCACCGCAGAGAAGCCTAACTAAATTCATGGATATGGTGAAAGAAAATCTCCCGAAAATTGAAAATGCAGAATACATAGTTATCTATAATCCGGATTCTTGGAAATATACCGCTTATTACTTCATCGATGATTTAAATAAGGTAAAAACAGAAAGCGGGACAATTTATGACATACTTCATATTTCGCGATAAAAGCCATAGAGTAGGGACAAAGGGACGTTGTTTCTGTCCCAATGGGACAGAAACAACGTCCCTTTGTCCCCCTGTCACCCTACGAAGACAGTATCCTCATCATATTGTATATTTTCTCGTTGAATATTCTTGGCATACTTAGGGCTTCATCGATATCAATATCGATGATCTCTCCGTTCTTTATACCAACTGCACTTGAAGTTTTACCCTCCATTAACAACTCAACGGCTCTCTCGCCCATTCTGGAAGCTAAGATCCTGTCAAAGGCAGATGGGTTTCCTCCCCTTTGGATATGGCCAAGGATAGTTGTTCTGGTCTCAACACCGGTTATCTCTTCTATTTCTCTTGCAAGCTCATTTGTATCGCAGACTCCTTCCGCAACTAACACCAGATGATGGAGCTTCCCCCTGGACTTGCCTTGAAAGATCTTTTTGCATATTTCATTCTTATCAAAATCCTTTTCTGGTATTAATATGCTTTCGGCCCCGCCGGCAAGACCTCCATAAAGGGCAATTTCTCCACAGCCTCTTCCCATAACTTCCACTATACTTACCCTGTTATGAGAGTTAGCTGTATCTCTCAGCTTATTTATTGCTTCAATGACAGTATTGAGGGCTGTGTCAAAGCCAATGGTGTAGTCTGTATATCCCAGATCATTGTCGATGGTGCCGGGTATGGCAACAGCTGCCACCCCAAGCTTTGATAACAGTGAGGCTCCGGCAAAGGCCCCATCCCCTCCTATGACCACAAGGCCATCAATACCAAATAGTCTAAGTACATTAGCAGACCTTTCCCGCGCTTCCTGCGTTCTAAACTCGTCGCAGCTGGCAGTTTTTAGTATAGTACCGCCCTTTTGAATGATTTCAGCTACTGCGCTCCTGTTCATATCAAAAATCTCACCGTTTATGAGGCCTTTATAGCCCCTCTGTACGCCCTTTACCCTAAGCCCCTTATCCAGTCCGACTCTTACTACAGCTCTAATCGCTGCATTCATTCCCGGTGCATCTCCACCACTTGTCATCACTGCTATAGTTCTCATATCGAATTTCCTTTCTCTTTTTATTTTTCTCAGATTCACTACCTTGAATTTACTATTCTATATGCTAGTAATAGTTTCCTTTATACATACTTTTAAAATAATCCACAAGAAAAAAAGAAAAATCCACATTAATGCCCTTTTTTCTACATTAATGTGGATAATGAATTATTGTACTACCTTATCAATGAACTTTTCAGCCTTCCTATAGTCCCTATAATTTGGATGCCCCTCTGCAAACTTGCTCATAAATTCAAAGATTTTCTTATCGCTGAATTCTCTGCTGACAAAGCTTCCTTTACAGGCAAAGCTTCCCTTGCAGCTTGCCCCTTTTGACTTTAAAATCCTTATCAATTTCTTATTATAGTATGTAAATCCAACACCACTGGTTGAAAATACAAAGACCTTTTTATCTTTCAAGTTCATCTTTTCAACCCATTTATATAGTTGTGGAGCCAGGTCTTCCTTGTAAACTCCGGAGCCAAATCCAATTAAGTCATAATCCTCGATTTTAATTTCACCGGAGCCTTTTAAGTTTATCAAGTCAGCATTGATTTTTTCAGCAAATACCTTAGCTATCTTTTCAGTATTGTTTTTATAATTTGAAAAATAAATAATTAAGGACTTCATAAAACATACCTCTCCCCATATATTTCTATATTTATATTATAATATAGAAAGTTTATATTATAACATAAAACACAAAGGCCGCATGTTAATTTGTCATGCAGCCTTTTAAAGTTTAGACGAAATCCCGGGACAAAAACAACGTCCCCCTGTCCCGCATATTTATTCCAAGGGCCTCTCTCAAAACTTCCTCTATGGTCTCTACAGGTATTATGGTTAACTCGTCCACAATCTCCTTTGGTACATCCTTAAGGTCTGCCACATTATCTGCCGGAATCAGAACCTTTTTCACTCCTGCCCTTACGGCACCAAATAACTTTTCCTTAAGGCCTCCGATAGGAAGTACTGAGCCTCTCAGTGTTATTTCACCGGTCATGGCCAGCTTTGAGTCTACGGAAATTCCCGTTATCAGAGAAGCCAGGGCAGTGGTCAGGGCAATTCCGGCGGATGGACCGTCTTTAGGGGTCGCTCCTGCAGGCACGTGGATGTGGAGGTCTTTCTCCTTAAAGTTAAAGCTATTGGCCGCCAGCCTTGACTTTAACAGGCTTAGGGAAATTCTTGCAGATTCCTTCATCACTTCGCCCAGCTTACCGGTTAGGATGATTTGTCCATTTCCAGGCATGTCTGTAACTTCGATAAATAATATTTCACCGCCAACAGGCGTCCAAGCTAATCCTGTTACTACTCCCGGTGGATTTACTTCTTTTACCTTGTTGTATCTTGAAACTTTCTTGCCCAAGATATCTTCAAGCGTTGCAGCAGTGATAACATAAGGTACTTCCACGGTATTTGAAACTATCTTTTCCGCAGCAACCCTTGTAACTGCCGCTAGCTGCTTCTTAAGGCCTCTCACTCCTGCTTCCACAGTATAATCATCTATTATCTTTTGAAGGGCTTCGTCCTCTATGATTAATTGGTCTGAGGTCAATCCATGTTCATCAATAATTTCAGGTATTAAATGATTTTTTCCTATATGGAACTTTTCCGTTCCGGTATAGCTGGATATCTGTATTACTTCCATTCTGTCCAATAGAGGTCTTGGTATGGTGTCAAGGGAATTGGCTGTGGCAACAAAGAAAACTTCAGATAGATCATATGGTGCATCTAAATAGTGGTCTGTGAAGGTACTGTTTTGCTCCGGATCCAATACCTCCAGCAGGGCACTGGCAGGGTCGCCGTTGTGGCCGCTCATCAGCTTGTCTACTTCATCCAGAATCAAAACCGGATTCTTTGCGCCTGCTTTCTTTATGGTTTGAATAATTCTTCCAGGCATTGCACCCACATAGGTTCTTCTGTGGCCTCTTATTTCAGCCTCATCTCTGATACCACCCAGACTTAGACGGATATACTTTCTGGCTAAGGCATCTGCAATGCTCTTTCCTAAGCTTGTCTTACCGACCCCTGGGGGTCCAACAAGTAATAGGATGGATCCTTTCTTGTCCTTCTTCAGCTTCATAACAGCCAAGTGTTGAAGAATTCTTTCCTTAACCTTGTCCAATCCGTAGTGCTGCTCATTTAGTATTCTTCTGGCTTCTGCAATGTCTATCTCCTTCACTTCCGGCGTTTTCCAGGGAAGAGCAACCAGTAGGTCCAGATAGTTTCTGATGATGTTATAATCTGAGCTGCTTGGACTCTGACTCTCCAACTTAGCCAATTCTTCTAGGGCGATTGCTTTAATTTCCTCAGGCATTTGGGCTTCTTCTATTCTTTGGCGGTAGTCCTTCTTATTTCCCGTGCCACTGCCCTCGTTGAGTTCCTTCTGGATAATTTTCATATGCTCTCTCAATACTTGTTCCCTATAATTTTTATTGGACTTTTCGTTGAACTTCTCTGCCAATTCAACCTGCAGCTTTACATGTTCCCTATGCTTTACCAGGTAGTCAGCGAATTTCAAGGCCCTATCCTTTATGGACTGTATATAAAGGAGCTCATATTTTTCTTCTCTTGTAAGCCTCATATATTGTGATACCATGCCAACAAGCTTATTTAAATCATAAATGTCATCAATTACCTGCATAAAAGGTTGGGCACCTTTAAAGTAAGAGCTGATTTCCCTGATGGCATTTTTCATTTGATCGAGTACATTTTCTTTCTCTTCTTCTGTCATATCCATGATATCTGAAGCTATTTCGTATTCACCAAAAACGGCTTCTGTACTGATTTCCAACTTTTTAATCTCTATACGGTCCAGGACAGTAATGTTTATTTTATAGATACCATCCTCTCTTTGCATTTGATTTACTTCAAATAAAACCCCAACATCATTGAAGTCGGCTTCCGTAAGATTCTTACTGTTAAAGTTTTGTTTTAGCTGCAGGGCTATGCAAACTGGGCTTTCCTCCTGGAGGTGCTCCAACTCAACTTCATTAAGACTATTTAGTCTTAGGGTTTCAACCATTCCCGGCAGCAAAACGCCATCTGATACCGGAATGACCAATCTTTTTATATCAAAATCTAATATCCCTATCATTAATTCCTTCCTTTCTATAACGGTTTTTCAATTATCAGTTTTATTTAACAGAGCAGCTTGTATTATTTCAATTGCCTCTTGAAGCATTCTATCTTTCCCTATTTCATCACTGCAAGGGTTGTTTGATATTGCCTTTATAGGTGAAAAAATAATCGCCAAGAGAGTTTCGTTGCTATAATCCTTTAGGCAACCTCTTCTCTTCATATCATCAAATAGCCTATATATATTGTGAACTCCCTTTTTCCCCTCACAATGATTGACCAGTGCCGGGCAGCTGGAGAATTGTTCAACAAAATGATATATATCCTCATGCTCATGGATGTAAGCATAGTAGCTGCGGATCAACGCCTCAAGGAGCTGGCTTCCGTCCATTTCACCGGATACCTTGCTGAGTAAATAAAAAAACACTTCTTCGGAGTATTCCCGATATATATCCTGCAGCATCATGTCTTTATTTTCATAATATACATATACCGTGGCCGGAGATACCCCTGCAACCTTTGCAATTTTTGAAATAGAGGTTCCCTGAAAACCTTCTTCCAATATGAGTTTTATGACGGCTCTTTTTATATTCTGTTGTTTTTCATCATCTTTTTTTCTCATCTACTCACCTCTATTATTTATCTATAATAAACGATCATTCGTTTATTGTCAAATTAATATCCATGTAAAAGTATAGATAGTTTGGTGCTTGTTGAGAGAGGACTTAAGAGAGTGACAAGTTAAGAGTGACAAGTGACAAGTTATGGTTGAAATTCAGCAAAAGCTGAATTTCTACATCTTCTATTGTAAGTTCACTTGCCACCTCCTCCCAACTTTCTTATTAATCGTAAAATACACTTACAATAAAAAAGAGCTGGTGCTCTTTTTTTATTTATATGCATTATATCTTTGTACAAGATACTCCTTATGATTACTTGATATAAACAAGCCTAGTTATGAATACAAAATCTCCACTTATCTCTACGGCAGTTGTAAAATGATAAAAAATATAATACAATGATAATAAATAATAATGACTTCCGAAGGAGAACGCTAATGAATAAAACTATAAACATTATTAAAAGAATTGTCTTATTTTTTGTAGGCTTGTTTATAATTCAAATCGGTGTAGCCTTATATTTGGAAACTAATATCGGTTCTGATCCCTTTACTGTGTTTGCTCAAGGATTGGCAACCTGCTTAAAGATTACACCTGGACAAGCAAATCTGATTATACTGCCTGTATTCTTCGGCATAGTATTATTTACAGCAAGAAAGCGTATAAATATTGGTACTATTATTTGTGTATTGGGTGTTGGCCCTTTTATCGACCTAGGTGTAAAAATAGTTTCAGTGTTCCCCCTTTCCTCCTATAGTATGGTGGTAAAAATACTGCTTGTTGCCCTTGGTTGTATTATAATTGCAATTGGATTTTCAATACTTTCAGCCAGTAATTTGGGTGTCGGTCCAAATGATATCATTCCTTTTGTAATAATGGACAAGACTAAGTTCCAATACCGCTGGATCCGTATGACCTTTGATATGACTTATCTGATTATAGGACTTGCATTAGGAGGGGTAGTGGGTGTAGGCACCATAATAGCTGTTTTGATGTTGGGCCCCAGTATTCAATTTTTCCTTCCCCATGGAGTAAAGCTTGCAAAAGCAATTAATATTTTGGAATAATAAGATTTAAGGTGATACTATATGTTTACAGAGGAAAGACTCAATCAGATTCTAGAACTGTTAGAACATGAAGGAAGAGTTCAGGTAAAGGACTTAAGTAAAAAATTTAATATATCCGAGCCAATGATAAGGAAGGACCTGCAAAGGCTTGAGAAGGAAGGCAAGCTAAAGAGGACCTATGGCGGCGCCATACTTGAAAGAAGGAAAGCCGAAAGTACAAGCATCGAAACAAGACTCATAAAGAATAGCCAAATCAAGAGCTTGATAGCAGAAAGGGCCTTTCAAGAGCTTGCTGACGGAGACCTTATATTTTTAGATATATCCAGCATAAACTATCTGCTTGCCAAATTAGTTTCAGAGCGTAATAAAAAAGTAACAATTGTCACAAATATGATAGAAATACCCTCCCTTTTTGGCAGTGACAGTGATACAGAAATAATATGCATAGGTGGAAACTACAATAAGAAATTAGGAGGGGTTATTGGTTCCGCAGCTATAGACAACATCCTAAGGTACAGGGTTGATAAGGCCTTTATCGGCAGCTGCGGCATCAATGTTTACCAAGGAACCATCAGCAATTTTGACCTGGAGGAAGCCTATACAAAAAAGGCCATCATAAACTGTTCCAAAACTGTTTATGTGGTCATGGAAAATGAAAAGTTTAACTTCGACGGCCCCTATAACTTTGCAAGCCTGGATGATATAAATTATATAATCACCGAGAGTGGGGACATAGGGACGTTGTTTCCGTCCCACCAATTCTCTTAACATTTTATGGCCTATTCATCTTCTTCATCAACATAATCACCATAATAATCATAATAGCACTGAAAAAATTCTTCTCCTTTTCAAAGCTCGAAGAAGAATAGAAACTTCTTTTTCACAGCTGGTGGAGCAGCTGAATGCTCAAAAGGTTTTAGCCAAAAAGATGGAGTTTATATCAGCATTAAATTTGATGCAGTATGGCAGGGTGTAGAGTTTACCTTTGGATTTGGTAAGAAAATTGAAATTATTGAACCTACAGAAGCTATATTTGAAATCAAGAAGAAGGTCTTGGAAGTGATTGATTTGTATCAAAACCCTTTCAAAGTCTGTCATTATAGGGATAAATTACATATAATCCAAATCATATAAACTATCATATAATGCTTATTGTAAACACTATTTAAGAAGGGATTAAATGAGCAAATTCAACCCCCAAAAGCTTTCTGTTGAATTTAGAAGGGGTGTTACTGGTACCTACCCCATTATTTCAAGGCACTATACCCTTACCCATTCTGATGAAACCGGAGAGCTTTTTTTAACTATTGGATTAAGCTATGCCTATGACAAAATTAATGAACTAAGAGATGAAGTGCTTGGCCAATGGATTATGATGGCAGGAAGTTATTACTATTACGTATATTTACATGTGGATGGACAACTTGGTTCAGAAACAGCAGCTATACGAAACTTCGTTTTTAGGCGGGAACTTCCCCTTGCCCTTGAAGCTATAAGGTATGGTGACAGAGAACTTTTCTCTGCCCATCCCCAACTAGATAGGTCTCCAATAATAGTTTTCTTCATGTCAACCAATCCTATCTTTAATAAAATTGAGAATTGGGGTAGCTTTGAAACTTATAATATTGAAAAAACTCCACCCATTGCCACAGGTTCCTTGCAGTAGGTCATGCCTGATAGGGTCCAGAAAAAATCAAGTGACAAGCTTTCAAAATACTTGTCACTTGATTTTTATTTTAAGATCTTGGCCTTATATTATCGTTTTTCTTACTGTTTTCTCTCTTTTCTTCGAGATGCCATACCTCACCATTGTCTTCCCTCTTCATTCCCGCTGCAGACATCTGCTGGTTTGTAAGTTTTTGCTTTTTGCTCATTTTCTCCACCTCATTATCATAGTTTTAATAACTTACAAAAACAGTGTCTCCATTTATATTATTCATATGCAAAAGGCTTTTAATCAAATTTTACCATGTAATAAAATCAAGGTTACACTATACTTATATGCAGAAGAATGTATAAACTGCAATGGAAGGGATAAAGCAATTCTTTATAATAATTTCAGGAGATGTAGTATGCAATTTTCTAAATGAGTAATTAGTAATTAGTAATTAGTAATTAATAACTAATGAAAGAAAGTGCTTCGCACTTTCTTTCAAACAAAGCAACATACCCAATTATTGCTTATCCAATATATCTCTAATCCTCTCTAAATTCTCTGTTAGGCTGCTCAGAACCATTACCATCTGACCAAGCCTGTCATCCCCTTTTATAACCTTATTTTTAACAAAGGTCTTCTTAATCTCTTCCCATCGTCTTTGCTCTTCACTGCTTAAGCAGCCTACTAGTTCTTTCCACTTGAGCATATTGGCCTCTGCCCCGCTTGTTAGTGTATGGCTGTCATTCTCATAGCTTGCCTGTATTACAGCAAAGAGTTCTTCATCGTTCATGATGGGAACGACCTTCTCCACTATCTTATTCATATTTCTGTAGGAACCTTGAAGCTTGAAAGGCGGCTCATTTCTGTACTCATCCCCTTGGGCAGCAGAATGGATATATTCCATATTAACCTTTAGGACAATATCTCTTACAACAAAGAGTTTCTTTATTACGCTGATATACTCATTGAGTTCATCCAGAGAATAAGTACCTTCAAAGTTAACACTTTCTCTATCTGCTCCCTGAGCCATTTCCACCAGACTATATAAATCCTTCTGGCTTCTAGTGGACAGCTTGTTAAGCACCGGGTTGGAGGTTATGCTGTTTTCAATATAGCTGAGCTTAAAGGCAGCTTCATTTTCTCTGAGCATATCTCCAAGGTTATATACATCTGCTCTGTTGGCAAGCATATCCGGTATCTTGAACTTTTCACCGCTCTCTGTATAGGGGTTACCGGCCATAACAACTACCACCTTCTTACCCCTAAGGTCGTAGGTCTGGCTAACCCCCTTGTAAACACCCTCAATCTTTCTCTGACCATCACATAGGGATATGAATTTCTGTAAAAACTCCGGATTGCAGTGCTGAATATCATCTATATACAACATCACATTGTTCCCCATCTTCAGAGCTAGGTTCAGCTTTCTGAGTTCATCTCTGGCTGCGCTGTTGTTAGCCTTATCCGGATCCAAAGAAGTCACCTCATGTCCCAATGCCGGACCATTGACCTTTACCAGGATTATACCAAGCCTGCTGGCTACATACTCCATCAAGGTGGTCTTACCATAACCCGGTGGTGAAACCAGCAGCAATAAGCCCATGAGGTCAGTACGCTTATTTTCACCCAAAACCCCAATCTGCTTAGCTAGATTGTCACCTATCAGGGGCAGGTACACCTTGTCTATGAGCTGATTTCTGACAAAGGAGGACAGTACCTTAGGTTTAAAGTCCTCTAAATGCAGGTCTTCTTTAAACTGTTGTACAAGTTCCCTTTTTATGTCCTGATATGCCAGATAATCCTTAACTGTAACTTCACTGAAGTGTTTTAATTTTTGCATGAAATTAGTGTAGGCTAGAGTATATTTGCCTCCATCGATTACACCGTGAGTACCCACCAGTCCTTCTATAATAGTCTTAGTATCCACCAGGACTACTCTGCCCAAATTAGAACTGTTCTCAAGCAGTATAACAATGACTTCCTCCAGTACACCGGAAAGTTCCTCTTCCGCCAGGGCTTCAAAGATTCCACTGTGATCCAGGACCTCATACCTATATGCATTAACCCATTCTTTAGCAAGATAGAAGGCTCCCGCTATATCCTTTGTGCTGTTCTTTAAGGATAGTGAGAATTCCTCGAAGGCCTTCTTTTCCTTTAAGTAGCTTATGAAGCCCTCATAAATTTTTTGAGCCTCTTTGCTCACTGCAAAGGCATCGCCCTTCATAAGCTCCTTGCAAAGATATTCTGCCGCTGCAGGTATATGCACACTATCAAAGAAACTTAAATCCTTATAGGCACTTTTAAGCTTTTCCACTATATAGGGTACAAAGTTCTGCAAATTAGGCTGTGAATTAAAGTAGAGCTGAACCTTTGCCAATTCCCTTAATCGTACTTTTAAAAGCTCCACAGTGCCTGCATCTGCAAGCCGGTTCCAGAATAGTCTCGCCAAGGCCCTGACCTCACTCTTGTATATGAGCAAGTCTATATTGTAGTGCAAGTCCAGTAGGGTTTTTAGAATCTTTGCTCCGTCAACATCATGGACGCCCTTAGTGTAACCCTCTTGATACCTTGGCTCCATGAACCTTTGAGCCAGCTCTATCAACTGGCCTTCCGTCATTGTATATAACCTATCCAAGCTTTCAAATTCCTTTTTCCTTGCCGCTTCAAATATGGAGTAAGCCAGATACTCTCCTCTGTAAACCGCTGTATTTTCCGATACTATACTCTGGTCAAAAACATGCCTGTACTTGTTTATCTCCTCATTTACTACCTTATCCCAGAAATCTGTGCCTGTGATATGGTAGTATAAGTCTCCGTCCTTCTGGACTATGGAAAGCTCTATAGTCTTTGTATTTACGGAGAAGTGGTGCTTGCCCAGCTTTATCACGTTGTCCCCGCCGGCATAAAGGTCCTGCTTATCCTTTAGCTGCCTTATGGCATTCTCCTTCAGGGTCTTTAGGCTGGCAGTGATCTCGTCGGCCTTAACGGTATCTCCAAGGTCTCTCAGCTCGGAAATAATGTCTCTTACCTTCTCAGCCATTATATCCGTGGCCAGATATCCGTTGATCTCCTCCACAGAATTAAAGGCCTTAACCCTGTTGGCTATACCGTTTAGGATTCGTTCAGAGGAATTAAACAAGGCCATTATCTTCTTATTTAGCTTATCTATGATGGAAGCCTTGTTACCTTCAAAGGCATTGTAGAGTTCCTCTCTCTTTTCCGCAAGCTTTACCACATACTCATCAAATTCGGCAAACTTTCCTTCCAGCTCTTGTATTTGAACCATTACTTTATTTAGATATAACTCACATTTCTCAACAGTATCCGAAACCTCTAAATAATTTACTACGGACTGGGCAAGCAGCTTCATTTGAGAATTAAACTGCTGAGTCATTTCACTCTTTGCAAAGTCCTCAACCTTGGCCTTTACCTTGGCCTTGGCATTATTCAACAGGGAGAATAAGGCTGAAATCTTCTCGATTATCTCTGTGGTCATGGTAGGGTCTTCAATTTTGAAGTTGCTTACTATATCTATGAGAAGCTCCAGGTCTTTGGCAGTGTCATCCATCTTCTCCGTAAGCTCTTTACCCTCTTTTGATTTGGTAATCTTATCTATGCCCCCCTGCAGGTCCTGGACCTTAGCTGCATAAGGCTTAAGCCCCTCCGGCCCAATTAAGAATTCAACACACTTATTTGCGAACTCTTCATTTTTTTCTTTAACCCTATCGTCCAGGGAGTCTACCAGGGCCAGGTCCGTATATCTCAAATCCCTTAGTGAAACAATCTTGCCCCTTAAGTTTCGTATGTCCGCCAATGCCTTTACATACTCATACACAGTGTCAAAGGTACCATAGGTTAGCTTTTTCAGCAGTTCTTCTGCTTCCTTTTGCACCTCATCTATCTGCTTTTTGGTGGAATTCTTTATTCTAATTACCTTTTCAAACTCCCCAATGGCAAAGGAGGAGGTCTCTTTGATCTGCAAAAGCACTTCCTTTAGGTTAAAGGCTTCTTCCTTGTCCAGCCAGAAATAGGTATCAATTATTTGCTCCGACTCTTTTACAATATCAATCAGACGGTCGTAGGATTTACCTTGAGCAATGGAACCGATAATCTTGTCAAAGAACATAGTTTCTCCGCCCACGATATCAATCTTGGCAGATCTAAGGGCTTCTTGGATTACAGTGGCCTGGGCAGCTGCAATATCCTTCTGAATGTTGATGCTGGCAAGTTCGATTTCCTTTTCCTTTTCAAGCTTAAGTTTAAATTCTTCATGGCCCCTGCCAACTTCGTCAAGAGCCTTCATGCTGCTGGCCTTTTCTTTGATACCTTCAGCTTCTGCCAGGAACTTCTTCCTTAATATTTCAGCTTCAACAGTACCTTCTTTTTCTTTTACTTCAATCATAGCAGCGTCACCCTTAGCCTGAGCTAGAGCTTTAGCTTCTATAACCTTAGCCTCTGCTATGCCGCTGGTAGACTCCTCAAGAACCTTAGCTTCAGCAATGGTCTTGATTGCCTCTGCTTCCTTTTAGTGTACATAATTGTCCAATCACTGCGTTTTCTGCATTATCCCTATCCCCTTGCATATTGCTGTGCTTCGAAATAAGTCTTAGGGGAAAAAGCTCAACTTTGGTAATGAACGTACTTATTATAAAGGCAGGTATTAATAATACTGTATTCAGTGTTCCTCCAGGATCAATGGGTAAGTAGTACATCAGCATTGCAATAATCCAAAAGTTCAGAATTAATATGCTAAAAGCGAACATAAAGGGCAATTCCCCGACCTTCAGAAACCCTAATAATGCATAGAAGGGACCGTCACCACTATCTATCTCTATGTCAAAGTCAAAAAGATCAAAGTCCAAGACGCCAATAATGATAATAATCCAATATAGCACCACCAGAATTAACAGAACTGTAGGGATAATATTGCCTCCGGTAAAGGCATACTTTAGTGACTCCGGCATAATGACCTCCTTTCCACCAACTCAACTTTACATTTCCAACACCCCTGAAAGAATACCCCAGCATTACCATCAGCACTTAGTCTGCATTATTCTATATTTCTAAAGACCGTGTATAAATCCTGCATAAATTAACAAAAATATACATTTGTATTCGGTCATAACCTGCTATCAGCTTTAACACTACAAATTAACACCTGGTTTTTCACCACTGGCACACCCCATATTGCACAACTCCTTCAGGACTTCCCCAAAGAGCTCATAAAGCTCTTTTAACCTGTCAACTTCTCTTATAATCCCGGGTACCCGGAAGTAAAGTTCGTCTACGCCTCTAAGAAAATAACTGTTGAAATAACCCTCATCATCCCTTATCTCTAAACTAAAGCGAGGTTGACATTGTATTAAGGATCTTATTTTACTGTTGGAGAACAGCTGCCTAACCTTATCCCTGCTATTACCTTTAATGATAAACTCCCTGTCAAACTCCTCATATCCTACTTCCATATCCTCCATACCCAGTAACTTCCCAAGGCTGCTGAAGAGTCCACTCCTATAGATTTTAAAATAGAAATTACTGTGGTTTACAAAGGGTGCCCTCATTCTGGTATAGGTTACTGAAGATTTTCCTGTAGATACCCTGTAAGTGTCAAGCACTACGATCCAATTACCTACCTTGGCCTCAACTCTATCCCCCTTCCAAAAGCCTCCGTATACGTAGTCTCCTTGAATTTCTCTGGCCAACTGCTGCCAAATTTCACTTTTACTTGGACCAAACAATCCCATAAAATTTCCTCCTTTACTACTTATTATCCATTACCAATATACACATTATATAATATTTAATACCATATTACAAGATATGTTTTCACCTTATTTCCAATTATTTTTTCCATATAAAATGATTAAGCCCAAATGACTTCCAATTAATCATTCGGGCTCTTTTTTTCTAGGTGCCTCTCGAAGGTGCCTGCCACCTCACAAGTCACATCTCCTGATAAGTGTTTTAATCTACTCCAACCACTTTACTCCTTCGTTCCATCAATACAACATCATGCCATGTCCCATCACTCATCTTAGCTATTTTTTCTCTTATACCTATCTCTCTAAAGCCACATTTCTTATGCAATGCCATACTTGCTGCGTTCTCCCTTATAATTGCACAATATAGTGTCCAAATACCACTTTCCTCAGATTGTTGTATAACATTTTGCAGTAGGGCAGTTCCAACACCTTGTCCTTTATACCTTTCTCCTACATAAATACTTACTTCCGCCACTCCGGTATAACAGCTTCTGTTTGAAGTTGGACTTAAAGCAACCCAGCCCATTATATCATTCTCCCTACGCGCCACTAATCTACATGCTTGAAGATGTCCTTTATTCCAATCTTCCCAAGAAGGTGCTCCTGACTGAAATGTAGCTATGCCTGTTTTTATTCCCTCCAAATAAATGCTCTTTACCTGGTCCCAATCAGAATCTCTCATCGCTTCAATTTTAAATAACATTCTAATCCCCCATCTTACCACCAGCTTACTTTTCCCCGTAAGCTATAAAAATACTTATACTTGCATTGTCACAACTGCAGCTTGAAGCAGAGCAACAATTTCCACCTGCACAATCAACTAATACATCCTTTAGGCCTGCATTTAAAAACCAACCTTTTACATCCTCACGTTTGAATCCCAACCACCTATCATGCTGTTCAACCCTTAAGAATTCGTGTTTGTGCTCATCTAAGTCTGTAATAACCAACTTACCACCGGGTTTGAGAATTCTAACCATTTCTTTTATGGTTTTCTTCGGGTCCTCAACATGATGTAAAAACATATTTGCCATGGCATAGTCCACTGTGTCATTATCAATTGGCAGCTTCTCAGCCTCACCCTGCCGGTAATCTACTCCTTCAAAGTCCTTGAATTTCTGTTTCATCTGTTCCAACATTTCTTCTGACTGATCAACAGCTATAACCTGTAATCCCATTTGAAGCAGCCCTTCTGTTATAAAGCCTGTACCTGACCCTATATCAGCAGCTAGCTCACCTTCTTTTACATCAGCAATCCTATAAGCTTTCTCTCTTACTTCTTCTGAGAAAAAGCTTTTTCTCATAGCATCCCACTGGCTTGCCACTTCGCCGAAATATAATTTACTACTCATTCATACCCGCCCCTTTACCATCTAACTCCAATAACTCTTCAATAATTTCTGATGAATCCTTAACCAATTTTGGACATATGGATCTTTCCGCAAATTTATTCAATAGCCTCAAGAAGTATTTGCATACTTTCTAGAACCTGTTGTTTTTTATCAACGGGTATTCTTTCAAAGATTTTCTCAAAATATTGGTTCATTCGTTCTTCAATGCTTTCATAAATCTTATGTCCACTTTCAGTGAGCGATATGGTTATATACCTTCTATCCAGAGGGTCTGTATCCCTCTTTGCCAGCTCACTTGTAACCAGATTATTTACCGTTCTGCTCATTGTACTGTTTTCTAGGTTTAATAATTGCGCCAGTTCATTTAAAGAAATACTTTTTGCACGGCCTATCTCTACTAATGCATGACACTGAGACATTGTTATACTGCAGCAGGAAATTTGACTTTCTTCTAAAACGCCCAGTTTTCTCTCAAGTAATCTTATTTTCTCACGCAATTGTCTTGAATCATCTATAAAGTTCATAACTAATTACCTCCCACAATTATTGTAACATACAATAGTTCGAATGCGCAACTATTATTTTCCAACCTTTCTCACATTGTTGTGTATAGTTTAACCATAAGGCTGCTTCCAAGAGTCAGAGACTAAAATTCTTTATAAAAAAAGATCAGCCTATTACTGATCTTTTTTGACAAAATTCTTAGGGTTAGGATTTCCATTTGAAGATAGCCTTCCTAAAACGAAGGTTGCAAAGTGTGCCGATGTAATAAAAAACGTTATTATTAGCAGGATAGCTAATATTAGTGTTCTAAATCTCATTCCATTACAACCTTCTTTACTGTTAAGCCCCTTCAACCATATCCCTTGTTCCATATCCAATATAGCCTAATACCATCAAAGCAATACTGAGTACAGTCATAGTAATAAAGATAGCTGCATCAAAATTATCAATCGGCATACGCGGAATCCAACTTTGAACCGCTGTTTTTGAGAACCATTCCGGCAAATCTAAGATTCCGCCAAAGTAGTTTAATGCAAAGGAATATCCCAGGTATACATAAATAGCCTTACCTAGTTTTGGTACCCAGCCTAAAGCCAAAGCTGCTAGTCCAGTAAAGAACAAGACAGAAGGCAGAAAGTTGTAACCTGCGGCTATAAATTGCCCAAAATTCATAGTTGTACTATCTCCCATTGCAGAAATTGCTGTACCGCCAAGGCTGCCTGCAGCCAGTAAAATTCCAACTACTCCGGTAACCAATGCCAAAATAACACTTGTCCAATAGAGCTGAGCTCGAGTCACTTTTGTAGCATAAAGCTGACTCAAATGCAGCCTCACTTCTTCTGCGTAAAGTTTATTAATGATGACAATTGGTAAAACAGAAACCAAGCCAATCATTACCATAATAATAGTTCCGGTAAAAGATTCTTCCAGCGAAACACCTGTCAGCGTGAACATTTGCTTCATCATATCATTGCTACTAAGAAAGGTCTGCATATCTCCATAAATTGAACCGTAAGCTGCCCCCATTATCACGAACGCAATCAGCCAGCTAATCATTACTCCTTTGTTAATCTTGATAAACAAACCAGGTACCGATAACAAGGATTTTTTAGCAGACTCTCTACCCTCTCTTACCGGTAAGTAACCAGAACCCATATCACGTCCGCCTTCAAGGGCAAAAGCAACGATCACTGCAACGATACAGAAGACTATCGCAAAAATCAGAGGAATCCAATTGTTTTTAGTAAAAGGATAAGTCAGATAGGTCCACCCCATAGGATTAAACATTGAGAAATCAACATTTGACACATCTGTAGCAGCACGAAGAATATATAGTAATCCGATAATGCCAAGAGATGAACCGGTAGCACTGGAGGAAGTTGGCATAATTTGCGCCATAACCAATGCAATGGCCCCTCCAAGGATGCCGGCCATACCTATCGATACACCAAACAATAGTGATCCTTCGGATGTAATCGTATCTGCGCCAAAACCAATCATAACGCCGGAAATAAAAAGGGCTAAAATAGCATTAATGAGTATTATTTCTGTGATTACAGCAAGAGAATTAGCTTGACGTCCTACCCTGAAGGAGCGCACTAGTTCAGTAAGTCCGTGATCTTCTTCCTTTCGTGTATGGCTTACAACATGTAAAGCAGCTATAATCATCGCAAATAAACCACAGAACAACAGCATTTCATGGGCATACATAGCCCCCAAGGTATAATCTGCTGCCGACTCTACTGGTGTAGGACCAACCATTGATATCATGGCAGGATTTTTGAGGGTTTCAAACATTCCCAGCAAGCCTTGTCCCTTACTAATTTCTTCAAAAGCCGGAATAAACCCTCCTGAAAATAAACCCAGACCCAAAATCCAGATAATAGCTTTTTTCCAATCACGTTTCAGATACATTTTAAACAGTGCACCCCAACGTGCAAATTTTTCTTTCATGATAATTCCCCCTTCCCATGCTAGACTTCATAGTGACGCATGAATAAGTCTTCAAGGGTTGGCGGCACTGATTCAAACTTCTTAACACCTAATTTTGATGCTTTCAGTAAAATATCATTAATATATTCATTATCCACAGAGAAGGTAGCTTGGTTGGCCATTTGCTTGAAATCATAAACACCCTTTACAGATGCCATTTCAGCTACATTACCTTTTGTTACTAAGGTTACTGTAGAACGGGTCAAGTGTCGTAGTTCATCCAACGTTCCTGTTTCAACAACTTTTCCTTGGCGTATAATTACCACCTTATCTGCTAAACGCTCTACTTCACTTAAAATATGTGAGGATAGTAAGATTGCTTTCCCTGCACGCTTAATTTTTTCAACTTCATCCTGGAACACAGCCTCCATTAAAGGATCAAGACCGGAAGTCGGTTCATCAAGAATATATAAGTCGGAATCCACAGATAACGCTGCAATCAGTCCAACCTTCTGGCGATTACCTTTCGAATAACTTTTTGCCTTTTTTTTAGGATCTAATTCAAAACGCTTAATCAAATAGTCACGTTTATCCTTATCTCCTCCACCATGTAGGTTTATAAATAAATCAATAATTTCCCCACCGGTTAAGCTGCCCCAAAGAGCCACATCTCCCGGAACATAGGATATACGCTTATGAATTTCAAGGCTATCCTTCCAAACATCCTTACCAAAGATTTTAGCATCCCCGGCATCCCCTTTGATAATTCCCAGTAAAATACGAATAGTTGTTGACTTACCTGCGCCATTTGGCCCAATAAACCCTACAACTTCCCCAGCATTTACTGTGAATGTCACATCATGCAATGCTTTAAATTTACCGAATTTTTTTTGCAAACCCTGCACTTTTACAATTTCTTTCATAATAAAACTCCCTTTCAGAATATTTTGAAATAGTCTTATAACGTGCTTTCCGGTCTAAAGCAAAGTTCAAAATACAGTGAAATAATATGAACTATATATTCAACTAAAGTTCATATTGCCTATTTTTTAAACGATGTTTTAAACTAAAGTTCATTTATTAGTTCTATTATAGTTCTCTTTATTCGTTATGTCAATAGGAGCCACAACATTTTGAACTATTATTGATTTGATAATTCAAAACTTATACTATATAATATAGATATCCATTTAATATTATTTTGGCATAACGGACAGAAAGAAGGTTATTGAATGAATGGTTATGAGAAGAGGACACAGGATAAAAGAAATCAAGTCTTAGAAGCGGCTTTTGAGTTGATGAGCAAAGATGGCGGCATAGAAAACCTAACAATAGATGATGTGGCCAAAAATGCTAAGGTTAGTAAAACTTCCATTTTCAAATATTTCGGGAGTAAAGAAAATCTTATCAATGAGGTTTTTAAGTACTTTTTAGATAAAATAGGGAATACTGCCCGAGAAATTATGAGCAAAAATATGCCTTTCGAAGAAACACTCATTGCAATGACTCAAAATAAAATTAATCATATAAAAAAAATTAACAAACAATTTTATTTGGACTTGATGGATTTTTTAACCAGGAAGCAGGACAATGGATTATCATTGTTAATGGATCAATACACCAAAGAAAGCTACAGTATTATGCTGGATTTGTTCCATCGTGGGCGTAAAGAAGGCAAGGTTGATTTGAAATATTCAGATGAATTTCTTTTGCTCTATTTTCAATCTATTGTTGAAGGTATTTCCAGCCCACACATCTACGAAAGAATTCTACCTTATACAGCCCAATGGACAGAATTGCTTATTAAAGGTATTGCGCCAAGTAAATAGACTTGCTACAAAACAGCTTAAGGTATTTCACAAAAATATGGGTTCCAAGAAATCGCAATCTCCACTCCTATTCAACTGCGGAAATAGCAAATTCTTGGGACCCTTTGCTTGTTACAAAAACATGGCAAGCAAAGGGTCCCTCTGATTTTTAGTCTTCCTTAAATATTGGCATTATATTAACTTTAAACTCAAATTCCTTTTCATCCAGCCTGTACTTCTGTAAAAGTTCCGGACCACAGGAATTGGAGCCTACTCCGCTCATCTTATAGTCAATGTTAACTATGGTCTCTTTTCTTTTTTTCAGTTCATGTGGATGTCCAGCGGCAGTCAAATCCTCCGGTGTGTAATGGGCTGCATTGAAAGAAAATTCATTGTCACTTGTAAACTTCAATCCCATACCCAGCTCATTGGATATTATACACCACTGAGTTCCGTATCTTGAGCCATTTTCCTGAGGAACAAGATAGTTTTCAAACATTTCATCAACTGTGGTGAGGTATCTTCCAACCTTTACGCTTTGGCATTTATCTATATAGGACTCATGAGGTCCATTTCCAAAGTACTCAACCTCTTCCGTCCCCTCCGTCATCTGCAGCTGCAGGCCAAACCTTGGCAGGAATACGAGGTTTTCACGAACTTTGACATAAGTATTAAGAGCTATTTCACCGGATCCTGATATGGTCCAAATAGCCTGTCCTTTTAACAGCGGAAGATTCGTATATCCCCCTAATGAGAAATCAACAGCTATATCCACACAGGAATCTGTTTGCTTCAATATCCGGGCCCTATATACATGCATAAAAGCCCGGTCAATACCTTCTGCGGACCACCGATGCTTTATATTTCTGTCATTATCCGTTGGAGCCCGCCATACATTGAACTTGGGCATAGCACTTATAAGTTCCACATTATTCTTTCTTATGCTGGTAAACCCTCCATGATACAGGTCAAACCTATGGCAGAAGTCAAAACCTTCAATGGTAACTGTATGTCCCTCTTGGACTACCTTTATAAAAGGTATCTTTGAGTTTTCACACTCTTCTATTTTCTCTACCGGCAGCCTGAATTGTTCAAAGGTTACCTCATAACCTTTTCTTTGCCATAGTGTGTTCTGTTTCTGGTGGAAGGATACTGTAAGATAGTAACTGCTCTTTGAAGCTTGCGGCAACTTATAATCCAGTGTGATTGTTTCTGATTCATGTGGTAGTGTAGTAAGTCCACTCACTTCACCCTGCTGTACTATCTCCCCGTCTTTCTCCACTGTCCACTGCAGTGATAGGTGTGAGAGATCAATAAAATCATATAGGTTAGTAATCTTAACCTGTCCCTTTTCTAGATTCACTGCTTCCACTTTAACAGGAGCAATGACCTTCTTTAGTTCAAGAAGGCCTGTATGAGGTCTTCGATCAGGATATACCAAGCCGTCCAGACAGAAGTTACCGTCATTTGGTTTGTCCCCAAAATCTCCACCATAGGCGTAAAATTCGGTGCCTTCTGCAGTAGCCGTCTTTATCCCATGGTCACACCATTCCCAAACGCAGCCCCCCATTAGCTTTGGATACTTATATATGATATCCCAATAATCCTTGAGGTCCCCGGGCCCGTTACCCATAGCATGGCTATATTCGCACAGGAAGTAAGGCTTTTTATTTTCTTCCTTGCTGGCATATTCTTCAATATACTGAGTGGAGGCGTACATACTGCTTACCATGTCTAAGACCTCAGTATCTGTACTGCCCTTGTAGCACTCATTTGCCCCCTCATAATGTACTAGTCTTGAACCGTCCCTATCCTTTGTCCATCTAGCCATGGCAATATGGTTGATGTCATAACCGGATTCATTTCCCATGGACCATATTATAACAGAAGGGTGATTTTTATCTCTTTCAACCAGCCTTACAGCCCTGTCTAGAAAAGCCTTCTGCCACTGCAGATTCTTTGTCAGCATATGAAAATCACCAACAGACTGTACTCCGTGACATTCCAGGTCTGCTTCATCTATGACATAGAAGCCGTATTCGTCGCACAAATCCAAAAATCTTGGATCGTTTGGATAATGTGAAGTTCTTATGGTATTGACATTATGACTTTTCATAAGGGCCAGGTCTTTTTTCATGTGGTTCAGCGGTATAGTTTGGCCAAGTTCAGGGTGGGAATCATGTCTATTTACCCCCTTTAATTTGATAGCTTTTCCGTTAACCTTGAAGACACTGTCCTTGACTTCAATCCTTCTAAAGCCAATATTAAACAAAAGCACTTCCTCTCCGCTGCTTATGAAGAGTTTATACAGATATGGGGCTTCAGCATTCCAAAGAGCTGGGGCTGTAAGCTCCAAAACAATGCTTCCCTTACTTTTTATAGTAGCTTGTCCACTCGCAGCTACCTTTCCCTCTGCATCCTTCAATACTGCGGTGGCTTCTATGCTTCCCACAGTTTCAATTTGGCAGTTTAAGTAGCCCACTTTAAAATCCTCTGAGAGATTTTGTCTCACGAAGACATCCCTTATATGATTTCTATCTCTGGCCAGCAGGTACACGTCTCTGAAAATGCCGGAAAACCTCCACAAGTCCTGGTCTTCCAGATAGGACCCGTGGCACCACTTCAGTACCATTACCGCTATTCTGTTTTTTCCCACTCTTATATATGGTGAAATATCAAACTCCGCAGGCATTCTGCTGCCTTGGCTGAAGCCTATAAATCGGCCGTTTATCCATAGATAAAAGCAGGAATTTACCCCCTCAAAAACAATATATTTTGATTTTCCATCCCAGTTTTCTGGTACATTAAAGTCTCTCACATAGGTACCTGCAGGATTTTCATTGGGTACATAGGGAGGATCGCAGGGAAAAGGATAATTTATATTGGTATAATGACATTGGTCATAACCCTTAACCTGCCAGCAAGAAGGCACTATCAGGTCGTCCCATTCACTGACATCCCTGCCCTCCTGGTAAAATCCATCTTCAACTTCCTTTATACTGGAATAATATTTAAATTTCCAAGTCCCGTTTAAATTCTGATAGAAATCCGACTGTCCCCTTTTCTTTGACAAGGCTGCAGCTTCAGACCTGTAGGGTATAAAATAGGCCCTTGGAGCTTCCCTGTTTACTTCCATCACATCTAAATCTTCATAGTATTTAGGTACATTTATCATCTAATCCACCCCTTTATCCTTATTTCAATGAGTATTTAGTAATGAGTAATTAGTAATTAAGGCAGAAATTCAGCAGAGCTGAATTTCTGCAATTACTCATTTAGAAAATTACGTTAATACGAAATTTTCTTTTATTGCGCACCACGTCACAGAAACATATAATTATATTAATCTCACAATTCAATTATACCCCTTAACAAATAAGAGCGTAAATCAAAGGATATTGCCAAACATATGATAATATTGACCTGGAGGTTAAAATGGAGAGTTTAATTTTGTATCCCGTATTACATAAAAATATAGCTAATCTGCCCTTTTATGTAACCGGTCTGGGTATCAATTACTTGGAAGGCGGCATAACACGAAAGGATGGCTTTCAGGATTATCAATGGGCTTATTGCATTAAAGGATCTGGCAGGTTCATTATCGAAAATAAGACCTACGACATCCCTGTCAACAGCGCCTTCTTTTTCAGAAAGGCTCTTCCACATCAATATTTCACTGTGGAAGAGCCTTGGGTTACCAACTGGATAACCTTTAACGGGGCTGCCGTAGAAGGCCTGTTAGATTACATGAATATAGGTAACCATGAAGTGATCAGCATAGTCCAAAGGCAGGACTTGGAATACATTATGGAGGATATCTTCAGCCTCCTTTCCCCTTCTAACAGCGGAAAGGATGTAACGGCCTCAAGCTTATTATATAAGTTTCTTATAAAGATGAAGGACTTTAAAGATACTTCCAGTAAAGAAGAAAATATAAACCTATTTAAAAAGCTGCAGCCGGTAATAAATCTAATGGCGGAAAATTATAACAGGGTTATTACTCTTGAAGAAATGGCAGATAAAATAGAAGTAAGCAAGCATTATCTATGCAGGATTTTTAAAAAGGCCTACTTGGTTACACCCTTTCAGTATTTAAATCAACTTAGAATCCAAAAGTCAAAGGAAACCATGATGAATAACAAGCTGCTTAAAATTAAGCAGGTTGCCTATAATTCAGGCTTCAGCGATGTAAGTTATTTCTGCTCAATGTTCAAAAAAATAGAGGGCTGCACCCCCATTGAGTTTAAGAAAACCCACTAGCCATGAAGGTGATTAAGTGAAAAAACTATAGAGTCAGGTACAGCAATGCACCTGACCCTATAGCTTGTATATTTCTTTTATTTACCCATTACTTTTTCATAAGCAGCAGTACGTTCATCAATGATAGCCTGACCACCTGAATTTAGGTAGTCATTTAATCCGCTATCGAATACAGAGTCAAACTTATTTGCTGGAGCTGCAACTGCTTGAGTTAATAATGTATCACGCTTTTCATTAAGTGCAGGTCCCATACCTTCTTCTGCCTGTATTGCACCTGCATTAACCTTCTTAGTAAATACTCCGTCAAGTATGCTGGCGTCATAAGCCTTCTTAATATACTTAGCATCAACGCCTACATAGCTAAATGCCATAGATTTTAAAGTAAGTTCTTTGTCACCAAGGTCTAGACCGTTAAGAGTAATTGTGTAGTCTATGTTGCTAGGTGAATTCATAATTTTATCACCAGTTGCTGATAACATCTTGATTGCACCGTCAGCTGTCTTTTCATGGTTAACGCCTTCTTCACCAATCTGTAAGAACATGCGGTGTTCAAGATCGCTTATCCAGTCAAGGTAAAGTAATGAAGCAAGAGGTTCTTTGTTAGTAGATGGGAAGAATATCTTACGGTCAACTGGATCTGATAAGAATTTGGCATATTTTCCTGCATCATTCTTAAATGGGCTAATAGCTATATATGAAGCTTCTTCACCAGCTATTCTCTTTATGCTGTTATTGATACTGTTTTCACCATCACGGTAAGGATAATCCCAGTTATGGATGAATGCACCAACATAACCAGCCTTCATCATATTGTCCTCTGTCTTATCGCCTGCAGGATACATTGCGAAGTCCTTCCAAACAAGTCCTTCATTATACCATTGGTTAAGTTTTCTGACACCCTCTTTGATACCAGGGAATAAAAGCTTTCTGTCATCAAAGCCATATATATACTTTTCTTTTTCAGTGATTGTGCTTGGAACGAAGGAAGCTAAAAGATGATCTGCACGCCAGCCAATATCAAAGCTGGTAGAGAATGGTACCATCTTATCAGCATCTGCTCCTAAAAGTAAGCTTGCATTATCTTTGAATGCTTTTAACATTGCTTCGAATTCTTCTAAAGTAGTTGGTTCTGGTATATTAAGCTTTTTGAGCCAGTCTTCACGTACGAAAACGTTAGTACGTGCTTGGTTTGCAAGACGTGCTTCAATTGCCCATATAGTACCAGTTTCAGGATCTTTATTGTAATTTATATTAGTTTCAGTTAATAAGCCAGTTAGATTAGGTAATAAGTCTTTATATTCTTCAATTAGCGGAGCTAAGTCAAGAACTCCACCCATCTTTGCATAAGTCTGAACTGTTGGATAACTGTAAGTTACAGCAATATCCGGTGCAGTACCAGCTGCAAGAAGGTTGTTGATTTGTTCAACTTCTGTCCAACGTGGAACAGGAACAAAGGTTACTTCAACATTATGATCACGCAGCATTCCTTCTTTAATGTAGTTTGTAAAGAAGTTATCTTCCGGCTTGGAACCGCCCTCATTTCCACGGTCATAAACTTCTACTGTAATCTTTCTTGTAGTAGTAAATCTACCGTTAACGATTTCAGCATTTTCTTCTGTTTTAGTACCAGCATCAGGCGTAGTACTTGGAGTTTCAGCTGTGGTCTTCTTACAACCGCTAAATAGCATAGCAGACATTGCAACTGCCATTATAATTGAAATTGTTTTTTTCATAATGTCCCTCCTTAATTATATATATAAACGTGTTTGACACATTGTGTCCATAAATTACATTAGTTAAGTTACTACTCTTTTACTGCTCCTAAAGTAACCCCTGCAATGAAGTATCTTTGAAGCCATGGATAAACAAGTAATATTGGAACAGTAGCAAACATAACCGTTGCAGCTTTCAATGTTTCTGAAAGCCCTGGTGTTGAAAAACCTTCTTGTATAGAAACTTCTACAGACTGTGCATTATTTAAGATATTATATAAAAGTAACTGTATTGGATAATACTTTCTGTCATTCATATACATCAGTGCATCGGAAAATCCGTTCCAGCGTCCTACCGCATAGAATAGTGATAAGGTGGCGATAACAGGCATTGAAAGTGGTAAATAGATTCGAATTAATATCTTAAAATAGCCTGCTCCATCAATTTCCGCAGATTCTCGAAGACTGTCAGGTATACCTTGAAGGAAACTTCTCATAATAATCATGTTGAATACACTGAGACATCCCGGAATAATAAGTACTAAAGGATTATTCAACAAGTTCAAGTCCTTCATCAGCAGGTAATTTGGTATAGTTCCTGCGCTGAAATACATAGTAATAATGATGAAGGTATTTATGATCTTTTTTCCTTTTAATTCTTCAAAAATCAGCGGATATGCACACAATGTTGTCATAGTCATAGATACAATAGTACAAATAACCGTCAAAATAGCTGTCCACGCCAGTGACCAGGTATACTTTGAGTCACTAAGTACTGTTTTATATGCGTCTAAATTCCATCCTTTAGGCCACAGCAACACCTCATTTTTTATTAAAGCATCTGCTGAGCTAAGCGAACGAGCTAACACATTCAAAAGAGGTAACAGACAAATTAATATAATTAGAAAGCAGATAAAAGCAATTATCCAATCTCCGATTTTAGTAGCTCGTGATTTTATCATAGTAGACTCCCCCCTTGTCTTATAAAATACCTCGTTCTCCAAACTTTTTAGCTATCTTATTGGCTGCAACCAAGAAAATTACACCTATTACAGATTGGAAAATACCAACTGCAGTGGTTAATGAGAACTGCAGTCCCCTTATACCATACTGGTATACAAAGATAGATATAACATTTGATACGCTGGTAACCATCTTATTAGCTAAAGCAAATGGACGGTCAAACTCACTACCAAGTATTCTACCAAGACTCATAATCAAAAGTATTACAATAGTAGGTCTTAAGCCAGGTAATGTAACGTGCCAAATCTTTCTGAAACGACCAGCACCATCAACTGAGGCTGCTTCATAAAGCTCAGGATTGATACCTGTAATGGCTGCCAAATAGATAATAGTATTCCAACCAACACTTTGCCAAATTCCCAGTAACACATAGGTTCCTACCCAATGTGGCGGTGAATTCAGGAAAGGAATTGAGTCAACCCCTAGCCGATTTAAAAAGATATTAATAAGACCATTTGTAGGAGCAAAAAGCTGCAATGCTAAACCTGATATAATAATCCATGATAGGAAATGAGGCAGGTATGCAATTGTCTGAGTCACACGCTTAAAGCGCTTAAAAGTTAACTCATTAAGCAATATTGCTAAAATAATAGGAGCCGGAAAACCTACAACCAGGTCAAGTAAATTAAGCATGAAAGTATTTCGTAATGCATATAGGAAATCACGATTTGAAAAGGCTTTAATAAAATGTTCAAATCCATAATTTCCTGCCCACTCCATCTCCCAGGCACTTTGAACGATACTGTATTTCTTAAATGCTATCTGTATATATGTCATAGGTATATACTTAAAGATAGCAAAATACGTTAAAGGAAGTACCAACATTAAATACAGCGGCCAAAATCGCTTTATATAGCTGATTCTTCTTTTCTTTTTAGCCAGCTTCATCTGGACTTTATCCATTTCCTCACCTCGTCTATTATATTTATTTGCGTCACTTAATATAGCCTTATATTATCATGCTTGTGTAAAGGTGTACATTAAATATCTAATTGTATTTGTAATATTTCACTATTGTAAATATGGCATCATATGATTTTTTTCGTTAATGCGAATAAATATACAAATACGTTTTATGTAAGTATGCGGTATTATCGCACTATATTACTGTTATTACCTGCTTTAAGTAAAGTATTTAAATTTAGATTTATGAATATATATAACTTTTTCACCCTAGATAAAGTTAGAAAATATACTACTTTATTAGATAACTTAATACACAATAACAGGGTTTAATACCCAATACATCCAATATTAAGCAAGACTTTTTCTTTTTCAACAAATATTTAAATATAAGTCTGTTTATTATATAATTAATGATTATAGTATAGAAACATAAATTACCGTACTTTAATTTATAGGAGATGAGATCACAAGTGAATCCATCAAAGTATATATACAACATTCATCCTAAAATTATATATTTTATTGATAGACATGCTATCTGGGACTGGACCCTTAATGATCATATAAATTACTATAATTTAATGCTGATTTACGATGGTAAGGCAGAATTTACCTGTAACAATACAACCATACAAGCTACAAGCGGATACTTACTTTTTCATAAGCCCGGCGACAGGAGAAAAGCTCATACTTTTGCTGATAACCCTATGAAAGGTTATGGTATTGATTTTTACTATACCTGTCCAGTATATGAAGACGGTGAATGGAAATATGTAGAACCAGAACTTCCTTTTAGCTACTTTCAAAAAATTGAAGATAAATACCTTTTTTCCAGATTACACGACTTATTTGCAAAACTAAATCGCTTCCATTTATCCACATCGGATACAAAAGAAGTAAGCGAAAGATTGATATTTACCGAAATATTAACTCTGTTGTTTAAGTATAAAGAGGGGAATGAATATAATTACGCCAATGCAAGGAAGGTAGATAAGGTTATAAACTACATGACTGAACACTACATGGAGAATATCACCCTTCAAGAGCTGGCTGATTATACAAAAATCAGTCCTTCTTACTTAGGCAATATCTTTAAGAAGGTTACAGGGAAATCTACTATTGAGTACCTCATTAATATAAGAATCAATAAAGCTAAATCCCTGCTCAAGGACGGTGTTACTGTTTCTGAAACCTCTAAATTAGTTGGTTTTAATGATATCTTCTACTTTAGTAAGGCCTTTAAAAAACATGAAGGCCTAAGCCCATCCCAGTATGCAGATTTGCAAAACGGGGAAGATTAATATAATTGACAGCTGCCAATGGACAATTGACAATTAGACTTGTTTCGTCTTTTGCTGCAAATAAGCAAGAGTTCCTTAACTTTTATAGTGAGATATTACAAATGTACGTATAATTTTCATGTATAAGCTTATGCCTGCATGTTATCATGATTATACTCTGCAAACGTATAGATTTTTAAGTCTATATTGACAGAAAAATTTTATGAGGATTGGAGTGATACTCATGAGGATGACCTTTAGATGGTATGGAGAAGGTAATGATACAGTTACCCTAGATCAAATAAAACAAATACCGGGGGTTGAAGGCATTGTTTGGTCTCTTCACCACATACCTGCCGGCGAAGAATGGCCAATGGATAGAATTCTAAAAGAAAAGGAACTTATTGAAAGCCATCGTTTCAATATAGATGTAGTAGAAAGCGTTAATGTTCACGAAGACATTAAACTGGGTCTTCCTACTAGAGACAAATATATTGAAAACTACAAGAGAACTATTGAAAAACTTGCAAAGGCGGGCGTTAAGTGCATCTGCTATAACTTCATGCCTGTTTTTGACTGGGCCAGAACTGATTTATACAAAGCTCTTCCTGACGGTTCTACAGCTTTGTTCTTTGAAAAGGCAAAGATTCATAACACAGATCCAATGGAATTAGTTGATAAGATTGCCAAGGGTGTTCCTGGGCTTACAATGCCGGGTTGGGAGCCGGAAAGACTTGCTCATTTGAAGGAGCTCTTTAAGGCCTATGAAAATGTTACAGAAGAAGATCTTTGGAATAATTTAAAGTATTTCCTTGAGCAAATTATTCCCGTATGCGAAATCAATGATATAAAAATGGCCATACATCCGGATGATCCACCGTGGTCAATATTTGGTCTTCCAAGAATAATCACAGGCAAGGAAAACCTGAGAAGGTTCTTAAAGCTTGTTGATAGTAAGTATAATGGATTAACACTCTGCAGCGGTTCTCTTGGTTCTAACCCTGACAACGACGTTGTAGAAATGATAAGAGAGTTTGGAGACAGAATTCATTTTGCCCACATAAGAAACATAAAGATCTTCGATAATGGTGACTTTATAGAGACCTCACATAGAACCTGTGACGGATCCATTGATGTTGCCGGAATCATCAAGGCTTATCATGATATTGGTTTTGACGGTTACGTAAGACCTGACCACGGACGACATATCTGGGGGGAAAAATGCAGACCAGGTTACGGTTTATATGACAGGGCTCTTGGAATCATGTATTTATGGGGATTATGGGACGCTCTGGAGAAAAATGAAGGAAAGCTTTAAGCGAGGTGCGAATGATGAAAGGCTTAGTTTTAAGCAAGGAAGGCATTAAGAATACAGAAGCTTGGGAAAAGTCAGGAATTGAACTACCTAAGTTCGATTATGAAAAGATGGCAGCTGCAACTTATGAGAATCCAGCCTGGGTACACTTTGGAGCAGGTAATATTTTCAGAGGTTTTACAGCAGTGCTTCAGCAAGACCTTCTTAATAAAGGCCTCACTGCTACGGGAATCATTGCTGTAGAAGGCTTTGACTATGAAATAATAGACAGAATTTACAAACCATATGACAACTTAAGCTTGCTTGTTATCATGAATCCGGACGGAAGCCTTGAAAAAAAGGTTGTGGCAAGTTTAAGTGAAGGTCTGGCAGCAGATGTTTCCAGAACATGTGAGTGGGAAAGATTACACCAGATCTTTGCAAAGCCTTCTCTTCAAATGGTGAGCTTCACTATCACTGAAAAAGGTTATGCTTTGAAAAATATCTCCAATGAGTATTTGCCAATAATAAAGGAAGACATGGCAGCCGGTCCTAAGACTCCAAAGACAGTTATGGCTAAAGTTACAGCCTTGGCATACACCAGATATAAAAACGGTGAACTGCCAGTTGCCTTTGTTAGCATGGATAATTGTTCACAGAACGGTTTAAAGCTTAGAAATGCAGTGGTTACCATTGCTGAGAAATGGGCTGAAGCAGATTTTGTTGAGCCAGGCTTCCTGGATTACCTAAAGAATGAGGAGAAGGTTACTTTCCCGTGGAGTATGATAGATAAGATTACGCCTCGTCCTTCCGACAGTGTAAAGGAAACTCTAAACTCTATGGGTTTTGAAAGTACAGAAATAGTTTGTACAAAAGTTAATACTTATATAGCTCCTTTTGTCAATGCAGAAGGTCCTCAGTACCTTGTAATAGAAGATAAATTCCCAAATGGCCGTATGCCATTGGAGAAGGCAGGAGTATACTTTACTGACAGAGAAACTGTTGAGAGAGTAGAACAGATGAAGGTTTGTACTTGCTTGAATCCACTTCATACCGCCCTTGCAGTTTACGGTTGCTTACTGGGCTATACTTCTATAGCAGCAGAAATGAAGGACCAATACCTAAAGATGCTTGTTGAAAAAATAGGTTATGCGGAAGGTATGCCTGTAGTTATCAATCCGGGAATACTAAATCCTGAAGATTTTATAAAAGAAGTTATCGAGGTTAGACTTCCAAATCCATTCATACCTGATACTCCACAGAGAATTGCTTCTGATACATCACAGAAGGTGGGAATAAGATTTGGTGAAACAATCAAAGCTTATGCTAAGACAGAGGGCTTAGATCCTAAGAACCTGAAATATATTCCACTTGCAATTGCAGGCTGGTGCAGATATCTTCTGGGCCTAGATGATTCCGGTAAGGAAATGCAGTTGAGTCCAGACCCACTGCTAAGCGTTCTGAGCCCCCACCTTGCAGAGGTTAAATTCGGTGATCCAAGTTCAGCAGGCAACAGCTTGAAGCCAATACTTTCAAACGTTGAAATCTTTGGTTCCGATCTTTACGCCGTTGGACTTGGTGAAAAAATAGAAGGCTATTTTGCAGAAATGATAGCCGGCGTTGGTGCTGTCAGAGCAACTTTGAAAAAGCACCTTGAAATTAATCAGTAATTAGCAATGAGTAATTGTGGAGGATTTTTCTTCGCTCCTCTACAAAAAATCATCTTTAATTATTCATTACTAATCAATCATTACTAATTGAAAGAAAGTGCTTCGCACTTTCTTTCATCTATTCAATCTTTTGGGCTTCTTTTTGAGCAATCAGGCACAGTTCAACTGCTTTGAAGGTATGCTCTTGAGTCATTGCATTTTCTGTTCTGTTTAAGCAATCCAAAATTAGCTGACCAAAGTATGGGAAACCAACTTGTCCTTTAACATCAAAATGATGTTCCCCATCTTTATTTACAAGATAAACATGATCTGTTGAAGCCTCTCTGGCTACGTCTACGTATTTTCTAAGTTCGATGTATCCATCGGTTCCTAGGATGAAAAGACGGCCGTCTCCCCAAGTGCTTAATCCATCTGGAGTGAACCAATCTAATCTGAAGTATCCAGTTGCTCCATTGTTTCCCACTAAAGAAACATCGCCGAAGTCCTCAAAATTTGGGTGCTCCTTGTAGTTATAATTTGCTACTCTTGGATTTTGAACTACGGCATCAGTAGCTCCGGTGAAATACAAGAATTGTTCCAGCTGATGGCTTCCTATATCGCAAAGTATTCCGCCATACTTATCCTTCTCATAGAACCAATCCGGTCTCCATCCTCCTACGCGGTGAGGTCCAAGGCCCATAACTTGAACTACTCTTCCGATGGCGTTTTGTTCAATCAATTGTCCTGCAAAAACGGAGGCTTCATTGTGAAGTCTTTCTCCGAAATATACAGCAAACTTTCTTCCGGTTTCCTTCACCTTTGCTTTTGCCTGTTCAAGCTGTTCCAAGGCAGTCATCGGCGGCTTATCTGCAAAGTAGTCCTTGCCCGCATCCATGGCTCGAAGCCCTATGGCACAGCGGTCAGATGGAATAGCAGCACTAGCTATTAGTTGAACTGATTCATCCTTAAGTATCTCTTCTTCACTCTGGGCAACTTTTACCTGAGGATAGGTTTTACAAAAATTCTCAACCTTCTTCATATCCGGGTCATAAACCCACTTTAACTGTGCTCCTGCTTCAATCAGTCCGTTACACATTCCATATATATGGCCATGGTCTAGGCCCACTGCCGCAAAGATAAACTCTCCTTCACTGCAAACTTTATTTGGTTTCCCCTTTGGTGCATAGTTCATTCCGCTTTCTTTAGTCATAATTACATCTCCCTACCAAGTGTTATTTTTTCATTATCAAAGTTTTCAACATTGGCTGACTTTTCATAAAAATGAGGCACGCTTGCTTGAATGCCGGCTACTGTATAGAATGGGTCATCTTTAGCTAAAGGCAGCTTTACAGGCTGTTTTGTTGAGGCTGACTTATAGATGGCTGTTATAAGCTCTAAGGCATTCTTGCCCTCTTTTCCAGGTATCAGTACCTTTTCTCCGGTTTCCAAGCTATTAAGTACGTCATCCAACTGGGCAGTGTGTCCATGATACTTTGTTTCAGGCAGACTTTCATAGTACTTTTCAATCTCCCTTTCCAGCTCCTCATTTCTTTCCGGGAATCCATTAGACTTTGAGGTTGAAGCATATACCTTCCATGGAGCTGAAATTCTTGCATTCTTACCTTGGAAAATAATCTGCTGCTCTTCACCGTGATGTACTACTGAACTGGTTATTTGACCCAAGGCACCATTCTTATATTTCAATATGGCAATTGATATATCCTCTACTTCTGCATTGTCATGGGAGGTATTGCTCATAACTGCCTGTACCTCCTCAGGCATGCCCATCATCCAAGCAGCCATATCTATATGATGTACTGCATGGTTTAATGTACATCCTCCCCCTTCCTTTTCCCAGGTACCTCTCCACCAGAGGTCGTAATAGCAATGGCCTCTCCACCAGAAGGAATCTATTTGAGCATGTACTATATCTCCTGCCAGCTTAGAGTCTAAGGTTTTCTTCAGCTTCATATAAGCTGTTGAATAACGGTTTTGCGCCACTACGGAAAGAAGCTTCCTATTTTTCTTCGCTGCCTCCAGCATGGCGTCACATTCCTCCAGGGAAGCGGCCATGGGCTTTTCGCATAGAACATTCTTGCCGGCATTGAGGCAATTAATTGATATTTCTGCATGTACGTAAGGAGGAGTGCACACGTCCACCAAGTCTATGTCATCTCTTTGTAAAATCTTTTTGTGATCGTCATATATTTCTGCATCTGCCAGATTAAACCTCTGTTTCTTCTCTTCCGCTTTTTCAGGATATATATCTACAAGGGCAACTATTTTACACCTATTCGGGAATTGAAGATATCCCTTGATATGTTCCTGAGAAATACTACCTGTACCAACTATTGCTACTTTTATCATAATAAATCACCAACTTCTCACTATTTTTTAATAAAATTTATTAGAAATTCAGTTCCGCTGAATTTCATCCATCATTACTCATTATTCTTTGAAATAAAGTGTGTAGCACTTTATTAGTAGCTAGTAATTCTGCTGTCGTCTAATCCCAAATAGGTGTCTGTTTCATCAACAATGCCAGTTAATTCTATTAGAGTTACGGCATTTTTGGTCAGTGTAAATTTAAGTTTAACATAGCCATCTTCTGAAGCTGCTCTTGAGGTAATCAATTTTGGCTGGGCTGCCTGTCTTAAGGTTTCTACGTCTGCTTTGCTTGGGAATCTTGGTCTGCCCATCTGCTTCCAGGTTCCCCATGGGTTGCCGTTATTTTCATCTATGAGCTGCTGTTTTATAAATACATCCTTAGAATCTATAGGAAGCTCAAGCTCGTATTCCCTTTCAAAACCCTCTCCCTTTTCCATTGACTCATTCCAAGCTACCAATGCTATGGACCCATCTTTTCTCCTTGTAACTAAGAGATGTTCATCCCTGTATAGACGTTCCTCTCCCATAGCACTGAAGAATGAGAACATGTGGAAAGCAGGCTTTGGAATGTTATTTAAAGCCATCAGTCCAAATCCGCCGTGGAATTGAGATCTTGGTACATCTGTTTCTTCAAACACATCGCTAAAGGTCCAATATGAGAAGGAATCTACATAGTCGGAACCTTCGCTTAAAATCCTGGCAAGATAGGCCGCATTAAAAGGAGTATCATGCACCGGATTTTGAGGATGATAGGAACTGTTATATTCGGTAATATGGAAAGGAAGATCCGGAAATGGTGATTCTTTGATCATTCCTCTTACAGTTTTAAACTCATCCAACATGTAGGTTATAGGATTTGTATCCTGATATACTAAGTGTGGAGTTCTTTGAGCCTCTTTAGTGGTATAGGCATGTCGTGAAACAAAATCCACCGGTACATTTTCTCTATGGCAGAATTCCAGAAAATCCTTGATCCAGTGATCTGCCCCTCCGCATATAGCCGGTCCTCCAACCTTCAAATCCTTGTTAACTTCCTTAATAGCTGTAGCTGTAACCTTGTAAAGTTTAAAATATTCTTCTTTATTTGCATCCTTCCAGAAGTTAGTCAGATTTGGCTCATTCCAAATTTCAAAAGGCCACTGTAAAACTTCCTCCAGGCCATACCTGTCTATAAAATGTTTAACAACAGCCTTCACAAGATTAGCCCACTTATCGTAATCCTTCGGAGGAGTTATATTTCCTTCCCAATAAAATACGGTGTCCGGTCCTGAAGCCAGTCTCTTTGGCATAAATCCAACTTCAACAAAGGGCTTTATTCCCAGTTCCAAAAAAGAGTCAAATATTCTGTCTATATATGTGAAGTTATAGAAGGGTCTAATCTCACCATCTACTATGTCCTCCCGGTAAATGCCCACGTCATCACAAAGCAATCCATGTCCTCTTATATATTTGAAATCTATACTTTTCTTTACCAGGGCAAGGGCATCTAAATACTCTTTTTGAAGAGCCAGCCCCAATCTTCCTGTTCCCACGCAATAATTCCAATTAGAAGGAAACACTGCACCGTGGGAATCTTTGTCCACTTTAATAAACGCCATTTTATATTCCACCTTTCTTTAATTGTCCATTGTCAATTATCAATTGTTTCCCATCCACAGGATATTTGTAACCAGTCTGGGATACAGCCTGCTGCCTCTTGGAGTTCCGGTATCACTGTTTACCTGGTCCGTGGCTCCGTCTATGCTGCAGCTTACCTGCTGCCACTTGGCATGGACTCTGTCCCATTCCTCTTCACCTTCAAAGTCAAGGTGAAGTATTTCCTTTATTACATACTGGCATAGGAATATCTTACTGTTCCAAGTATTTTTACTTGTTGAAGATAGCTTCCAGCCGCCTGAAGTTTCATCAATGCAAATTCCCGGTTTTATTACTGTTATGATGTGTTTCTTAAGAACTTTTATCATTTCTCCGTAAGGCCCCTCTTCACTGACTGATGTTGTATCCCCAATGATGTATGGATATATAAGAGCCTCTACCGCAGGTATTATCCTTGAGGTATTTCCTTTTTCAAATACTGCAGGAATATACTGTTCCTTTTCATCATACTTGCTCACAAGGGTATCTGCTGCTGCCTTTGCCTTTGTTTCAGCTCTTACTGCTAACTCCTTTAAGTCATAATCCTTAAATATTCTCTGTAAGAGCACATAGGCAGCCCAGGTCTTTACCCCAAGATACAGATTGTTTCTTGCCTGTCCAAGACTCACATCAAGGCTGTCATAAGTAGTTATTTCAGCACCGCCATAGCATCTTGAGCTGTCTACATCCATTATTCCGTCATTGTTCTTGTCTCTAGCAGCTAAGGATTCAAAGCACTCAGCAAAGATCTTAATATTCTTATCTACCCATTCTCTGTCCTTGGTATTTAACCCATATACTGCACCGGTAAGGATCCAGTTTAATAGTTCTTCATGGGTCATATAGCTGAAGCACCCATCTAAGTTTGGAAGTTCATAAGAGGAGTATCCCTTTGCTGTAAATCCATTTGCCACTCCCATGTCATGAGTAAAGGCTAGTCCTATCTGATCATAGTAACTGTAGCGCTCAACGAATAAGTCTAGGGCGTTTTTAATGGTCCATGGATGGAACTTCATTTCAAAGAACACGTGATCCACCGTCAAGTCAAAGGTGTTCATCATTAAATATTCACCTTCATTTACAACCCAAAGAGGAGATCCATCCTCTTTTTTCATCAGCTGGCTGCTGGCATGATAGCTGTGTGTGGCATGAGCTATAAGGAATTGTCTATGTTCATTTAGCTTAGTTTCTTTAAGCTCTTTGTCCCTTTCTGCAGCTATGGCTAAATAGTACTGAGAATTTTTAATTCCGAAGTCCAGTACACTTTCCAGAGAACTAAATAAGCCTGTATAGTAGAACTTTGTATCAATTCCTGTGGTTATAGCTGCATCCTGATAAGTTGCCAGAGCGATAGTATAAGTTCTTACTTCTCCTGCGGGAACCTTGAATATCAAAGATGGAGCTCTGCCAAGATCATGATTCTGGTAATTGTCATTTGCCCATGAAGTTAATATATCAAGCCTTGAAAACTCTTTTATACCTTCGCAGGCTTCCGCAGCAAAGCCATACCTTCTTTCACAGGCAGCACCAAGGTATTTTCCCTCTGTGGTTATTGATAGTCTTCTTTTTGGTCCTTCTATGCCAAATATCATTTCTGCGTCAGTATTGTTACTGCTGTTATCAAGGGTTAATTGGGCAAAAATAACCGGAGCAAAAGCCAGTTTCTTTTCCTCTTCAGTCATAGCAGCAGGATCTTTCACATTCCCAAAGGGAGTTAAAACAGAGAATTTAAAATTTCCGGCGGTCCATGTATCTGAGGCCCATCCCATTTCCCTGCTTATTTCATCTTCCTTAAATAAGGATACTTTCCCGGCCTTTTTTGTGTTAGCAATTTCTCCTGTGAATTCCTGCTCAGCACTTTTATTATTGATTGTACAGAAAGGCAAGAGTCTTATATTTCCTTCCTGCTTATACCCAATATAAACGTTATTTTCCGGCGGCCTAACGTCACTTAATACAAAGCCTCCACCTGCACCAATCTTACCCAGCATAAAGCTTGAAAATGCTCCAAAGGCGCTGTGATGTGCATAAAAAGATTTATTGTCCATCTCTACCATCTTCCCTTCTATCAGTATTTTTCTGTAGCAAAGATTCTTAATAATACCTTTGATATTTTAGAATCCAAAGTATTCTTTTGCATTATAATAACTTATGTCCTCAACTATCTTCCCGACAAGTTCCATATCATCAGGCACTTCGCCACTCTCAACCCATTCTCCAATGAGGTTGCATAGGATCCTTCTGAAGTATTCATGTCTTGTGTATGAAAGGAAGCTTCTGGAGTCTGTAAGCATGCCCACAAAGCAGCTTAATAAGCCTACGCTGGACAGAGTTTTCATCTGCTCTATCATTCCTTCTTTATTATCGAGGAACCACCATGCGGCTCCAAACTGAACCTTGCCCTTGATGCCTTCTCCCTGGAAAGCTCCCATTATGGTAGCCAGAACATAGTTATCAACGGGATTCAGTGTGTACAGTATAGTCTTTGGCAGCTTATTATTCATCTCTAAGCTGTCTAGGAAGCCAATAAGCTTATGGGCAAGCTTACTGTCATTGATAACATCATATCCCGTGTTAGCTCCAATCTTTCTGAACATTCTTGTATTGCTGTTCCTGATTACATTGATATGAAGCTGCATTGCCCAACCAAGGTCAGCATATACCTCTCCCAAGAATATCAAGGTGTAGGTCTTATACTTTTCTTCTTCCTCCGCAGAAATTTCTTCCCCTTTCATAACCTTATCAAAGATGCTTGAAGCTTCTTCCTTTGTAGTTTCTATATAAGGGAAATAATCCAGTCCATGATCGGATATCCTACAGCCTACGGAATTAAATAATAGGGCCCTGTGTTTTAGCGCCTCAAGAAGGTCGTCGTACTTTTCAATTTTTTTGCCCCATGCATTTTCCAACAGTCCTATCCACTCTAGAAAATCACTCTTTCTAATATCCACTGCCCTATCAGGTCTAAAGGTAGGCAGAACCTTTGCCGGAAAGTCCACATCTTCCTTAAGGGCAATATGATATTCCAAAGAATCAACAGGGTCATCCGTTGTACATATAACTTCTACCTTGGACTTTTTAATCAAGCCCTTTGCCCTATATTCTTCTTTAGCCAGCAGGGCATTTACCTTCTCCCATATAGCAGGTGCAGTTTTCTCATTGAGAGGTTCTTCGATTCCGAAAAATCTTTGAAGCTCCAGGTGGGTCCAGTGATACAGTGGATTTCCTATAGTCATTGGGATAACCTTTGCCCAGGCCATGAACTTTTCATAATCATCCCCATCTCCGGTTATATATTTCTCCTCTATTCCGTAAGCTCTCATGGCCCTCCACTTGTAGTGGTCTCCATACAGCCAGGCTTCTGTTATATTCTTAAACTGCTTATTCTCACAGATTTCCTGTGGACTTAAGTGGCAGTGGTAATCTATAATGGGCAGAATCTTTGCATGGTTTTCATACAAACTTACTGCAGTTTCAGTGGATAACAAGAATTTTTCATCCATAAACTTTTTCATTTAACTCCCTCCCTTGCCTCTCTTACTTTATCAACAAATTTCTTTGCATTTTCCATAATCTTTGCTGTACCAAATTCCTTATATCCCTTCATCAGGTCTCCACCTATTCCTATAGCCACAGCGCCTGCCTTTACCCACTCATGGATATTGTCCAAGCTTACTCCTCCGGTAGGCATAATATTAGCCTGAGGCAGTGGACCCTTAACAGCCTTAATAAAGGAAGGGCCAAATGCACTGCCTGGGAATAGCTTTACAATATCAACACCGGCCTCCATGGCTTTGATTATTTCTGTTATAGTCATACATCCTGCAAGGTAGGGCACTTGATATCTGTTGCAAAGCTTAGCAGTTGCTTCGTCAAAGCCAGGACTGACAACATATTCTGCACCTGCAAGTATTGCAGCCCTTGCAGTTTCTGAGTCCAGCACTGTTCCTGCACCTACATACAGCTTATCCTTAAAGGTTTCTTTCAGAATCTTAATTACTTCTGAGGCCCCTGGCACTGTATAAGTAACTTCTATGGCCTTTATGCCACCTTCTATACATGCCTGTGAAATATCAACTGCCTCTTCCTTTGAATTGGCCCTTACCACGGCAACTACACCACATTCACAAATTGCATTTAAAATTTTCAACTTCTTCATAATTTCTGCCTCCTCATCTTTTAATAATTTATATAGGCCACATGGTATCTTCTAAATTATTTGCAGTTTTTTAATGAAAAACAGGGCAAAAGCCCTGCCTTATTACATCTATTTAAACTTTATTCTCCTATGAATAAAGCTTCTATAGTTCGTGATATTCAAACCAGTCAAAGCAGGCGTAGTTTTCACTGTCTTTTCCGTTACTACAAGCATATAAGCCTATGTATGCGCCAACAAAGCCACCTGCAACATCTGTGCTTAGGATTCTTCCGTCAACACTATCTGCCAGCACTGTATAGTCGTCACAGGTTTCTCCGAAGGAAAAGCTATATGCCTGACCATTAGCCTCTATTTTTAAGTATAGTTTTGCCGAAGATGGTTCTTTTTCTGCAAGGGTCTCTTCCAGACCATTACTGCACTTCACCAATTTAACAAGTTTCTTCCCATTATTAAGGATATAAGTAAATCTGAAGTTAAATCTGCGGTTCTGATACAGAACTAAACCAGCCTCTTCACCTTCACTTTGGGGTTCAAATTCCATGGCTGTGAAAGCTGCAAAGTTTATATGCTGCTGTCTTCTTCCTACAAAGCTTGGAGCTTCCAGTCCGGTTATGGGATATGGCGAAAGCTTAAGACTTAAATATCCCGGTTTCTGTGTTAAGCTGTAGAATTCCACCTTTGGCGTCTGTATGGTGTTCCATACAAGGCCCAGCTTCTTACCTTCAAAGTTGTCACAATTAGCCTTTGCTCCATAGATTTTCTGAGGTAGATTTGGTACCGGATATGTGTCCTCAACTTTTCCTGTTCCCGGGCTTACCAGTGGCCATCCATTTTCCCAGGTAACCGGCACAAGGAAGGTTTCTCTTCCCAGATTTCTATAATATCCTCCATAAGGCCTGGAGGCAAGAAGTACCATCCACCATTCACCGTTCTGAGTTTCCACTAAGTCGCCATGCCCAACATTGACTATTGGATAATTCCTTCCCAAATGTCTATGGGTTAAAATTGGATTACCCTTATACCCTTGGTAGGGACCGAGTATATTTTCACTTCTTGCAATAGTGATGGCATGCTCATGGCCGGTTCCTGCCTCAGATATCATAAGATAATATAAGCCATTTATTTTATAAATATGTGGTCCTTCAGGCCAATCAACATCCCTCATGGATCCCCGCCAAAGAGAATAGGTTTCTCCCACAAGTTTCATGGTGTTTAAGTCTAACTCCTGAAGCCAAATCTCCCAATTGCCATAGTATTTCTCTCCTTCAGGAGCTGGTCTTGTGCCTACATAATACGCTCTTCCATCCTCATCGAAAAACAATGAAGGGTCTATACCGGGAGCATCCAGCCAATAGGGATCAGACCATGGCCCTGCAGGATCCTTTGCCGTCACGATGAAGTTACCACCGGTTGATACATTAGTGGTTATCATATAAAAGGTGCCATTATAATAGCGTATGGTTGGTGCAAATATACCCCTGGACTGTTCAACCTTCTCTATATCCAACTGCGAAGGCCTATCAAGCACATGGCCTATCTGCTCCCAGTGAACTAAATCCTTACTGTGGAATATTGGTACTCCTGGATAGTAGGCAAAGCTGGAGGTAACCAAGTAATAGTCTTCTCCAACTCTGCAGATAGATGGATCAGGATAAAATCCCGGTAAGATCGGATTTTTAAAATAATTGTTATTATTATTGAAATAATTCATTTAACTCACCCTTCATAAAAACAAAATACTATTTCTCTGTATATTCCTCAAAACGGAACCAGCTAAAATCAAAATTACTTCCTGGCAGGAATACGAAGGTAACCTTTTGTAATCCGGTTATCTTGTCAAGCTCATATACTCTCTCTTCGTATCCCTCTGACTGTATAAATTCTACCAGTTGATTGCTTTCACCTTCTGCCCCACTGAATTTAATGTGAATTGTATTTTTGTCAATAGATGATCTTCCGCAAATTACAATTCTACCGGTACCCTTATCAGTAAAATCCATGCCTTCAAATTCAAGTGACACATTGTTTCCGATACCTTCAACATTATTTTCTCGTACGGTAAAGGTATCACCATAGATATGATCTGAATCTGCAGCATAGTTAACCTCAAAGGCCCTATTCTTCTTCTCAAAGTAGAAACCCTTAATGTGCACCTTCTTATTCAGTACAAAGCAAAGAGATGTAATTCCTTTAAGTCGTTTTGACAACTTATAAGTTTCTTCCTGATACACATTCCACTTGGACTCCTTTTGATAGATTACATCGGCCAGTAATTCACTTCCCTCTTCTCCAGGCCATCCTTCCCAAATCTGTATAGGATACTCTTCACTGCTTAGGGCAAAGATAGGAATTGTTATAAGATCTGAGCCATAGGTCCCAAAGTCTATTCCGGAAAATCCTACTTGAGTTTCACCGTCCCTGCTTGTTGCTACTCCTCTTTCATTTCCGTTTGTCACTTCACCTTTGCTGTAATCATAAAGTCCTGCAGATATAAAGCCGTAAGGGTCCTTATAAGCGGTGCCCAGACCAACTGATTTAAACTCAAGTTGAGATATGAGTTTTGTCTTGTCAGTACCATTCTTACTTGTACAGCGAAGTCTGAATTCTCCATCCCCAAAAGCCGTCACCTTGGCACTGTGACCATAGGCCTCTACTTTTGCATTGTTGGAAGGGATTCCGGCATCATTCACAACGCTCCACTCAACTTCCTTATAAGAAGTATTTTCCGGATATAGTTTAGCCTTAACGGTTATTTCTCCTATTGTTTCACTAAACTCTTGTCCGCACTCGCTGATAAGTTCTATTTTTCTTACGGGAATTTCATCACTGCTTCCCATAACACAAGGTAAGTCCTGATTTCTTGCGCTTGCGGATATGCCCTCCAGGTTAGTATCTATTGGTGGAAGAGCTTCAAAGGTCATAGCTGCACCCTCTAAGTCCTCAGAGGTTACTTCAAGCTGGATCTTTCCGGGCTTTAAGGTCGCTCCTATTATGGCCATTAACTTACCATTGAATAATCTTCTGCTTAAACCCTTATATTGGTCATAATCTGTGCTGTCACCATTATCAAGTCCAAGGAGTCGTCCCTCTCCGGAAACTTGAATCTTTACTCGATTGTTAGCATTCTCTACTATATTGCCAAACTCATCTTCCACATTTATTTCTGCAAAAATCAAATCTGTACCATTGGAAATGAGCTTTTCTTTATCAGGCTTTAAACTAATCTTCTTTCCATCTTTGAAGGACCTTTTAACATCTGCAGCAATAACTTTACCTGTCTCATCATAGGCTATGGCTTTTAATTCACCTTCTTCATAGGGAATTTTCCACCAGCCAACCAGCTGAGTACCCTTTTCATGATCAATGTCAAAGGTACCCACACTAGTGCCATTTAATTGAAGTTCAATTTTAGGTGCATTAGAGCAAACCCTCACATCAATTATTTGCCCCTTATTAAAATCCCAATAAGGGAAAATATGCACCATAGGCCTTGTTTTATAATCCGTCCATTCAGCCTGATAGATGTAGTAAGAATCCTTTTTAAAGGCAGCTGTATCAATTTGTCCAAAATAAGAATTCTTTGTGTGGTAGGGAGTTGGTTCACCTATGTAATCAAATCCCGTCCATATAAACTGGCCCAGGGAGAAATAGGTATCCCTTTCTGCCATTATGCATGCTTCTGCAGATTTTGCCCCCCAACTGGTGGTACTATTACCAAGAGCAGAACACTGCTCGTCATCATCCGCAAGGATAGATTTTTCAAATGGGAAGCGATAAACACCCCTGCTCTGCACAATGGAAGAAGTCTCACTGCCGTAGATAATCCAATCCGGATGCTCTTCATGGTGTTTGTTATAGTATTTTTCAGCGTAATTATAGCCAGCAACTTTAACGATATCAGCGCATTTTTGGGCATTCTCCCAAGGCATATAGTTTGAACCTATGGTTATCTTGGCATTTTCTTTTGGATCATATTGACGGACATACCCTATAAGCCTTCTGGTTATTTCCTGTCCTCTTTCATCGGCGTGAGTATCATAAATTTCATTTCCTATACTCCAAAGCAAGAGGCTTGGGTGGTTACGGTCTCTCATTATCCAGCTCTTAACATCCCTTTGGGCCCATTCTTTAAAGAACCTTCCATAGTCATAAGTGGTTTTTGATCTTTCCCACATATCAAAGGCTTCGGATGCCACCAGCATACCCATTTCATCCGCTAAGTCCATAAGTTCCGGCGCAGGCATGTTATGGGCTGTTCTTATGGCATTAACACCCATTTCCTTCAGTATTTCAAACCGTCTTCTTAGAGCAGTTTTGTTAAAGGCAGCCCCTAGTGCTCCTAAATCATGGTGTTCACAGACTCCGTTTAATTTCATCTTCTTACCGTTTAGAACCAGGCCTTCATTTGGATCAAGTATAAGCTCCCTGAAACCTAGATTCTGTGTTATAGACTCAATTTTCACCATATTCTGCTTGGAATTTTCATCTCCTTTAAGCAGGTATAATTCGGTTACGAATTCATATAGGTTAGGTTCCTCTGTACTCCATAGCAGCGGATTCCTTACCGTTAAGGTTTGCTTATTATTGCAGTGTACATCTTTAGGTGAAGCCACCTTTTGTGAAACTGTGGCAACAATTTGCTCCTTATATATGACGGTATGAACTAACAGAGCATCTTCACAGAGGTTTAATTCAGTTTCTACCTCTACCTGCCAGTCACTATCTCTTTGCTTAGTCCATATATACACACCATCTGTTACAATATGGTTCTTGCTTCTTTCCTTCAACCATACATTGCGGTATATACCGGCTCCGGAATACCACCTGCTGTTAGGGCTCTGATGTACAACTTTTAATAGGATTTCATTTTCCCCATTAACTAGTGCATCGGTTATATCATGTTCAAAGGAGGAATACCCATACTTCCATTCCCCCACAAACTTTCCATTGACATATAGGGTAGAATCCATATATACTCCATCAAAATATAAGAGAACCTGGTCTTCTTTCCTCTCATAGGTGAATCTTTTGCGGTACCAGCCTATGCTATTTTCATAGAGGTCCAAGGTGTTGTAAATAAGCCAATCATGAGGAATATCCACGGAGTTAAAATTCAGCAAACTGCTGTCTGAAACTTCAGGACCACTCTTTGCAAATTCCCAACCATCATTAAAAAGTATTTTCTTATTCACGGTCATGTACACCGCCTTTCTTTGAATACTTATTGAAGTCTATATAATATGTTTTGAGAAAGTTAACAAAAAGTTTAATTGTACATAGAGATTCAGCACCGTTGCTGAATCTCTACTCCTTAATTCTTGATTAGTAATATATCTTCCTGCCATGTGCATCCTTAATGCCGGTTCTTCTATAGAAGTAGGTATTTATAACATCTCTCCATTCTATAGAATCCTTAAGCTGTATATTAAACTTATCGCTGACCAGCTTAAATGTATCTTCGTCTATCTTATCCTCTAGGGATTTCCAAGCTTCTGTAAACTCTTCAACCTTTTCCACACCTTCAAAGTGGGTATCGTATATATGCTGTATAAGTGTTTTCCCACTCTTAAGCTTATAAGTATAATCCACATGATGGAAGAATAGCAGCAGTTCTTCCGGACAAGTTTCTATATTCTCATACATGCTTGCTACCGGCTCATGATACTGTGCAGTAAAGCCAGTACCTGTGGCTACAGTTCTGTCCACACCAATACCTTTCCAATCTGCATAATGATAAGTTCCCCATGGAGTATATTCATAGCCTTCTACACTTGGACCATAGTGATGATGCGGATATACCATCCAGCCTATTCCAAGAGGGCTTGTATATTTCTCATAGACCTCTCTGGACTGCATCAGTATAGAAACTACTTTTTCTACCACTTCAGAGTCACTGCCAAAGGTTAACTTCACCCATTCTTCTGCTATCTCTTCAGAACTTAATTCGGGATTCCAAGCTATCCTTCCCAATCCATAAAAGTTCGCCTGGGCTAGAGGGTGTCCTGTCCAACATTCACTGTCTCCAAGGTTTGATACTGCGGTAATTCCGCCATATTTGCTGTTAAATAAACTTCCATCTACTACCTTGCTTACAAGGGATCCTTTTCCCCTTGCATAGGTATCAAAGTCTAATACCTCTTTCCACATTGGCAGAAGATAGCATACATGCTTCTGCTGTCCGGTATATTCTTGAGCAGCCTGGAATTCCAATATCATATTGGTTTTTTCCATAGCTCCGAATAACGGTGATACAGCCTCTCTTATCTGGAAGTCCATTGGACCATTCTTCACCTGAAGTATTACATTATCCATAAACTGGCCATCTAAGGTTATAAAATTGTCATAAGCTGCCTTGGCTCTATCCTTTGTCCTGTCTCTCCAGTCAAGAAGGCAGTTATAAACAAAGCATCTCCAAATTACCAGCCCTCCATAAGGTTTTAATGCCTCCGCTAGAACGTTTGCTCCCTCTGCATGATTTCTTCCGTAAGTATAGGGTCCAGGTCTGAATTCCGAATCAGCTTTAACAACAAATCCACCAAAGTCAGGTATATATTTGTATATTGTATCCGCTGCATTCTTCCACCACTGCTTAACTCCTTCATCAAGTGGATCAGCGGTTGATAATCCCCCTACTTCTATGGGCGCAGCAAAATTTATGCTTAGATAAGTCTTGATGCCATAAGTTCTAAAAACATCAGCAATTGGTTCTATATCAGCTAAATATTCTTCAGTAATAAACTTCGTTTCAAGTTTGTGAACGTTAACATTATTAATAGATACACCGTTAATACCTATTGAAGCAAGCAGTGCTGCATAGTCTTTAATACGGCTCATATCTTTTACAATCTTATTATCACTGAAGAAAAAAGACTTACCAGCATATCCTCTTTCTATCTCTCCACTTATATTGTCCCAGTGGTTGATCATCCTGAGCTGATTTCTTGGGATTTCCAGTGTATCAACTTGAGAAAGTTCCTTTCCCATACTCATTGCCTTAATAAAATTAAATACTCCATATAGGACTCCTACATCATCTTTTCCAATAATATTAAGACTTATATAATTTGCTTCTCTAATATTCTTTACTAAAAAACTTCCCTTAACTAAATTATCATTCACTTCTATCCCTAATTTAAAACTTTTGGCATCATCTGCAGTACCAATAAACAAGTAGGATGAAGTCAATTTTTTATCTGTTATAACTGGATCTATATCCATTATTTCCTTAAGTGCACTCTTTAACTCTTCTACAGCTGTATGCACAATCTCACTATTGTCATTAACCACTATATGACCGCATACCTTTCTGTATTGTTCTTTTAGCTCAGAATTAGTGCACTTTTTATAGTTTAACCAGCAGTTATACATACTACCATAATTCTTCGACATCTTCTCAAATTTCAACATAGAATATTCTCCTTAAAATTGATTTAGATATTACTATTTAATTACGCTTTATGATACCATCAGATGGCTTTATTCAACATGAAATATATTATTACATTTGTAGAATATCACTATGATTTATTATTTATATCAAAATGTACATTGCTCTTCTATCTGGTATGATGATAATATTTAACTAAATGGTACATTAATTATTTCTGGTTTGAAAGGAGCCCAATATATGAGAATAACGGTTCAGAATGTAATAGATGCGCTTACAAATCCTCCAATTCTGATGAATAGTACCGTTGACCATCTACTCTTTGGTGATCCTACTGCAAGGGTGACAGGAGTCGCCGTTACCTTTTTGGCAACACAAGAGGTTATCGAAAAAGCAAAAGCTTCAGGCTTGAATATGATCGTGTCCCATGAAGGTATCTTCTACAGCCATTGGGGCAAAACTGACGGCCTGAAGAATGATCAGGTATACCTTCAGAAATTGCGGACTATTCAGGATTATGGTATTTCTATTTTCCGGTACCATGATTACATTCATAGATTTATGCCAGATGGTATAACCCGGGGACTACTACAATGTTTGGACTGGAAAAAGTATGAGGTTGAAAATCTTCCAGCTGCATCCATCGTGGAAATTCCCCCAACTACTCTTCAGGAAGTTATAAAACATGTTAAAGAGCGCCTAGGTATCAAATATGTCCGTTTTATGGGAGACCCATCTTCCCGCTGCAGCCGAATAGGTATGCTGGTTGGCTACAGAGGCGGGGGCGAATTGGTAGTACCTCTGTTTACAGAGAAAAACCTTGATATGGTAATCTATGGTGAAGGCCCGGAATGGGAAACACCAGAATATATAAGAGACGCTGTTTATCAAAAAAGACAAAAATCCCTATTGGTTGTAGGTCATGCAGAAAGTGAAATGCCAGGCATGAAATATTTAGCTGATTGGCTTCAGGAAAGGTTTCCTGATATTCCGGTTCATTTTATCCCTCAGGAGCCAGTGTTTCAAATTGGCTAGTGAGTTTATGATACAGTAATCTGCCTGCTTTAGTACGAAAACAATTTCAAAGCACAAAAGGAGGAATTCTATTGAAACTTAAGAACAAAAGCACCAGTAAGATAACAAACTTTAAGCTAAAGACAAATTTAATGCAATTGTTTACAAGAGTTAGAAAAGTAACTGTCGTCCAAACTATTCGTGGACAACTTATAAGTGCTACAATATGTCTTCTTTTAGTTTTTTCTATCACTATCGGAACGGTAACTTCTATGGTAGCCTCAAAGACATTGACCAGCAAAGCAAGAGAAAATATGCATAACTCCGTTATCCAGATTAATAATTATTTTTCACATTTGCTGGATCAAGTAACCAATGAAACAACTCAGTTACTTACAGATAAACAGATGTATCCATCAGATGATGCCTTTGACAACATTCAAAACGCTTTATTTAACATAGAGATTCAAAAGAAACTATCAGCTAATGTTACCCTTAATAAGGAAATTGAGCACTATTATATTATAACAGATAAAGTCATGGTAACAGATAAAAAAGTTGTTTATTTTAAAGACCCGGAAAAAGCAATAAAATGGAAGAACCAGCTTATTAATACAGTAATAGGCGAACCGTGGCAGTTAAATCTTGATAAAACTGTATTGGTTAATGAAGATCCTTTAGTCACATCTTCATTAGTTTCATTTGTCAGAAAAGGAGTAAACAATAATTTCTTATACATAGTAGACCTGAATTTTAAAGTCTTCAAAGAGGCGCTTTTAACCAGCAATATCAGCGAGAATGCCATTTCTTATGCTATTACCCCCAGCGGTAGAGTTATATCATCTATTGAAGATGATAGTGATATAGAAAACCAACAGTTTATCAGGGACGTTATGGAACAATCTAAGAGTAGGACTGAAAATACTTTTGAAATAAAAGGTAATAACGGCCCATTGCTAGTTTCATATTTTAAATCCAGCAACAATTGGACCTATGTAACAGCGGTTTCAAAGGCAGAAATTCTTTCTTCAGTGACCTCAACTCAATCTACTATTATAATTATCGCTATATTCTGCTGTATTATAGGTATCATAGCAATGTTAGTATTCTCTTATAAATTTACCAAGGAGTTAACTAAACTATCAAAATCAATGGAAGAAGTTGAAACCGGTAATCTGAATGTAGAAGTAACCAGTACCAGAAAAGATGAAATTGGTTCTTTAATTAGCAACTTTAACTCCATGGTATATCAATTGAAGTCAATAATAGCACAAAATAAAGAGATTTCTATGAATGTAAATTCCTTATCTATTGATATCTCAAAGATTTCAAGGGAAAACACTTTGGCTGCCAGTGAGGTTGCCAAAACAATATCAGAGGTGGCTGCAGGAATGAGTAATCAATCAGCAGAAATAGAAAAAAGCCTTAATTCTGTTGTTCAGTTATCAGATAAGATTAATAATGTTACAGCCTCAATAGATGCAATTACAGATACCTCCATAAAAGTAGCTGAATTAACTAAGGAAGGTACTTCTGTTGCTGATATATTAAATAAAACATCCGTTGAAACAAAGAACCTAACCCATGACTTATCTGAAGACATAAGCACATTGAATAAATACACCTCTGACATAAATATGATTACCGGCATGCTTAAAGCTATCTCTGCCCAAACAAACTTATTGGCCTTAAACGCCTCAATAGAAGCTGCCAGGGCCGGTGAAGCCGGTAAAGGTTTTGCGGTGGTTGCTGAAGAGATAAGAAAGTTAGCAGGCCAGTCAGAAGCTTCTACAAAAGAAATAGATAAGATCATTGAGAAGATTTCTTCTCAGATCAATAAAACAATAAAATCTATTACAAATACTGAAAAATCCTCTGACATTCAGTTTAAAGCAGTGGAACAATCTTTTAACATGTTTAACGAAATAAACCAGTCAATGGAAGTTCTATCTTCAAATATCTTAAGTATATCGGATATTGTTGATAAGATGAATGCAGATAAGGATCAAGTGATAAACAGTATGCAGTCTATATCCTCTGTAGCTATAGAGACTACAGCTTCTACTGAGGAGGTATCTGCTTCAACAGAAGAACAATTGGCACATACAGAAGAGCTCAATGCTATGACCAAGAAACTGGCAAGCTTATCTGAAAGTTTAAGCAATGCTATTAGTAAGTTCAAAGCATAATAATGCTAATAATAAAACTAAAATAAAAAGGAGATAATGCTATGAAAAATAACGATGTAAAACAAAAAGAACCTATAGTTACCCATATTTATACTGCGGACCCTTCCGCCCATGTGTTTGAAGGCAAACTCTACATATACCCTTCTCACGACCTTGATATAACAATGGAATCTAACGATAATGGTGATCAATACGGTATGACAGACTACCATATTCTATCTTTGGAAGATAATAATACTACCTGCGTAGACCACGGCGAGGCTCTTCACATAAAGGACGTGCCTTGGGCCAGGAAGCAGATGTGGGCTCCGGACGCAGCTTATAAGAATAATACCTATTACTTATACTTCCCTGCAAGAGATAAGGATGGCATTTTCAGAATTGGTGTGGCTACCAGCCCAAATCCAGCAGGCCCTTTCAAGGCACAAGAAAATTATATAGAAGGCAGCTTCAGTATTGACCCTGCTGTTTTAGTAGATGACGATGGCAGAGCCTATATTTACTTTGGTGGTCTTTGGGGAGGACAACTAGAAAAATGGCAGACAGGTAGCTATAATCCTGATGGTGTAGGCCCTGACAGTTCAGCTCCAGCCATTGGACCAAGAGTTGCTGAGTTAACTGATGATATGCTTTCATTTAAGAGTGCTCCCCAGGAGATATCAATTGTGGATGAGGATGGTAATCCAATACTTGCCGGAGATGAAGAAAGAAGATATTTCGAAGGTCCATGGATGCATAAATACAACGGAAACTATTATCTTTCATATTCTACAGGTACTACCCACTATATAGTATATGCCATGAGCAAGAGCCCAACAGGACCATTCGTTTATAAGGGCAGAATACTAAACCCTGTAGTAGGTTGGACTACCCATCATTCCATCGTTGAATTTGAAGGTAAATGGTATTTATTCTATCACGACAGTTCACTATCTGGTGGAGAGGACAATAAGAGATGTGTTAAGTTTACTGAGTTGACTTACAATGAAGATGGCACTATAAGAACAATAGACCCTTATAAATAATTAAGAATTAAGATTTAAGAATTAAAAATGTTGTTAGAAATTCAGCTGAGCTGAATTTCACCTTATAAAAAAACTATCAGATTCAATATCTGATAGTTTTTTGTGCTTATTTTTTAAACGATAGAGTTATTATAATTTAAGATTTTTTGTAGTGCAGCGGAGAAAAATCTTCCATCATTCTTAATTCTTAATTTTTAATACTTAATTTCCTATGTTGTTGCAGGTTTAACCAAGGATTTCTTTTTCCATTGACCTTGTCTATAGCGTATTACACTGGCTATGGCAGTGATAGTCCAGGTCAGTCCGCTTGTAGCCCATATGCTCCAAACACCAAAAGCTGGAACTGCAGCTAAAACACTTGAGAAGCCAACCCTTCCCATAACCTCCACAAACCCATTGATCATAGCATATAAAGAATCCCCTGTTCCATTAAGAAGTCCCCGTGTAATATAGATCATTCCAAGAGGGAAATAGAAACAGCTGGTAATTTTAATTGCCTTAGCTCCAAGGCTTATAACCGCTTCATCCTTGACGAAAACCTCCATCATGGCACGTCCTCCAAATTGTGCTCCCAGCAGGGCTAAGATACTAAATCCAGCAACTATTAAAATACTCTTATGGTATCCCTTTTTCACCCTATCAAGTTTATTTGATCCCATATTTTGTCCCGAAAAAGTAGACATGGCTGCAGATAAGGAATTAAAAGGCTGCTGTATAAGCTGCTCAACTCTGCTGGTGGCCGTATAGGCTGCAACTGCTACTTCTCCAAAGCCATTTACAACTCTCTGCAGAGCTACCAGGGACACGGCAATCATGGAGTTCTGTATGGCTACTGGAACACCAATCCTTATACACTTTTTAATTATAGACTCACTTACTTTCCAGTGACTCTTGTCTAATTTAAAGTAGGGGTTCTTTTTCCAGGCAAAAATTATGCAGCCCACTGCAGAAATTAATTGAGAGCTTACAGTAGCATAGGCTACCCCTAATACTCCAAGTCCAAAGACCAGTACAAGGATTAAATCCAAGACAACATTGATAATACTGGCTACAATTAAGAAAATGAGAGGTGTCTTTGAATCCCCTAAAGCTCTAAGCATTGCGGCTATAGCATTATAGGACGCAACCCCTATCATGCCCCCAGATACAATCCTCAAATATGCGGTAGCATCTTCTAAAATTTCAGGGGGAGTATTCATTGCCTGGAGAACCGGCCTTGCAAGCGCAGCAGCTAAAATGCTCATAATTATTCCCACTATCCCTATAACATAGACAGAATTTGCAATAGCTCTCTTTACCCTTGCTTCTTTCTTGGCACCAAAGTACTGTGAAATAATTATACCTGTTCCTACAGATAATCCTGAACAAAGAGAAAAAAATAAAAAATTCAAAGACCCGGTTGACCCTACTGCTGCTAAAGCATTAGCTCCAACAAACTTTCCCACTACTATAGAATCCACCATATTGTAAAACTGTTGAAATATATTGCCCAGTAACATAGGTAAGGAAAACTTTATAAGAAGAGAAACCTCATTTCCTTCTGTCATATCTTGTACGTACTTCATTGACATATTATTAAACTCTTCCTCTCTTGTGTATTGATTACGCAAACTCATAATCTTATTACAAGTATTGTCACTACTTTAGCTTTTAAGGATTTTCAGTTACTCCTTAAATCTCTTTATCTCTTTATATTATACAAAAACTTTTCCAAATAAAACAAGCCATACTTAATTTTTTCTCCATCATCACCTAAACTGATTTCACCAGCCCATAGTATATGTTTAAATTATTTCCTTTAGCAAGGGTGTAATACTTCCAGTGTATGATATCACCCCCCTTTTACAATATAATAAGCCAACGGTATTAATACATTGTATCAGGAGGGTGACTTAAGTAACAGACTATATTTAACCTTTTTTGTATGGTATAATTAAATCAGGGAGATGGATGTGAAACTCTGATTTAAGCTATTCAAAATAATCTTTAAGTACCTCATCTTTTTTATCTATAACAATATCTTCAGCCTTTACCTTCTTCAACAATAACTGATGTATGATATCCTTAAGGAACATGTCACTTCCAACAATATAATAGATGACATTTTCTCTTTCAGTTAGTTGTTGAAGCCTTTCATAAAAATCTTGCCTTGAATTTGTCCAATAATTTTTGTAACTTTCATCAGTAAGTTTATCAAGCTCATCTTTGAAGATATAATTCCCGGATGAATCTACATTTACATTGATCAGATAAGGTACACCTGTTTTATCATTGATAAAGCTATGAATAAGTGGTCTCATTGTGGCTATTCCCACTCCCATGGATAGCAGAATTATGGGCCTGTGGCAGCGCCTTAAGCCCATTCTTGAGCCTAGCTTAAACAACACAACTTCATCGCCAACATTTAACTTAGATAATTTCTGCTTATATTCCGAAGAACTACCTGGTACTCTTGTTGTAATACCAATTTTATTCTCTTGAGGCAGCGTCATTATAGACATATGACGGATCCAATTTCTATTAGGCTTCTCTCCTTCATCAAATCCAGCATGAGCTATGTGGGTATGAGCCCCAGGTTCCCATGTGAAGTCTTTCGGCTTCTCAAGATAATAGGTCTTTGTTCCCTGTGCTTCTTCAATTATATCTATAATTTTTAATTTATACTTAATCATGTTACATCTCCTTTGATAATAATTCTCATTTAAATAATATCACCTAAAGTTTTTTTGGTCAAGGATATAAAATGCCAAAGTTTTGAAATTTATTGCTATAAGTCTCATAAGAAACAATTAAGTAGAAAAGTGAAGCAAATAGGAGTAATTTGAAGCTTGTATATACTTTTTCCATAAGCCAGGTCCTCACAGGTAGATATAAGTATTTTATTAACTTGATATATAGTATTATATACCATATAATATATTTGTGATGATTGCTTATCATTTTATCCTTTAATATAAAATTGCATAAACAAATAAAGTAATTGTTAAGGTGGGGAGTTTATTATGTGGTCAAGAAGTGAATTGAAAGCCAGAGCTAAAGAGGTCTTGAGAAGAATCTACTGGAGTGCTTTTGGCGTAAGTATTGTAATTTCTTTAGCCGGTGGTGATTATGGGGGAGGTGGCAGCAATTCTAGCTCTAGGAACTCCGGAGACTCTTTTTTTGCAAATATCTTTGATAACAGTGCTGCATTTTGGCGATTCGTTACCATTGCTTTAATTGGTATTGGATTTATTACGGTTCTTCGTATTGTTGTGGGTTATTGCTTAGAGGTAGGCGGTAGAAGGTATTTTATTCAGTCCGCTCAATACAGAGATAATTCCGGATGTTTTAGCTTTGCTTTTGCAGGACATAACTATAAGGAAATAGTAAAAACTATGTTTGTAAAAGATATTCTTATCTTTCTTTGGAGTCTGCTGTTTATTATACCTGGTATAGTAAAATCCTATGCCTACAGGATGGTGCCCTATATACTGGCAGATAATCCAAACATCGGAGTAAAAAGAGCTATAGAACTAAGCAATGAAATGACTAGGGGGCACAAGTTTGATATGTTTGTATTAGACTTGTCCTTTATCGGTTGGTACTTGTTGGGCGCTTTAGCATGTGGAGTAGGTGTTCTATTTGTAAAACCTTATGAGAACGCTACTTATGCTGAGTTATATTTAGTATTGAGAAGAAACGCCATCTATTATAACATGTGCAGGCCTGATGAATTGTTATTAAATCAGCCAGAAGGTTATTATGATAGATGGTAAGAACAGATATCTTATAGCAGATACCTGAGGTTAGACATAATAAGATGTATAAAAATTCTGTAGAGTGGAGATTTTTTAGTGACAAGTTTAGAGTGACAAGTGACAAGTTTAGGATATTTTTTCTCATCAAAGCTGAGAAAAAAATTAAATATATAATTTTAGAAATTCAGCTTCACTGAATTTCATCCACAACTTGTCACTTGTAACTTAAAAAATTGCGATAACTCGCAATTTTTAATAGTGTCCTATAACTGGCTTGTCCTTTGTTTTATGTTTGCGGTCCGAATCATACTCCTGCCAGTACACTCTTTATTCATTCAACCTTGTTCTGGCTGCCTTTAGTAAAGTCATAATGGTATCTTTATCAACCTTCTTGTCCAGCATCAATTGTACGGATAAGTTTTTGTACCGTGGTAAAACTAACTACTAGAATCAATGAACAATAAGGAGGATTTGCAATGAGTAAACCGGATGATAGAAGAGATAATGTAGATAAGCTTCAAGAAACAATTGATAATACAATCGAGAATATGAGGCTTACAGAAGAGGCTATAGAAGAGACAGCTAATGCAAAAACGAAGGCTGAACTGGAGGATAAAAATAAACGTAGACAAGAGGCACTGGAATCCTTGAGGTCTGAAATTAGAGATGAAGCAATAGCCAAAAAGAATGGTTATAAATAGTTAATGTGAAAGCTGGGCTCCAATATGGGACCCAGCTTTAAATTAATTACTTATATTGTATTTAATTTCCGCAATACCAATCTTTCCATAGCTATAGTCTCCTTCAGGCAGGGTCCATACAGCCTCACCACCGGAGGAAATTCTAGTACCATTAAAGTTCTTATATTCACATAAGGGAGTTGACCATTTATACTTTTTATAGGTTTTTCCTGAAGGAGAATAATATCTGTCTTCAGAAACAAAGTTTATAAGTTCTCCTTTATCATTGAAGTACAGAACTGCATGGATCTTTATACCCTCATTGGTAAAGGTAGCTTTTACTGTACTTGAATCTACGGTCTCCCATTCTATTCTCTCATCTATAAGGCTGCCTGGGGCTAGCACACACATGTCATTGAATACAGTAACTGTTTCTCCCTCATTCATCTCAGGTCCCTTTCCGTCTACCACTGTAAGCAAGCCCCCTAATTTAGCAAGCATACTTGCCTTTCCGCCAATGTAGCGATGAACGCCATAAACCGGTAGTCCAAACATTTTCATGTCCATATAATATAACCTTGTAGACTTTATCAAGTCAGTATATTGCTTGGCCTTCATTTTTGCCCAACCTTTTTCGGGATCTGCTTTAAACTTTCCTTCAAAAGTCACGGTAAAATTTCTTACCTTCTCTTTTCCTATTGCCTGGGAGTACCTGATATATTTTTGTACCGGTTCCGGTAAATCTTTGATGTCTTCTTCTGTAAGTATATCTTTTTCCATTGTGGCAGATTGCTCCAGTTCCTTTTGTACCGCCGTATTGTAGACATTTTTTAACTCTCCGCATTTATTGAATAGAAGCAGAATTACTACAATAACCAGTACTAATAGGATAAGCAACATATACTTCTTATCCATTGAATTGACCTCCCATTTCTTCGATTTTTTCAAGGAGCTTTTTTATTCCAGTGCACATTACTTCTATCTCGTGGTGGCTTAAACCTTCAAATAGATACATAATGAATTGAGCATCCTTATCCTCTCGCTTCTCCCAAAACTCTTGGCTCTTTTTTGTCAACTTAAGCCTTAGTGCCCTGGCATCCCGTTCATCCTGGTGTATTTTTAAAAATTCCTTTTCCTCAAGCTTTAAAGCTAGCTGTTTTATGTTCTGTCTGGAACTTCCCATAAGCTCTGCTACTTCGCTGAGTGTGGGTGGATTATCACCAAACTGAGAAATTATAGCCGTCAAAAACCATTGCTTCGTGGTCATGCCATCCTTACCCATATACTTATCCCCTAAAGCCTGAAGCTTATTGGCAAGAAGAAAGAGACTTCCGAAAATATACTTCTGTTTTTCTAAATTATCCATTGTTTATGTTGCCTCCAAAGTTAGCTTGCATAATACGTAATATATTACTCATATAAGTAATATATTACGTATTTATCATTTTGTCAACTGCTTTTACATAATTATCCTCTCTTTATTTTATTTGAACTAGACTGACTAAAAATAGGACTTCACTACATAGTTTATAGAAAAGTCCTATTTTGATTAAGCTTTATATAGTTTTTTCGAATTAATTGTGTAGCTTGAATAAACATATAAACCGTAACTATTTTTTACATAGTTCATGTATACATCTGCAGTTATAATATAAACCTGATCTCCATAGCTTCCGGTAGAATACAATGAAAAACTGCATACTCTTGTATTTCCAACATCACTAAAGGAAATTGGACTATTTAGCTGGGTCTTATATGATGCCATATTGTCCCCATATAATCCTCCCGAATTATAAACATTCATCAGATACAGGTCTCTACTTACAGCACAATCTTTATTTTTCATATAATTAATGAAATCATAGATACCAGTCTCCGCAATGTAATATGCTTTAGTACTGTTTAATGTGCTCAATGCTGACTTACTGCTTTTCACACTGGCATCCAGCATATATGCAGCTAACATAAATGTTGCCATCATAATTATAACTACAACCAAAAGAGCGGCACCCTTTTTCTTTTTCATGCATCTCACCTATCTTCTTATATTAACAGCAGTAGAACTTGAAAATTCACTGTTCCCTTTCACTGCTGAAACAGTTATATAAATCAGCTCATCTTCCTTATCTGGTGAGGTTCCCTGACTGATAACCACAGAATCAATGTAGGAACAGGTCCTACCATCCGCATTTACCAATTCTTTTTTGCCACTGTTAAAATAGATATCCGGACTAGTTGTATTTGATGTTAAATCAATTACAACCACTCCATTGGAAAGTACTTGGGCTACAGGATTTCCGGACAGGGTTATGCCTGAGGAACTTCTTATTTTATCAGTGAGCATATTCAAAGCCTTATTGGCATTGTACAGTAGGTCTATATTATGATTATACTCTGCAGCCTGCCTTATTTGTGTAAACAATGTCCTATACATAAATAAGGATATTATGCTAAACATGCTGAGTGCTATCATTAACTCAATTAGCGTTAAACCCTTCTTCTTCATAAACTCACCTTAATTAGCCAGCACATGGCTCTTAATCATAACTTCATCGCCAGGCTCTGAGGGATTTCTGCGAACTCTTACAGTAACCTCATGAAGTATTCCACCCTCAGGGTCAATTATATTTCCCTGTACTGTGACATAATAATTATTGACCTTTTGAAAGTTTGTACTAGGATTACCCTCTCCGGCATAATTACCTATATTTTCTTTAGTTGTTTTATATTTTTCCAATAGCATCTGAGCCTGCATCATCATATTTTGCCTTTCCATTTGAAGGCTCATATTTTTATTGGCAGTTATATTTAATCTGATAACCAAAACAGATATTACGGCAAAAACCCCTATGGCCACCATTAGCTCTAAGAAAGTAAAACCCTTTTTCTTTTTAATCCTCATTTACCTCACCACTTTTTCATAGTGATATCTGTTTCCATATTCATCAATACCGAACACCTCATAACCTGTACAGTCTTTTAAAACATTCACCGCCACTGAACCTTTGAAATCACTGTATCTGGCTCCTTCCATGTTCCAACCGCTGACTATCAAGGCATAGCCTTGAAGAAAGCTGTCACTACTTAACTTACCTATTTTCTTCCATGGCGCCCAATAAGAATTACTTATATTGAGGTTTTTAAGAGCATTATAGGCTGCATTGCTCAAGTCTCCTTGATCTCCAACTGCCAGAGTTTTTATGTTTGCTTTCAAGATATTAGATACCATGGCAACATTATTTGCCAAAGTTTGATTCATCTCAGGTGTTACCATTGTAGAAAGATTGATGGTTGTATAGCCCACATTATCACCATCTTGATCTACTCCGTAAACCACATATCCCGTAGGATTAGAAGTAACATAGACAATGACTGTTCCCGGCTTATCAGAAAAAGCAGTATCCTCCGTTGTTATGGCATCTGCATCATGAACTGATATTATGGAGTAATTACCTGTTATGCTGGAACTATAATAAATTCCTATACTATCCGAATTGTTATATGGATTAACTATGTGCTTGGAGGTATTTCCCGGAGTAAATTGTGTTTTTAGTTCTCCGTTCAAAGGATTTTTCATTACATCCCATATCTTATTAAGTGGCTCTCCTCTTAGTATTTTATCTATTGCTATACTTTTTATATAGGTGACTACATCTCCTATATTTTTCAAAATACCTGTAGGTACAGGCCCTCCATCATTGATACCACCTGGTGAACTGCCGTTTCCTCCTCCAACACCGCTTTGAACTACCGGCGGGATAGGCGGATTTTTTATGATGTTAATATCAATCATATCTCCACTGTTATCTATTCCATAAAGCACATAACCGGCCTTATACAAAATCACTACCACATCGCCGGCAAAGCTTTTATCCTTACCAAGGGCATTGCCTACCCCTCTGACATCTGCAGGCAATTCAGCGTTAGGATCTGCGGAATAGCCCAATACTACGGAGGCAGATGCTGGATTGTTTTGCCTTACATCTTGATGAGTATAGTTTATGGACGTTGCGTTATTAAATGGATTCTGCAAGGCATTACTGCCGGAGAAGTATTGGGTCATATCAGATTTTATACCTGAAAGTACCTGTGCCATTATCTCTGAATAGCTCTTTCCCTCCAGAAAAGCAGCATTCAAAATAATTGCATCCCTTGCTCCACGGCTTTCAATAAAAGACCTCACTAGCATAACATTGGTAGTTACACTTTGATTTTTTGATTGGGTCCTTACACTTGTCACATTAGGCGTTATTACCATGGTCAGTATGCCTATTACTGAAATAACTATCATCAGTTCAATTAAGGTAAAGCCTTTCTTAATCCTCATGCATATCCTCCCTTCTCCTATAATATACAAATTCAGTAGTAATCATGCTCCAAACCAGTTTTTATATCATAGTTCTCAAATATAATGTCGTATTATGTCATTCATTATACATTATTTCAAAATTCTTTCAAGTAAAAGATTTATAGGACTTGGAAAAGTCTCTGGATTACTTTCAGCTAATGTGCTCCATGAGTTCCATACTGTAATTAAAAAAGAAGGTCTATTCCCAGCAGAGCTGAAAAGAGTCCAAAATAAATTATATCATCATAAATCATTTTTCAGGATAACGCTTGTTTAGTTATATGTCTCATAAAAAACAGGGCTACATTATCCTGTCAAAGGATAGTACAACCCTGCACATTGCTAATATTCATTTGTTAATATCCCAATTAATTCATCAACTTTAGATTAGATTTCATAAATTCATCCTAATGATCATAAATCAATAGTTCTTATCAGCATAACCAACCCAGCCGCCTTCTTTGACAAGTGTCTTGTCAAAGTCACCAACCTTGAAGTCTATGATATCTGATTTTTCTGCTGAAGTTACAATTATTTTATCGTTATCAACGTCAATCTCTATTGAAGTGTCCTTACCTGCATAGTTATCAAAAAGATAGTCTATCTTATCTTTCGGCAGTTCTATAGCAAACATTCCACAGTTGTACATATTCTGTCTGAATATCCTTGCAAAGTTTTCCGCTATAACTACATTTATTTCATTTACCTCTAAAGCCCAAGGAGCGTGTTCCCTGGAAGAACCGCAGCCAAAATTAGCCCTGGTCACAATAACCGCCTTGTCTTTGATGTCTTCTTTGTTGTTGAAGCCTGGCAGCGCTAAATCTTCCAGTAAGTAGGGTTTTAGAGCCTCTTTAGTGATCTCTGTAAGATACTTCGCAGGAATAATTTCATCGGTATTAATATCGCTTCTATCTAAAAATAAAACTTTTCCTTTAAAATTCTTCATGTTTACCTCCGCTACCTAAGCTGTAAATAGCTCTGAATTAGTTATTTTTCCTTCAATGGCTGATGCTGCGGCAGTAGCTGGACTCATCAGATGAACTGTACCGCCCTTACCCATTCTGCCGTTAAAGTTACGGTTAGTTGTGGAAGCGCAGACTTCACCGCTGGCAAGCACTCCGTTACTCATACCTAGACAAGCTCCACAGGTTGGATTTGTTACGCAGAAACCTGCCTCCTGAAATACTTCTATAAGGCCTTCCTTTAAGGCCTGGGAATAAATAGCCGGAGTTGCTGGACTAACAATTGCACGGACATTATCGGATATTTTTTTGCCCTTAAGAATACTTGCTGCAATTCTCAAATCTTCTATACGTCCATTAGTACAGCTTCCTATGTAAACTTGATCAATTTTTGTTCCTTCCATCTCTCTTACAGGCTTTACCTGATCAGGTTTGTAGCCAAAAGTAACCATAGGCTCTAAATCTGAAACATCATACTCATAAACTTTTTCATAAGTGGCGTCCTCATCAGAAATCCATTTTGAGTATTCCTTTAAAGCCTCTTCCTTTGAAGCAAACTCATCCTTTATGAAAGGCCAAAGATATTCAATCGTTGTCATATCCGGATAGCATACTCCACAGGTGCCGCCGGCTTCTATAGCCATATTGCAAAGTGTCATACGAGCTTCCATTGACATTGCATCGATGACCGGGCCGGTAAATTCTATAACCATGTTTGTGGCACCGTTAACTGTTAGTTCTTTAATGATGAAGAGTATCAGGTCTTTTGCATAAACTCCAGCCTTCAGCGTACCGTTGAGTACAAACTTTATTGTTTTTGGAAAGTGGAAGGCACAAACACCCTTTAATATACCAACTTCAAGATCCGTAGTTCCTACTCCGGCGGCAAAGGCTCCAAAAGCTCCATGGGTACAGGTATGGGAATCCCCCATTATAACTGTATAACCTGGTCTTACGAATCCCTTTTCCGGGAATATAGCGTGACATACACCATTTCTTCCGATATCAAAAAAGTCTTTTATACCATGTCTTCTGGCCCAATCTCTCATTATCTTCCCTTGCTCAGCAGTCTTTGAATCCTTTGCGGGGGTTACATGGTCTATAACAGCCTTTATCTTCGTTGAATCGAAGACTCTGTCCATCCCTCTTGCCATGAGATCGGTGATTGCAATAGGGGTGGTAATCTCATGACAAAAAACCCTATCCAGCTTTAAAACATGCGTATCAGGGAAAGGCATGTCCACCCTATGTGCATCAAATATTTTCTCAGCTAACGTCTTACCCATATACTTCTCTTTCTCCTTTTCCTTTTCCTTTTCCTTTTAATACAATGTTAAATAACAAATTATTTTCTAACTTCTTTGTTAAGATTATACTATTATTTTTTATAATTTGAAAGTAAATTTTATATTTTCTTATCATTATCGCAATAAATGTGAGGTGCCTGGCACCTCACAACTCACATCTCACATCTTTCAAGATTAATCAAGCAACTCTGTTCTTACTCCAAGAGAATATATATACAAGCGGTGAAGGGGTCTTGTCATTGCTATATAAAGCAGTTTTATATCAAGTTCTTCCTTCCGGTAAGCATCCTTAGAGGCATTGGCCACAATTACCACATCAAACTCAAGTCCTTTTACAAGATAAGATGGTATTAAAACTACTCCGCCTGAGTACTCCTTCTCATGGCCGGTAATAAACTCAGTCTTTACCTTAAGCTTATCTAAGTACTGTTTTACCGCTTTACATTCCTGAAGAGTCTTACATATAATGGCCACAGATTTAAAGCTTTCCTTCTTTGCATCTTCTATCTTTTGTTTTATACTGGTAGCTATCTCCTTTATGCTTGAAAGCTCTGTTACCGTAACCTCCTCCCCATGTCTTATTACCGGCTTAGCCAATGGCAATTCCTCATTTTCAAGGTTTTTAATTACCTTATTGGCTGCCTCCATAATTTCAACGGTGGTTCTGTAGCTCTGTTCAAGAGTCAGGAAGGCAGATTCTTCGTCTTTGAAGATGTATCTGCTTAGGTCACTCCAGTTTCTTATGCCCCTATAGGAATGTATTCCTTGAGACAAGTCTCCCAGTATGGTAAAAGACCCACTTTTCATGATGGATTTAAGCACATATATTTGGAACAAGCTAAAGTCCTGGGCTTCATCTATAAGTATGTGCCTTACTGAAAACTTGTCTTCAAGTCCATGGATTTGATAACGGAGCAGCATAAGGGGAGCAAGGTCCTCTACTTCCAGCATTACCTGCTCCAGTATTTCATTAGTGTAATTTATAACCTCCATTGTAAAAGCATCATCTATATATTTATGAAAGTATTCCCTGTATTCTTCTTTTCCACTCATGAACTCCTTATAATATTCAAATGGAGCTTTAGCCTTAATTTTATCCATATAAGCCCTAATCGGAGTTTTGGATTCCTTTTTTATCTTTTCCAGCAGGGCATCCCTATCCTCGGTTAGCTCTATTATCACTTTTCTTCTTTCCGGACAATCCTTCATGGAACTTCTCACTTGCTCCAGCTTTATATCATAGCTGCGCTCGACTCCCTCCAATACTCTTCCTTTATTCTGCCTCAAGGTATTGGTGAGATTCTTTTTTATTTCATCCATTCTCTTCATAAAGGGAAGATAAGAGTATTCCTGAAGAAACAATCTTTGAAGTTGATTGTAGGACAGAAGGATTACATCATGTATCCTGAAATCATCCTTGGGCAGAAAGTTTCGCTCGATTTCATAAATATACCGCCTCAAGATATTCATAAAGTGTAGGGAGGATTTGAACCGTGATATCTTCCTTGTAAGTTTAATTGATTCCTCTGAGAAGCTCTCTTGCTTTTCTACAAAGCTTGCCAACTTCTCATGTGTGGGCTTTATTTTAAATTTGGTACCGATTATGTTCATGGCCAGATCTTCAAATGTAGTCTGTAAGACATTTTCTACGCCCAAATCCGGCAATACTTCTGATATATAACTGAGAAAGAAACGGTTAGGTGCAATGATCATGAAATTCTTAGGACTTAAATGATCTTCATGATTATATAAAAGATAGGCAATTCTATGAAGAGCTATGGTGGTCTTTCCGCCTCCTGCAGCTCCCTGTACAATAAGAGGCTTCCACATATCCGCTCTGATAACCCTGTTTTGCTCTGCTTGAATGGTAGAAACTATATCCTTAAGCCTGTTATCCTTGGAGGATCCTAGGCTTGCTTGGAGGAAATCGTCATTAGTGGTGATGTCTATATCATACATTTCTTTGAGCTCTGCATTTTCTATGGTGTACTGTCTTTTGAGACTGATCTCTCCCTTTACAACTCCGTCCTGACACTTATACATGGCCTCACCAATTCTGCCCTCATAATAAAGGTTTGCTATGGGCGCTCTCCAATCTATTATGAGAGGCTCGTTATCTTCATCCTTTAGAAGGGATATTTTCCCTATGTAAAGCTTCTGTACGGTTTCATTACCTGCTTCGCGAAAGTCAACTCTTGCGAAATATGGCTTTAGCAGGCTTTTACTGAGATTCTTTACCCTCTGGTTTAAGTTCTCCTGCATTGTGGTATTGATCATAAGTTCATTGAACTGCTCTGCATTATCTGAGTTATAGTGCGTTATACTGTACTCAACATCTTTGTCGATCTTACTCTTTTGCTTAATAATCTGCTCATTATACGCCTTCATGTAATTTAGGATATACTTTAGTCTCTCAACCTCTATGGAATATTCTGGATGAACCGATGCTGTCATATACTCCACCTCTCTTTCTGTTTGTGTGCCACCCTTTAGGTGCCAGCCACCTCACAAGTCACTTTCTTTACTTTTGGGTTGCTATGCTCTGGTGTGCCGCTTCCAGGTGCCAGCGACCTCACATGTCACAAGTCACAAATCAAAGTTACATTTCTCTTTTGGGGTGATATCACCACACATCTTACTTTACTATTTTATATAACCTCCATATAATAATAAAGCTTCCAATAAAGCGGTAATCAGACTTTCCATACTCCTCACTGAACTTTTTCATAGCAAAGTATTTAAATCATAAAACTTCTATGTTTTTCTTGACAATGTGCGGTTTTTATTATATGATATTAATATAAATTTGACAGTAGTATATAATTTTGGCGAAAATCTTGTTAAAACAGGCTGGATTCATTTTCCAGTCTTTTTGTTTTTTTCAGGTGCCTTTTTTCAGGTGCCTTTTTTCAGGTGCCAGGCACGTCACAAGTCACATCTCACATGTATAAGCAACTAATTTTTGGTAATAATTACAGAGAAAGATGTGAGGTGATTTTATGGCAAGAGCCAAAAGAGTTATTTACGAGGGTGCAATTTATCATGTTATCTTAAGAGGAAATAATAGGTACCATATTTTTAATAATCAAAAACATAAGTCTTTCCTTATAAAACAACTTAAAGATTATAATGAAATACTAGATTTTGAGTTATTAGCTTATGTTATCATGGATAACCACTATCATTTTTTGATTAGAACCAATAAAAACTCCATCAGTGAAGTCATGTTTTACATAAATAATGCCCTCGGGAAGTATTTAAGCCGTGAGTTGAATAGGACCGGACATAATTTCGATAATCGATATACCTGCAAGCTTGTAACATCAGAGATATATCTAATCTGGCTTTTAAGGTATGTACATAGAAACCCGGTTAGGGCGGGAATTTGCTCCAATATTGATGCGTATAGGTGGAGTAGTCACTATTATTATAAGCGAGGCATAAGTTCCTTTGTTAAGACAGATCTGATTCTTAGCCTTCTGGGATCAAAAAGAGATTACGCTATAAGGCAGTACCACACCTTGGTTACCTTTGCTGGTGATGATGTAAATCATCAACTGGATTTAGAAGCACTTAAAAATAAATATAATTTTAATGATGTAAATTTAGGGCAAATAACTAAAGATGCCCCCACAGAGGCACCTTTAACTCAATGCACGCGTAAATCCTTAGATGATATTTTCCGTTCACTTAACTTAGACTACGAGCTGGAACAGCTATTATTGTCCGGTAGCAAGAAACCTTCTCTTACCAATTACAAGCTAAACTTTATTAAAGAAGCTCTCAAACATAAATATACGTTGAAGGAAATAAGTGCTTTTCTTAATGTAAAAAGCAACTCACTTTCCATGCTATTATCCCGTCACAAAGTGTCAAGATATGAAATGTGAGATGTGAGGTGCCTGGCACCTATGAAGGTAGCACCACCTACGGCACCTCTGCAACTATCTCCTTGATCATGAACTCTTTACCGCCCAGAAGCTCCCATGTCCTACTTCCGCAGTTTGGACACTTCCCATTACTCTTTATCAAATTAAAGACCTTATTACACTCCCTGCAAATTGCGTTGCCAGGTAATATCTCTATTTGTAATTTTGTCTCCTGCAGCATGGTTCCTTCCACCGCTGCAGGGTAGCAGGCTTCAATGTACCTGGGAATCATGGAGGAGAGTTCTCCAATTTGGAGTACCAAGGTATCAATTTTGGTTATTCCATTGACTTTTGCAAAGTTTTCCACTGTTTTTATTACTTCAATGACAACACCTAGTTCGTGCAATACAGCCCACCCCTCTCCTATGTTTATCTTAATTATTCTGCTTTTCGTTGTTTCCCGTAAAAACTGATTGAAGGAATCTTATAGGTTTCTTTGCGGTTATTCTCACCTTACGTTTTAGGGCATACCTTACCACTTTGCCTTTCACCTTTTCATACTCCACACTAGAGCTGTCGTATCTTCTTATCAGTTTGATGGCGTCAAACTTACACCTTGTTGTACAAGCACCACAGCCTACGCAAAGGAATTCATCCACCACAGTGGCGCCGCAGCTTAGACAACGTTCTGTTTCCTTTTTAACCTGCTCTTCCGTAAAGGTGCCACGTATGTCCTTAAAGGTCTTTCTAGAACTGTCCCCTTCAGTATGGGGCGCCTTTTGTCTTGGAACACAATCATAGCCTTGGAGATTAAGATTTTCTTTATCCAGGGCAATGTAATTTCTCCTTGTACGTCCCAGGGTTAAGCTCTGTCCCGGTTGAACATAACGGTGGATTGAAATGGCAGCTTCTTTACCCATTGCGATTGCGTCAATAGCAAACTTAGGTCCGGTAAAGACGTCACCGCCGGCAAATACATCAGGATCTCCTGTTTGTAATGTAAGCATATCTGCTTGTACTGTTCTATTGGGATTCAATTCTATTTTACTACCCAACAGCAGGCCGCCCCAGTTTATAGCTTGACCAACAGAGATTAAAACATTATCTGCCTTTACCACTCTAATTTTCTTTTCATCAAACTTAGGACTAAACCTTCCATTTTTATCGAAGACGGATATACATTTCTTGAACTCTACACCGGTAACATGTCCATTTTCCGTTATAATGCGGTTAGGTCCCCAGCAGTTATTTATTCTAATACCTTCTCCCAAGGCTTCATCAATTTCTTCCTCAAGAGCTGGCATCTGTTCTCTGTCTTCCAAGCAGTACATATCAACATTGTCTGCCCCTACCCTCACTGCAGTACGAGCAACATCAATAGCTACGTTTCCTCCTCCGATTACTACGGTATTTCCTTCCAGCTTAACTGCATCACCAAGGTTCACCTTTCGTAAAAAGTCCACACCGGTGAATACACCTTCAGCCTCCTCACCTTCTACGCCAAGTTTTCTGCCTGCTTGGGCACCTATAGCGATGTAGAAGGCCTCGAAGCCTTGATCTCTTAAGTCATGGATACTAATGTCTTTACCAACTTCTATTCCGGTCACAAATTCTACTCCCAGTTCCTTTAAAATATCAATTTCTGCATTAACCACATCTTTTTCCAGTCTGAAGGACGGTATCCCTAGGGTAAGCATACCTCCAAGCACCTTTTCCTTTTCAAAGACCGTTACCTTGTAACCATCAATAGCCAAGTAGTAAGCACAGGAAAGACCCGATGGACCAGCACCGATTACAGCTATTTTTTTACCATATTGATGTCTTATCTTAGGTATATATCGGTGTTCCTTCTTCAAATCCTGATCTGCTATAAATTTTTTGATATCATCAATAGCTATAGGGTCGTCAATATCTCCTCTAGTACAGGCGGACTCACAATATCTAGGACAGACACGTCCACATACCGCCGGGAATGGATTCTCATGCTTGATAAGCTCAAGGGCTTCTGTATATCTCCCTTGGGCGGCAAGCTTGATATATCCCTGTATACCAATATGAGCAGGACATTCTGCTTTACAGGGGCTTGTACCAGTATCTGCAACTACCTTCCTATTTAGTCGGTAATCCGGATTCCACTTATCTGCACCCCATTCTGTATCATGGGGGAGGTCTCTTTTCTTTTTTTGTATAGGAGTCTTTGAGCAGATTTTCTGGCCCAATTGCAGCGCATTAACAGGACAGTTTTCAACGCACTCCCCGCAGGCTACGCACTTTTCCTTGTCTACTTGGGAAATATAGTTTGAACGAACCATATCTGGGTTAACAAACATCTCCGCGATTCTTAGAGCAAAGCAGGAACATCCGCAACAGTTACATATGGCATGAGTTTTTCCTGGTCCGTCTAAATTCGGTATACTGTGCATCAATCCATTTTCTTCAGCTCTCCTTATGATTTCAAAGGCTTCTTCCCGAGTAATCTCTCGCCCTCTTCCTGTACGGATGTAGTATTCAGCCGCATGTCCCAACTGAATACACATATCCTCCTTCAAGTGACCGCACCCTTCTCCCATGGCTTCTCTTGAAGTACGGCAGGAGCAGTCGGAAACAGAAAATATGGTGTTTTCGTTGAGATATTTAGATACCTCTTCATAGGATGCCCTTCTGGTTTCGCCCTTTATGGACATCTCTATGGGTATAACACGCATAGGGCCGGTTCCCACAGGAAAGATACCTGCAGCTAAAGGTCCCTTCAACTTTCCATATTCATCAAAGGCCTTTGCAAGTTGCGGGTACTTTTTAACATTCTCCCTGTTGTTAACTATCATCTCCATATGGCCGGGAACCCAAATATCATGCCAGTATTTATCAACCCCGTCTATTTTATTTACAAAGGCAGCACCGGCAAGGGCTAATTCCCATAGCAGCCTTTCTGTCTCTTCTACGGATTTTCCGCATAGTAGAGCAATTTCTTCAGCACTTCTTGGAACACGAAACTCAAGACAAAGTCCTACTTCCGCCATCTCTTCCGTAAGAATGGGCTCCAAAACATAATACTCCGGCCGATCCGGCGTAATTTCACCCTTAGTCCCTCGTTTTGTCTTGCTAATTTTATTAGCAAAATCTAACACCTTTTCTTTTACCATACATTGGCCTCCTATTTAAATATTCTTTTTCGGAGTTAATTCTCATTCCAGTTCTTGACTTCGTTGCACACCCACTCTATCCATTGTTCAAAGCCTTCACCAGTTTTAGCAGAGATAGGTATTATCTTGATCTTGGGATTTAACTTTTTTACCCTCTCCTCCACAGCCTTGAAGTCAAAATCGAATATACTTACTGCATCAATTTTATTGATCAGCAAAACATCGACAATGGAGAACATCAGTGGGTATTTCAGAGGCTTATCATCACCCTCCGGTACACTTAAAATCATGGCATTTTTTGATGCGCCGGTATCAAATTCCGCTGGACATACTAAGTTACCTACATTCTCCAGAATGATAAAATCCAAGCCTTCTGGTTTCATCTCTGTGAGGCCTTGCTTGGTCATATCTGCATCAAGATGGCACATGCCCCCGGTATGTAATTGGATTACTTTAGCACCGGTTTGAGCAATCTTATTAGCATCCACATCTGAATCAATGTCTGCTTCCAAAACTCCAATTTTCATTTCATCCTTCAGTGCCTCAATGGTTCTTAAAACTGTTGTGGTTTTCCCGGAACCCGGTGAGGACATTAAATTCAATAAAAAGGTCTTGTTTCTTTTTAGTTCTTCCCTTAGCAAATTAGCTTGCCTATCGTTGTCTTCGAAAATACTTCGCTTAATCTCTAGAACTTTGTAGTCAGACATACCATCAAATCCTCCAATTCATTTAAATTCTTATACTATATAAAAATAAACATTACAGATATGCAATGAAATATGTGAGTTGTCGTCGTGACTTGTGACTTGTGAGGTGCCTGGCACCTCACAAGGGCACCTCCGCAAGGTACCTCCCCCCTAAGAAAGAGCTTTAACTTCCTTATGAGCCCTTAAATCTGTATAAAGCTCGCCAAAATAAGGATTTCTCTTTGTCTTTACTACCTTGTATATCATGTAAATCAGTACTACTATATTGGCTAATAGAGCAGCAAAGCTGAAACCAAAGAGTGGTGCCTCCTTATAAGAGGATGCCACAGCAAAAGCCCCCTGATCTTGGAAGGCCGGAAAGGTCTGCGCAAACATACACCATATAGCCAAAGTTTGTGCACGATGCTGCAGCCATGCTCCCTTTCCTACCGTAAAGGCACAGAGAGTTGGAGCTAGAAGAAGCGCAAAACCGCAGTACCAAGCATGTCCAGGTAAAGCGTTGTATGTATATGCAAAATTCCATAGATCATAGGCTATTATCCAAAACCACAGCATGTCCGGCCAAAGCATATCTTTGCTTCTGTCTTTGGCAGTTTCCTTTCTTAAGCAAATACCCACCCATCCGGTTATAGTTATAATGTTAAGAATACCTGCTATACCGTTCATGAAATTCCAGGAACCTCCAAGAACATACATAGCATCATCAACCAAGATTCCTCCACCCTGATATTGAATCCCGATTTGGAAATCTCGGGCTACTGCCTCCAGTATGTTAATGGCAAGTATCAGCGGCGGGAAAGCTAAGGCCCATTTCTTATCAGCTAATCTAACTTCCTTTCCTGTCTCTTTGTTAGTCCATTTAACATGTCTGATGCACCAGAAGCCTATGCAACCTGCTGTTGAAGAATACACCTTTGCTAAATGAAACCAGTCTGTATACGTTTTCTCTTTTAGCACAGTAAACCACAGTACAGAAAGAACTAATGGTAACACAACAAAACTGAAAAGTCCCACATACTTCCATCGACGAGCCACTTCATTAAAGATAAAAAGCCCTGAAAATACAAGGAGCCATACTCCCCATACGCCTAATGTAGTTGCACCGTCGGCATAATTGAAAATAAACATACTATTCCTCCTTACATCCTTTATTGTAAATTATTAGTGCTCTATATTTATATTGTATAATTTTTCACAATCAATCTGCAATAGACAAAAAAATGAAAGTGTCTAATTTTTACACTTTCATTTTAACGTATGGTTATTAACTTATATCTTCTTTTACAAAGGCCTCCACAGATCTTGGAATACTTCCTGTAATCATAACAAGAAGTCTTTTTAGGATAATCTCAGGCTCCTCTTCCATTCCACTATCTACCCAGTCAATCATGAGTCCATTAAATACATGTACATAAAAATTAACTATGAAGCTTCGGTCCTTGTCCTTTAAATTTACTTGCATTTTTTCAACGCACTCATCAACTACACCCTCCATAAGCCTTCCGGAAAGGTGGGCAATATAGGTTTTAGCTTCCTGCCAATAAGAAGAATAGTACACATGCAGCATCATTTTTGAATTTCTCTTTAAATAATTCATGGTGGCCAAAAAGCCTCCTGCCCAGGTTTCAAAGGTTCTGTTTTGGGCAATCTCCTTTGATAACTCCTGGTGAAATATGAATTTAAAAACATCCATTATATACGTAAAATGATTATAAAAGCTCTGTCTGTTTACGCCGCAGTGTTCACAAAGCGCCTTCACTGTAATCTTATCTATTGCTTTCTTACTTATCAGTTCTTTAAAGGAGTCTATTATGGCAGCTTTTGCATTCTGTTTCATAGGCCCTTCCTTTTACTACAGTATTTCTAAGATTTCAACGGTATACTTCTCGCTGGGAGCATTAACTTCAACCACGTCCCCAGCTCTTTTTCCCATCAAGGCTTTTCCTAAATCAGATTCTATGCTTATAAGCATGTTTTCAGGGTCCGCATCCATAGTAGTCACTAAGGTTACCACATCTTCATCGTCGTATTCTACAAACTTAATACGGGCTTTCTTGTTGATACCCAAAACTGATTGGTCAACCTCATTTTCATCGATTACTGTTGCTGTATTAATCATGTTTAATAAGTACTGTATCCTATTATCATTTTCTCTATAATTGGCACAGGCCTCCTTATATTCCGCATTTTCAGACCTGTCGCCATGAGCCGCCGCTTCTGCCTTTTCTCTGGCTATTTCTGCTCTTTTTACTGTCATTCTATATTCTAATTCTTCTTTTAACTTTCTCATATTTTCTTTCGTCAGTGTGTTGTTCATTTAAGGGTAACCCTCCTTGAGAAATATTATATAATATTATACTAATATTATATAATATTTAGAAAAAGATAAAAGATGTAACATAGCATTAGTTTTTGAATTTCTTCAGGACTTCCATATCTTACACCCCTATAATTTTCATCTGCATATATTTCGCAAAACACTGTAAATTCCCTCATATTTAACTTTTCTCAACCTTAACCTTTTGCAAATGATAGATAAAGTTCAGTACAGGATCTGCCTTTCTTTTTTCCTCTTCTTTTATCTTTTCTAATCTATCAATTATTCCATGAAAATCTGCAAATTGAGACAGATGTTCAGCAGCGCTTCTAAGCTTATCTTCATAACTGAGCTTTTCCCTTCCCGGTATTCTCTCCTGTCTTGGAATATTAAAATCTTTAAAATTACTTCTTATATTTTTTTCATACATATCCTGCACCACCTTTCTATTTTCTTATACTATATTATCGTTGTTTTCAGAAAATTCTTTAATTTCGCACTGTGTGAACCTCTTTGTTTTAATTATGTAATAAAGTCTCACCCAACCAATGAAACTATCTTTGCAGAAATTCAGGTGAGGACCATATTTGAGGAAGCTTGGAGCGAGCTCGATCACGATGTTAGATATCCCTACGATATCGACAATGAGCTATTGAGAAGTTACCTCATCATGTTTAACCGCTTGGCGGGTACTGCCGATGAAATGGGTTCCTTCATTAAGCATCTTGCTGACAATCTTAGAGAGCAGGAGCATAATTATGCAAATCAAATAGATAATATAAAGGTCAGAATAAAGACTTTGACAGGAAATGGCGGAGATATAGATACTATCCTCAATGAACTGGATGTCTTAAAAAGTTCCTTTCTTCTGACTCATCTGCATGGAGGCACCAAATATATTGAATAAAGCTATAGGGGAGTCCAAGACGGCTCCCCTTAAATATATGGCCTCTAAGATATAGGTGTAAGCATCCAAGAAACCACCCACAACTGCAAGCAGCATTCCTGCAAGATATGATTCTGACATTTGAACATTTTTAGTTTTCATTATAGTCCTTCCTTCTAGAGGTATCCTAGGAGCTTAAAGTATTTTTTATTTCAACAATTTGATAAATTCTTCTTCAGGCACTGGCTTACTGACCAAATACCCTTGAAACATGTCGCATTTATGTTTTTTCAAATAATTCAGCTGGCTATGATTCTCTACTCCTTCAGCAATAACATTTAAGCCTAACTGTTTTCCCAGGAGGATAATAATGTTAGTAATATTTTGTGTATCTTCCTCAGACTTTATATCAGAGATAAAGGACCTATCTATTTTAACCAAATTTATTGGCAGGGTCCGTAAATATGTCAGTGAAGAATATCCGCAGCCAAAGTCATCCAGAGCTATCTTTATATTTTTGTCTCTGAGCTTTTTTAACTTTCTGACAGCTAAGTTCATAGATTCTATCAACACTGATTCAGTAATCTCTATCAATATAAGTTCCGGAGCCACACCTACCTTCTCTATGGTCTTTAAGATTAAATCAGTAAACTCCTTTTGGAGCAGTTGATGAGGTGAAATATTGACTGAAACATAAAAATCAGTGTACCCCCTGTCATACATCTTTTTTGCATATTTACATGCATTCTCAAAGACCCACCGCCCTATTTCTATTATAGTTCCATTTTCTTCTGCAATACTAATAAATTTCGCCGGTGAAATCATACCTTCCTTGGGATGTATCCATCTCACCAGGGCTTCACACCCTTTTATTCTTGCATCTGCTACATCAACAATAGGTTGGTAATATAGTTGAAACTCGTTATTCTCTATAGCCTTATGCAAGTCTGCCTCAATTTTAATTTTCTCTATGGCTGCTTCTCCCATCTTGTCATCATAAAAAGAATTATTGCCTCTGCCTGCTTCCTTCGACTTATACATGGCTGTGTCCGCATTTTTTAGGAGCTCGTTAAAATCTGTACCATGATCGGGATAAATTACGGCACCACTACTGTGGGTTATGTGAAATACCTTTCCGTCAATGCAAATAACACTGGCTAAGACCTTATGCAAATATCTTGAAAGTTGCTCTACTTCCTCTTTATCTTTGATGTCTTCCATTAAAACGATAAATTCGTCTCCACCCAGTCTAAAGCTATTGATCTTATTTCTGTTAATTTCTTTAAGCCTCTTGCTTACCTCCACCAGTAGTTTATCTCCTAATGAATGTCCATAAGAATCATTAATGACCTTAAAGTTATCCAAGTCTATGTAGATCATTGAAAATTTTGACTTGCTTTCATTAGCCTTTTTTATCTTTTCATTAATTACTTCTGCCAGCATAATCCTATTAGGGAGACCGGTCACAGGATCATAATAAGCCAAATCATATATTCTCTTTTGCTGCTCTTTGAGTTCTGTTATATCCGTAAGTACTCCAAAGGCCTTGATTGGCTTTCCTCCCTCATCATATTCACATTTTGAATTTGTAACCAGCCACTTGTATGTCCCATCTTTACACTTAACCCTATATTCGAAGGTGTGAACTTCAATATTTTTACCACTTTGCTTTCTAATAGCTTCTCTTACAAGCTCTATATCGCTAGGATGGATAATGTTAAACCACGCCTCTAAGTTCTCCAATTCTCCAGGATTATAACCAAGAATATCATATAGCTTGCCATTAAAATACCACTGGTGGCTGGTCAGATCCATTTCCCAGATGATATCCTTGGTAGCCTCTGCAATTACCCTGTAGCGTTCTTCTCTTTTCTTTAATTCCTCTTGCTTTTTCATTAGTTCCATTACAGTATGTTCTATATCTTTTTCACAAATTTCTGCCATTTCAAACTTTTCCATAATTTACCTCTTAAAGAATAATATGTATTTATTTCTCTGAACCTCTTATCACTTAAATTAAACAACTATCTATTACTCAACAATATATTATTCAACAAAGCTTAATAAATTCCTTTTATGATTCACCGGAAATGTAATGAGTAGTTATGGAGGATTTTTCTTCGTTTAACTACGAAAAATCTTCAATTTAATAATTTTTTAGGCATGTGATAATATAACTATTTACCCAACCAACAGCTTGGGTGGCTCAAAAAAATAAAACTGCGTCACAACGCAGTTTTTATAATATAATTTTGTAGAAAATCAGCTCCGCTGAATTTCATCCATAATTACTCATTATTAATTACTAATTGAATACTATTACCAGCCTTCAAACATTTTCAAAAATCCGAATCCATAGCTTTCATCAACCACGGTACCGGATATGGTAGGATAGAACAGAATAAACAGGGCTACCACCAGCACCATATAGCCATAAATATGGTATCTTCTGCTTTTTTTCTTTTCATATAGATGTGCCGCCATATATACGATGCTCAGTATGATAAAAGGAACTGATGCAAAAAAGTGATATATAAAGGTTATCCTGGAAACCAGTACCCAGGGTAAATAATTTGATAAGCCTCCCAATACTATAAAGAAAGCTACCTTATCCTTCTTCTTCAGTCCAATTATAATCACGGCAATAAAGGCCAAGGAACCTAGCCACCATACAGCCGGATTTCCCATGGCAACTATACTGGACATCTTCCCTGCCGGCAGATAGTCCTTGCCATAATAGTACCACATAGGCCTTAAGATAATAGGCCATTCGTACCATGGCGATGCATAGGGATGGGTAGCCACAAGATCATTATGGTAGCTGAACATACGCACCTGGACCTTAAATACATCAATAAGCCCATGTCCTGGTCCCGGAATCATCATAAATGGAATATAGGAAGCTATATATACTGCAAGGGGTATTACAATAAAGAATAGAACAGCCCAGCCTATTGTTTTGACTGTATGTTTTTTGAAATTAGCTTTTATATTGCTGCAAGCTTCATATTCATCCATATTCTCTGCAGCATTTTCCAGCCTTAAATATTCTACCGCCTTCTTGTATTCAGTATACCTATCATATATTTCCTTAAAAAACAAAATTGCCAGTCCCACAGCAGCATAAATACAAATCCATTTTGTAGCCGCTCCAAAGGCGAAAAACAAGCCGGAAAGTCCCAGGGAGACTATAGATTTCTTAAGCCCAGCTTTGCTTGGTTTTGTCTCAATGAATTTTAACATAAAGTAATACATCAATATTATAAAAAATACTGCATATCCATCCACTGTAGCTATTCTTGTCTGGGTAAAATGCATAAAATCAAAGGTCAGTAAAAAGGCTGTAAGGAATGCAAATTCTGTCCTCTTAAACAACCTCTTTCCCAGGATATAGATGCAGGTGATCATTGCAATACCAAAGAGTGTTCCTGCAATTCTCCACCCGAATGGATTCATGCCAAATATAGCTACCCCCAGAGCTATAAATATTTTTCCCAAAGGTGGATGTGTCCACTCATAGTGCTCTAGCTTGTATAACATTTCATAGGCTGTTCTTCCATGATATAGTTCATCAAAATACATGCCGGTTAGGAATGATCGCTCTGACTGCACGTACTGCTGCTCATCGAATACCAGCTGGGGACTTCCCTGGCCCTTTGCGGATACCTTTTCTTCAATCAATTCCACTATCGGAAGGGGCTTATCCTCCCCTTTGGCGAATATGCCAATTTCGTTCAGCATTCCATCCGGCTTGATTACTGTAAATTTAACATATCTTGCTCTGGTATCCACATCCACGGTAGTCCACCTAAATATTTTGTGCTGGTCCATAGCCGTTCTGTTCTTCCAATTAACCTTATCGGTGGAAAAACTCACATTGTAGGTTCCTTCGCCAAGGCCCACAAAATAGCTGATCTTTTCAAGCTCCTTATCCTCTCCGAGATCAACATAAAAAGTTTCACCAAGGACTTTAGGCTGCCAAAAACTCTCCGGCACCTTTGTAGTTCCCAGATTAAATAAGGCAATTACAGAATATATTAAAGTTAACAAAAAAATAAGTATGTAATCTTTCTTTTTAAGCATTGAGGCACCTCTCGACTTAATAATATTCTATATATTCCGGTAATTATATTTTTATACCTTTATAGATTTCTACAAGGCTGCAAAAAATCCTCTTTTAAGCCATCAGGACGCTTTGCTTTCCACAGAAATGTGTCAAACAAAACGTCCCGCTGCCATCTTATCTAGACTTTGAGGCAATATAATCAAACCACAGTGCACTGAGCATACCTGATATAAAGCCTGCAAAGGTAATCATTGCGATAATTATCCTAGCAAGATCACCAAATCCTTCTCCGGTTCCACTTCTAGCTATTACTATGTTGACTATGGTGATTATAAGACAAAGAATTGCAGGAAGATATTTTACTACTCTTGCTTTCTTGAAAAGCCTATGAAGTAAATAGGTAAGGAGTGAAAAGACTAAAAATACTATTACAATTATAATGAGTAACCTATCCATATTGTATCCTCTCCTTTATATTTTCATCTCAAGTATACCAAATTAATCTATATAAATATATACGAAAATTATTGTGGCCAAAGCACCTATACATAAGAGTATATTATCTTCCTTTTCATGAAATTCAAGAAAAATAGAATAATCATATTCATTGTACTTGCAGCAATAAGCCTATTATATGTTGGGTGCGGTAAAAAAGATATATCTACTCATATAGCTTCCGTCTCAGAACCCATTTATGTAGACTTCAAAACAATAGATGATGACAGCAATATATTGGACTTGATGTTTGTTGTAGATACAACCGGCTCCATGCAGGACGAACTGGATTATCTAAAAGCCGAGTTGAAAAATGTTATCCGAAGAGTTGATGCAGAAGCCTCACAGAGCTTGGATATTCGTCTAAGCTGTAATTATTATCGAGACCAAGGCGATGAATATGTTGTACGTCCCTTTCCTTTTACCAGAGATATTGACGAGGTAATAAATGACATGAATAAGCAATATGCGGATGGCGGTGGGGATACAATTTTTGAAGATTTTTCGTAGCAAAGCGGAGAAAAATCCTCCACAATTACTCACCACTCAATACTAACTACTAATTATCATAAAAATAAACCCTTCTCACTTCATCATACTTGTCCGCAATGCTGTTCATATCCTCAGAATCAAACCTGTAAGTCAAATATCTGTTAAAAAAGGCTAACACAAAATCCTGCTGTATCATTGAAATTTTACGTCCGTCCAATTGGCCGGTATAACCATAGGTCTTAGTCAATGGTGAATACATATGAATCATTGTAAAATCCAGGTGTGTTGTGCCACTTATTTCATAGAGTTCTCTATAACCTTTGCTACTTTTTAATAGGGGAAACAGGTTTGCGTTATTAGGATCCGTTATCCACTGCTCACTTCTTAGAAAGAGTGCCGGAATTCTAAGTCCGGTATTGATGATCTCTGCATCTACCGGGTCTAGCCATGGATCAAAGCCCGTTATAGCTCTAATGCGGCTGTCTTTAATAGCCGTAACAACTCCGGCCCCTCCACCGGCAGAATGGCCTAACAATCCAATTGCAGACAAGTCAAGCTTATCCCATAGTATTGAGGTCTTATCTGAGTTGAGCTCGATTAAAGTATCTATTGTAAACTGTATGTCCTGTACATAAGTATCAAGCACTATATTGCTATATGTTAAGTATTCCTCCCGACTTACCCCAAAAGGGATGGCCTCCTTTCTGAGGTATTCTGCCTCTCCGCTGTCAAATACTGTAACGGCAGCGGCATAGGTATGACTTATGCCGGCAACAATATAACCGTGACTTGCAAGTAACTCCGCTAAGTCCGTATGAAGGCTCCTCAGGCCGGTTAGTCCGTGAGATATAATAACCAGAGGATATTTTGATTTTGCCTTGCCTATATCAGCAGCTTTATATGAGTTTGATTTTATCAGTGCCATGGGCCTTAACAAAAACTCAGGAATACCCACTATTTTTGCAATGGATCCAGCTTCCACAGCACCCCCTTCCAGCCAAGGCGCCCTCTTATGGCCTTCTGCCTCGTCCGCCGGATACCAGAGTTGAATCTTTATCTTCCTGTTAGCATCCCTACTGTTACTATATAAGGCAACCCTATTTGTATCTATAGCATCAAAGGATATTGTACCTATTTTATATTCTCCAGTTGGCTTCGTTAAATTGTATAGTGGAAACACATAGGAAGCTGCTAAAGACATAATTATGTTGATGGTTATAAAAATGATGATGAAAAACCTGCTCCCCTTATTGGTATACATTCTTTCAAAACTGGTAAATTTCCAATAATTTAGAACGACAACTGCTTCAATTAACAGTACTAAAAAATATACAGGATATAACTGCCATCGTACTCCTTCAAATATCCAGTGCAGTATAGTGCAGATTAAAACAGAAAGACAGATATATTTTATAGCCTTAAACCATCTAACTGTTCCAGAGATGAAGATAACCATAAACAAAATGACCAGTAAACAAAGTATCCCTTCTAATAATCTCATCTTTTCCTAGCAGACTTTGCAGTATTATCTGCCGGTCTAAAGCTAGTTTCACCTCCTACACAGTCAATTTGAAACAATTGAAAAAGACTACTAAGCCCTAAGTCTTTTGTAGTCTTTATAGTTATCCTTAATCTTTTTTTGTCATATTATACATATAAATCAGAAATGAACTCTTACAAGATAAAATTTAATACTCTTATTACTCCATCCTAAATCCCATGGAACCCTGTGGCGATCTGTATTATGACAGTTAACCAGAGCATAGCCCTTTGAATCCGAACCGGTTACCACAGATATATGAGTTATTCGTCCTTTCTTCACATAGGCTACGAAGTCTCCCGGCAGCAACTTATAAGAGGCCTTAAAGACCTTGTCATAGGTACCATAGGCTATGACAGAAGCTCTTCCGCTGCCTACCCAATAATCTTTAAATCCTTGAGCATTTGCCCAAGCCCTTGAGCCATCCCTATCGTAGTTCCATGTTTTATTCTTTTTGAACTTACCACCTTCGAAGAGTATCTGTGAAGCAAAGTTTGCACAATCTCCCCCCTGTGGATTCATGTTCTTATATTTTATATTATACACTAGTCCCTGGCTTATATCATTAGCAGCCCCGCTATATTTGTCTGCATAAGCTACTGCATCTATCCTTCGCTTGGAAATATTTGATAAATCTCTGGAGCCTTGAGCTAAAATATATTCTTTTATAGAGTCTACTTTAATATTTTCTAAGTTTAAGGAGTCTGCAAATGGATCAGTGTACCATTCCTTGATAATTGTCCATACTCCATTGATATTCTTGATATTTATTATATGATAGGTGCCTATTCTGAAATTATTATCTACATCCTTATTATCTTCATATACATACTTATATTCTGTTGAACAGAGAGCATATACAGAGTATTGATCATCTTTTCCCCTTATCCTTTTTATTTCAATATTGGGTGTTATGCTGGTGAAGGTGACTCCCTGCTTTTCTGACCAGTTTTTAATATACTTCATCTTCTTGACCTCGTATTCAAAAGCCCATTGTCCAACCTTTTTACTCCTATCATAAATTAAATCCATAAGCTCTTCATCTTGCTCAAGAATGGCTCGGCTTTTCAATACAAATATTTGCTTAATAATTTTTTTAATCTCATCATTTTCAATGGAACCGTAGGCTACGTATCCTCTAAAAAATGATGATAGAATCAAGAAAATTGCTGTAAGTATAGAAATTAGTCTAAAACTCTTAAATCGATACATTTTTATCACATCCCCATAACATTGATGTAATAAGTATGTGAAATTTAGGTTTATCCTATAATTACAGTTAACAAGTTTTTTATATGTAAATCTTTCATGTAAAGGAAAAAACAAAAAAATTAGACACACAAAAAAAACGGAGAACACTGAAGACACTTAAGGATTTTTCAAAGAAGAGTTCTTTCTTTTAAATTCAAAATAGCTGCCGCTCTTGTTCATTTAGTGCGGCAGCTATTATTATTTTATGATGAATCCCCCCATATCTCCACCTACATTACTATAATTCTCATCTATCTGAATACTGCCATGGTTAACCTCATGTAAGTTTTGATATATATTATATTTATAGTATTTAGAGAAGTAATCTTCCTGTCCCGTTCCCATTGAAGTTTGCCATACATATATGTCAGGGTTCACATTTTCCTTCACATGTTTTACTATTCTATAGTTTCCATAAACACCTATGTCCCATCTTCTTTTTTCCGGGTCTGCTGCTTGAAATTTCTCCATTGTATCCATTATACCTTTAAAATATTCTTCCACTTTATTTAATGGAATGTCCCCGGTATTTTTCTCATCAACGGCAAAATATATGGTTGATGGCTTTTCCCCAGAGGCTGGTTGTCCAACTTCAATAGCTTGTTCAATTGCTTTTGTACACTGCAAAACACCATATTGGTAATTGAATAACTCCGCCTTATTATTATAATCCTGATAAACAGCTACTATCTGCAGTCCGGCAGCGGAAGCAGCCTGTGCCTCCTCTTTTGTCAGCTTCTTTAAGGGATCCTCAGTACTGTAATATCTTGCAGCAAAGCTATAGCCTTCAGCTTTGAACTGTTCATATTGGCTCAGTGACAGAGGATAATAGCAATCAAAGCCTCTCAAGGCACTATCAGGAACAACAAACTGTGCGGCTATATAGCCTGTCTCTCCATTATATCTAACCTTATACCAATGATCAGTTTTTCCTATTATAGTAACTGCTGTTCCGTTATTCATTTCATCTAGTACCGGCTGATCAGTTCGCGGATACCTTCTCAAGTTCACAGGACCACTTGATTGAATATGAGCCCCTTCTTCATATACACCTGATACTTGAGTCATTAGCTTATCCAAAGTTTTGGGTTGTACAACACTTTCTCCTCCCAAAGCTATAAGGTTGGAGGTATTATTTTCCTTAATAATTTTTAAAGTATTTTCTGCTGGTGTTGCTGAAGTTAATATCAGCGGGTTACAATTCTTGCTTGCCAGTGCACCGCCTGCCAACGCGTCCGGAAAATTATCTCCTGTGGCAATGTAAGCACTGGAGAAGTCTAATATATTGCAAAACTTTTTCAGCAATACATTATTTCTAGCATAAATATCAGCACCCAGAATTCTTTCTACATTAGTAAGCTTATTAACTACAGAGTCAGATACTAATGAATTATCACCTATAACATAGGTCTTACTTATATTATTTGATTTCAAATACTTTTCTACTGCAGGATCCAAGCCTTTCTTATCTGTCAGAATTATTGGCATTCCTAAATTAGCAGCAACAGGTCCTACTATTAATGCATCACCAAAATGACTGCCATTTAATACAAAAACACCTTTACTTACCCCTATAAACTTGGCTACCTCAAGAGAGGTTTCATACCTGTTTGAACCAGCAAGTCTCTTAACCTTCATTCCATGCCCTGTAAGGCTATTGTAAACACTTGTACTTACAACACCGGTACCGCCGATTATGAACACATCTGTTACCTTCAATTTCTTCAAAGTATTCAGTGTCTCACCGGTAAGCTTATCTTTTTCCGTTAATAATATTGGAGCATCATACTTTTTTGAAAGCGGTGTTGCAGCAAGTGCATCAGGATAATTGTCCCCAGTTACCAAAATAGCATACTTGGCTGTCTGCCACCCATTGAGGGCAATCATGCTGGCAGTTTGATACCTGTTCTGTCCCCATATCCTGTCCGAGGTTGCTGCATTTACTTTTACCGGTTTATAATTGAAAAGCAGTACTAAAGCTGAAACGAATAAGGATAAACCAGTAAGAATCTTATTTTTCAAATCCATAACCCCCTTTTATTTCCCACTAAGTTATATGTAATACTTTTACTCCAATTATTAATTATACCAGATGATGCTATTAAATAGAACATAAAAAGACCCTGGTCTGTGACGCCAGAGTCTTTTTACTGTTATGTTTATTTCTTTATTTCATTATCTTACAAATATTATTAGTAAACTCTACCGGATCAGCTATTGGCAGGCCTTCAATAAGCAGAGCTTGATTGTATAATATTTCTGTATAAAGCTTAAGCTTATCTTTATCTTTTTCATAAGCTTCCTTCAGAGATTTGAATACGTCATGATGTACATTAATCTCCAGAACCTTGTCTGCCTTTACTCCTTCACTGTTAGGCATAGAATTTAATATCTTCTCCATTTCAATGGACAGCTCTCCTTGATTAGACAAGCAAACCGGATGATTTTTTAATCTCTTAGAAGCCCTAACCTCTTTAACTTTTCCGGATAGTAATTCCTTCATGCTGTCAAAGAGGCCTTTATTTTCTGTTTCTTCAGCCTTAACTGCCTCTGCATTTTCATCTGCCTCTAGTCCTAAATCGTTGCTGGATACAGATCTGAACTCTTTATCTTTATATTTCATTATCATCTTGATTGCAAATTCGTCTATATCCTCTGTGAAGTACAGTATTTCATAGCCCTTTTCCAGTAAAAGCTCTGTCTGAGGCATTTTTTCAATTCTCTCATTGGATTCACCGGCAGCATAATAGATGTACTTCTGTGATTCGGTCATTCTTGTTATATATTCATCCAAAGTTACCATCTTCTTCTCTTTTGAGGAGTAGAACATCAGTAAGTCCTGAAGCATATCCTTATTAGCGCCAAAGTCATTATATACACCAAACTTCAATTGACGTCCAAAGGTCTTAAAGAATTTCTCATACTTATCTCTTTCATTTTTCAGCATGTTTTCCAATTCACTCTTAATCTTTGACTTTATGTTTTTAGCTATAAGCTTCAACTGTCTATCATGCTGTAATATTTCTCTGGATATGTTAAGTGATAAGTCTTCTGAATCTACAAGACCTTTAACAAAGGCAAAGTAGTCCGGCAGTAGCTCTGGGCACTTGTTCATTATCAGTACTCCGTTTGAGTACAGTTCCAGGCCCTTTTCATATTCCTTTGTGTAGTAATCAAAAGGCATTGTTTCAGGGATAAAAAGTATAGCATTATAGCTTACAGCACCATCCACGCTGATGTGAGTGTATTTTAGAGGCTTATCGAAGCCATAGTGCTTTTCTTGGTAGAAGTTTTCATAATCTTCAGTCTTAAGCTCATTCTTGTTCTTCTTCCATATAGGAACCATACTGTTTATGATCTGTTCTTCCTTATACTGTTCATACTCCTTGTCGCTGCCTTCTTTTAGTCTGCTCTTAGTTACATCCATCTTGATTGGATATCTTATGAAATCAGAGTATTTCTTGATGATACTTCTTAGTCTGTATTCTTCTAAGTACTCATCATAGCTTTCTTCTTCGGTGTTTTGTTTAATTTTAAGTATGATATCTGTACCGTAGGTATCTTTTTGGCAAGGCTCAATGGTATATCCCTCTACCCCCTGGGACTCCCACTTATAGGCCTCATTACTTCCAAAAGCCTTACTGATAACAGTAACAGTTTCTGCTACCATAAAGGCTGAGTAGAAACCAACACCAAACTGTCCTATAATGTCATAGCCATCCTTAATTTCATTTTCAGTCTTGAATTTCAATGATCCGCTCTTAGCAATAACCCCCAAGTTTTCATCCAATTCTTCCTTGGTCATTCCAATACCGGTATCAGAAATCTTTAATATTCTGCTATCTTTATCTGCTGTTATTTTAATGTAGTAATCCTCTTTGTTAAAAGTTATGGAATCATCGGTCAAGGCCTTATAATAAATCTTATCGATAGCATCACTGGCATTTGAAATAAGCTCTCTTAGAAATATTTCCCTATGGGTATAGATTGAGTTAATCATGAGATCTAATAGTCTTTTTGACTCAGCTTTAAATTGTTTTGTTTCCAAGTTAAATCTCTCCTTTCGCTTTTCTAACTATAATCTTAATTTTAGCACTCTATTATCCAGAGTGCTAACCCATATTTTTTATATAACATATTTTAACTTTTAAATCAATATGTTTTTGCCTTCTATACTTTTGTTGGTAACCTTTGGGACAGTTTATAAGTTCAATATAATATCCTAATGAATTCCTTTTGATAGAGGCAGCTTTACAGGATAATACATTTTCCTATAAATATTATTCTGATAAAATGTTTATAGCTATATAAGTATGGTTATAAAGTTTTAATGATATTAGTATTAAAAGGGGTGTAAAAAAATGATTAAGGATAAAATAGTTTTTATCAGTGGTGCCAGCAGTGGTATCGGTGAGGCAACAGCCAGGCGTTTTGCAAAGGAAGGCGCTGTACTGCTGCTATGTGCAAGAAATATAGTTAAACTCAATGAATTGAAGAAAGAGCTGGAGGAGAACTATCATACCAGGGTCTATACGTATGAACTTGATGTAAGAGATAAGCATGCCATAGATGCTGTATTTGACAGCATACCTAAAGAATTGAAGAATATAGATATCCTTGTAAACAACGCCGGCTTGGCCCAAGGTCTTGAAAAGGTTCAGGATGGAAAATTGGATGAATTTGATGTTGTAATTGATACTAATATCAAAGGACTTTTATACCTCACCAGAAAGGTAGTTCCCACCATGGTAAAAAATCAAAGAGGTCATGTTATAAATCTTGGCTCCTTAGCAGGTGTTGCTGCCTACCCTGGCGGTGCTGTGTACTGTGCAACTAAGGCCGCTGTAAAATTCATAAGCGATGGCTTAAGAATGGACATAGTTGAAACACCTATCAGAGTAACCAATATTCAGCCCGGTCTGGTGGAAACCAACTTCAGCGTAGTTAGATTCCGTGGAGATGTTGAAAAAGCCGCCAAGGTTTATGAAGGTATCAAGCCTCTTACTGCAGAGGATATAGCAGACATCATTCTATATACCGCTTCTGTACCGGAGCATGTACAGATTTGTGAGGTAACCGTTACCGCTACCCATCAAGCTACCGGAGGCATAGTGTATAAGAAGTAAGAGTATTATTAATTAAATAGGTTTGGTTAACACCAAAACATGCTTACGATTTAAAAATTAAGAATGATGGACGAAATTTAGCGGAGCTGAATTTTCACTGTCATTCTTAATTCTTAATTTCTAAAAGCTTCTTATGAATACATTTATTATTTTTGTAAAATAATAACTTATATAATTTTTCATAAGAGGAGCTAGCTTTATGATAGATATAATCCCCTATATCGCTGCTTTTGGAATTCCAATTGCGCTTCTTCTTGCAATGGCTATCATGATTATAACAGACAAAAGAAAAAAGTAACCCCTTAAGGATTACTTCAGTATTATCGTAGGCATGCTCTATATGCAAGCATGATGACATCATATGCCATTAAGGCAGAATTTTAATTCTCCTCTGCTTCCTTACCAAGGCTCTCTTTATATAGTCCCTTCGCTTTTACTGCGAAAAAGGCATTACTAATAGTAAACAGTGCAAAATTTATACAATAAAAGAGCAGGGTTTCAATCCCCTGCTAAATAAATCTACTTATCTTCCCCAACTATAAACTTACCAATTTCAGCTTCCAGGCTATCTGAAACTTCCTTTAATTGGCCGGCAGCATTGGCAAACTCACCTATTGTAGCTGAAACTTCTTCTGTTGCTGCAGCAACCTCTTCCGCGCTGGCTGAAGACTCTTCAGCCACTGCAGAAATATTCTGCATTCTAACCAATATTTCATCTTTCTTTTGTTTGGTTTCATTTATGGCTGTTCTTGTACCGATTATTTCATTCTGCAATTTTCGAATGGCTTGAGAAATGCTCTCAAACAATCTCATACTCTCAGCAACGGATTGATTTTGAGCTTCTACAGCAACCTTAGTTTCACCTATGGCTTCTGCAGCTAAATTTGATTTAGCATTTATCATGTTAATCAATTCTTGAATTTGCTTTGTTGCTACAGTAGATTGTTCTGCCAGTTTTCTAATCTCCTCTGCCACTACCGCAAAGCCCTTTCCCGCTTCACCGGCCCTGGCAGCTTCAATGGCAGCATTTAAGGCCAGCAAATTGGTTTGATCTGCAATATTATTTATGGTATTTGTGATTAATCCAATTTCCTCACTGGACTTATTCATATCCATAACTACTGATGAAACATTTTCTGTCTGTATATTTCCTTCCTTAGTTTTTTGTAAAAGCACTTCCATAACCTTTAATCCGCTTTCACTAAGCTTGTTTGCTTCTACAGACATGTTTTCAATTGTTGCAGCTAAGGATTCGATATTATCTATATTTGATGCTAAAACTCCCAATGATTCAACGCTGTGACCTATATCCTTTGCCTGCTCCATGCTGCCTTGGGCCAATTGGGTCACCGTTAAGGCTGCCTCACTGGCAGCGGTATTTATTTCACCGGACATCATACCCATTACTTCAGCAATATTAAACACTACAAAGGAAGAAGTCTTTAGGTTTTTTATCAAGCTTTCAAAATGTGATATCATTTCGTTAAAATCATCAGATAGTTGTCCAAATTCATCCTTTGATTTTATTTCTGTTCTTACCAACAAATCTCCCTTGGCAGCCTTTTTTATGGCAGCCTGCAGTTTATTTATATTTGATGCTATTGATTTGCTCATAAGTACCGCAAAAAGTACTGCTAGAATAAACACTATTCCAATAGAAAGTAATGTTAAACTTCTTATGCTTTTAGCCTCTTCAATTAACTGAGCCTCGTTAACTATTTTCATAACTTTCCAGTTGATGAAGACAACTACTGACAACGGTATCATAGAAATCAATAATAAAGACACCACCAATTTGGATCTTATTCTACTAGGAACATTTTTCTTACCTTTTGTCTTTTCCATAAATATCCCCTCTCCTAGAGCAATTACTTACTTTTTGCTTACTATGATCATAGCTTCATTATATCACATTACACCATGAAGCAAAATAGCTTTTGTCACATTTTAGTATGGTGAAATATACCTCACAAGTAATTATCTGTTTGGCAGTTTTCCTGTGATTACTTTCGACAGCTTTAATTAAAAATCCACATAGATCCTGCTATGTGGATTATATGCCATATTAATTTATTAGCAAATCTTCAAGTTTTCTCTTAGGAACATGGTGAACCTGATTTTCATCTCTCCAGTACTTGACATCCTTGGGATCCTTGATGTCTTCAAGTACAATTTCTTCCTTTGGTTTTCCCAAGGCTATGACTAATAGCACCTCCAAGTTTTCGGGAATATTGAAGGCCTTAGCAACTTCTGCCCTATCTACAGAGCCAAACATACAACCTCCCAGCCCCTTTTCAGCGGCACCTAGAAGAATGCTTTGACAGGCTATGCCATGGTCCCACATTGGATTTTTTGATATGTTTTTATCCAGTAACATAACAATATAAGCTGTGGGTCTCTCACCTACGGAAGGTCCATCCCAATCTTTCAAGTATCCTGCCCATTTCAAATTTGGAAAGATAAAATTATTAGACTCTTCACTATACGAAAGTATGTACTTTAAAGGCTGGAGATTAGCCCCGGATGAAGAAAGTCTGGCCAAATCTATTAGGTCCTCCAGGACTTCTCTTTCTATCTTTATATCTTCATAAAACCTTCTATAGGTTCTATTTGCCAATACAAGGTCACGCAGCAATGTTAACAACTCCTTTACAGTGTTTATATAACTATTATGACATAATTAATGTATCTTTTCAAATAGTCTGAACATTTGCTTAGTCCAACAAAATAATAAAACAACTGCGTTTTGCCGCAGTTGTTTTAAATTGACAGTTGACAATTATTCAATGCTGAACTTGTCAATTTCCTGTTGTAATCTTTCAGCAAGTTCATAAAGCTCTTCGGTCTTTGTAAATACTTCTTCCATACCTGCCAGCTGCTGCTGAGCGGATGCCGAAACTTGTTCTGTGGCTGCAGAACTTTCTTCTGTTGATGCCGATAAGTTTTGAAGTATTTCTACCATCTCCTCCTTTTTATCGGACATCACAGAACTTTTTTCACTTATGTTCTTTATATTATCTATCATCTTACCCACTGAAAGGGATATTTCATCAAATATATCATTAACCTCTGTCACAACCTTGTCATGTTCAGCAACTACTATTTTAGCCTGAGCCATCACCTCTGCGGCGAATTTAGACTTGGTCTGTATAGTATCAATTAATTCCTTAACTTTGGTAACTGCTTCCGAGGATTGAGAAGCTAACTTTCTAACCTCTTCGATAATCCCCCTTGATTTTATAGATTTAACTTAGAATTAATTTGACTGCTCGGATTTTTGTCGAAATATGTTTATCCAAATAGCATTCTACAATAAATATACTAGCTCTGTCCAGTTATAAATGGTTGACAACCCTTTAATAATACTTTATTATTAAGACAAAAATCTATGTAAGTATTGTAATACGGCTGCTCACAATCGTTTTCTGACCTACTTATCCAGAATGATTTAATCAGGAGGCTTAAATGAGAAGAATAAAATTTTCACTTAAAAATTCTTCCATTATTAATAAAATCCTATTTACCATTTCACTTTGCATATTTCTGCTTTCTTCAAGGGTACTTATAATCAGAGCTATAGATAACCACAAGTCAAAAATTCTAAATGATGAACTATCGAAAATCTATGATAAAATCAATTCTTCAGCTGAAACAAGTTCCAATGGTCAAATGAGTATTCCACAGGATATAAATATAGATTTTGAATTTGAAGACACTGCTTCCTCTCAGCAGGATATAGATGAAGCAGACAAGACCTTTGCCCTAAAAGTAGCAAATAAATATGCCTTGGAAAGAAGAAAACTTGAGGAACAAGCCAAGATAGAAGAAATTAAGAAGCAAGTTTCCAGGCTGCTTGAAATAAACAGTGACATTAAGGGCTGGATAAGAATCGATAATACGCCCATAAGCTATCCCATAGTACAAACCTCAGACAATAGTTTTTACTTGGACCACGATGTGACAAAAAAAGAAAGCCGACATGGCACAATATTTGTTGATACAGCCAATGACATAAGTTCTCCAAAAAAGCTTTCCGGCCAAAACATAATACTCTATGGTCATAATATGAAGGACGGTTCTATGTTTGGCTCCATCATAAAATTCCAAGAAGATGACTTTTTCACAATAAATGACGCCATAAATTTGGACATATTTCCAAACAGCTACAAGTTTAAGATCTTTGGTGTTTATATAGTTCATGAATCCTTTGACTATAGGAATCCACAGCTTGGATCACAAAAAGATATTAATAACTTCTTAAAGAGTATTAACAGTAAAAGTGTTCAATACCGAGAGGTCACCCTGACTCCTGAGGATACTCTTTTGACTATATCTACCTGCGGTTATAACTTTGATGGCGCCAGAATTGTAGTTTTGGCTAAGATGATTAAATAACAAAACTAAAGCTTGTTTGAAAGTTTAGATTTTCAAACAAGCTTTAGTTGATTGCTTCTATTTAGTTGACCACTTCTTAAATTCTTCGTCGGTAGCCAGTACATAATGGGTTCCGCCAGCATGTTGTTTAACTCCCGCAGCGTAATTTATTCCACTGGTACCATAATCATAGGTTTCAGATACTCTTGCCTTTTCCATAACAGGATTAGGGTGAGGTATTGCTGATAACAGTGATTTAGTATATGGATGGATAGGATTTGAGAATATCTCTTCAGTAGTTCCGGTTTCAAGTAAATATCCTAGGTGCAATACTCCAATCCTATCAGAGATATACTTAACCATGGATAAATCATGGGCTATAAATAGCAAGGCTGCATGAGTCTCCGCCTGAATGTCCTTCATCAGGTTTACTACCTGAGACTGAATAGATACATCCAGGGCACTGATGGCCTCGTCTGCAATAATCAGCTTTGGATTCATTATCAGTGCTCTTGCTATACCAATACGCTGCCTCTGTCCACCAGAGAACTGGTGGGGATATCTGGTGGCATGCTCCTTAGATAGGCCTACCTTCTCCAGTATCCTGTATACTTTTTCTTCTCTTTCCTGCTTACTGCTATATAGTTTATGAATATCCAATCCCTGTGCAATGATGTCCAATACCTTCTTACGAGGATTTAAACAAGCCATAGGGTCTTGAAAAATCATTTGCATATTGATTCTCAAGTGCTTTCTTTGCTTTTCTGATAACTTGCCTGAGATATCAACTCCGTCAAAAATTATTTTACCCCCTGTAGGATTGTACAATCGGATTATAGAACGGCCGATAGTAGACTTTCCACTGCCGGACTCACCTACCAGGCCATAGGTTTCACCGGGATATATTTCAAAGCTAACTTCATTTACAGCTTTAACCGTTAACTTTCTGCTTATTCTGAAATACTGCTTCAAATCTTTCACTTCTAATAAAGGCTGCTTATTTTGCATCTTGATGCGCCTCCTTTAACATTCTGTCTATCCTGTTCCTCAGCTCTTCGGGCATTTCAACCTTAGGCGCCTTTTCGTGCAATAGCCAGGTTGCAGCATAATGAGTATCCGTAATTTTAAACATTGGAGGTTCAAGGCGGTTATCAATATTCAATGCGTATATGTTTCTTGGAGCGAAGGGGTCTCCCTTCACTTCGCTTGCCAGGTTTGGCGGTGTCCCGGGTATGGTATAAAGTTTATCATCCTTTGTCTCCAAGTCAGGCATTGCCGATAACAAGCCCCAGGTGTAAGGATGTCTTGGATCATAGAAAACCTCGTCTACAGTTCCTTTTTCTACAATTTTTCCTGCATACATAACCGCTACATAATCCGCAACCTTTGCCACAACTCCCAGGTCATGAGTAATGTATATGACGGATATATTCATCTTCTTTTGAATATCCTTTATAAGCTCTAATATCTTTGCCTGGATTGTAACATCTAAAGCTGTGGTAGGTTCATCACAGATCAAGAGGTCAGGGTTACATGCCAGTGCTATAGCTATAACAACTCTTTGTCTCATACCACCGGAAAGCTGGTGAGGATAATTTTTAATACGCTTTTCAGCATCATTAATACCAACAAGCTCCAGTAGTTCAATAGCCCTTTTGTAGGCTTCCTTTTTAGGAGTTTTATAGTGCCATATCATACCTTCAACAATTTGTGCCCCAATGGTCATAGTAGGATTAAGGGAAGTCATCGGATCTTGGAAGATCATTGCTATACGCTTTCCGTTTATCCTCTTTCTCATTTCCTTCTTTGAAAGCTTTAATATATCTACTTCAACTTTTTCACCATCTCTATAGTAAGTGAAATTAATGGATCCGGAATTAACCTCTCCATTGTTGCTTAATATTCCCATGGCAGCTTTCATGGTAACAGACTTACCACTGCCGCTTTCTCCTACTATTGCCAGAGTTTCTCCTCTGTATAGATCTAGGTCCACCCCTCGGATAGCATTTACCCTGCCGGATGATGTCTTGAAGGATATAGATAAATCTCTAATTGATAATATCTTTTCTTTTTCCATCTATCCACACCTCCTACATTTCTTTCATTTTAGGATCAAAGGCATCACGTATACCGTCAGCCAACAGGTTAAAGCTCAGCATCAAAACAGCAAGTACTACTATTGGTGCCACTATCATGTAGGGATGAGTGGTGAAGGATTTAAAGGCATCACTGATTAATGATCCTAAAGAGGCCATGGGAGCCGGAACACCCAATCCAATAAAGGCTAAGAAGGCCTCAGTAAAAATAGCATTTGGTATAGAGAACATTGTATTTGTTATTATCTGTCCTAAAATATTAGGCAGGATTTCCTTAAATATAATAAAGAAATCTCGTGCCCCTAAGGTCCTGGAGGCTAAAACAAATTCCTGCTCTTTTAACTTAAGCATCTGAGCTCTGGCTATACGGCTCATACCAATCCAACCTGTAATCATCAGGGAAAAGGTAATTGTAAGCAATCCGGGCTTCAATACTATAATCAATAAGGTTACTATTACTAGATTAGGGATACCGTTTAATATTTCAACAAAACGCTGCATGGCATTGTCCACCGCTCCGCCAAAGTAACCCGATATAAGGCCGTAACTCAATCCAAAAATCATGTCAATTAAAACCGCTACTAATGCTATATAGAGAGAAATTCTGGTACCCATCCAAGTTCTGGTGAAAATATCTCGGCCTAAAATGTCGGTACCAAACCAGTAATAAACATCCTCCAAACCGGTTGTGCTTCCATCCTCTGATACATACTTATTAACTTTAACGGTTCCTGTGGATGTGTTTATGGTTTCACTGCCATCAAATATCCCAAGTTTTTCTAAGCCCGGAATTCTCGGTGCAAGGTTTTGATGAGCAATAATCTGAGAATCGTAGGTGTGCTCATTAAGTCCTACTCCCACAATGGCCATTATGGTTATCAATATGATACAGATAAGTCCGATGATAGCACCCTTGTTCTGCTTAAAACGCTTAAATACATCTTTCCAATAGGATTGACTAGCATAGATTTTATCAACCTGAGATATATTTTCTTTTCCAACTAATTCAAAATCATTTTCTAAAAACTCTATATTTTGTCTAATCAGATCATTACTCATGGCTGTCCTCCTTTGCTAATCTTATTCTTGGATCAATTACACCATATAAAATGTCTACTACCAACATAATACCTATATACATGGCACTATAAATAAAGGATAAGGCAACTATCACATTATAGTCATTGGACTGTATTGCCGTCACCAAGAGACTTCCTATTCCGGGAATAGAAAATATCTTTTCAATAACCAAGCTTCCTGTCATCAAACCTACTATTAATGGTGCCAACACTGTAATAATTGGTATCAAAGCATTCCTTAACTGATGCTTGACGATCAATCTAATACCGCTTATGCCTTTACTTTCGGCTAAAAGCATATAATCAGAGCCTAACACCTCTAGCATTTCCGTCCTTGTAAAACGAGCTATTGTTGCAATAGTAAACATACAGAGAGCAATGGTTGGAAGTGCAGAGGATTCTAAAGGTGAATTTATAGAATACAACAGTGGAAACACCTTAAGCTTATATCCAAGACTATAAGACAAAGCTAGTGCAAATACATAAGAAGGTAAACTAACACCTAAAACCGAAATGACAGTAGTTATAGTGTCCCAAATTGTATTGTGCTTCAAAGCTGCTATTATACCTAAAACCAGTCCTACCAAGGTTCCCAGCAGAACAGCTTGTCCCCCAATTCTTAATGATATGGGTAAACGTGTTTGCAATAATGTAGAAATCGGTGTGTTTTTTGAAATCGTATAGGAAACCCCAAAATCTCCAGTGAGCATATTCTTTACATAATTAAAAAATCTTATGAATACCGGTTTATCTAATCCATACTTTGCATTTAATAATGCAATTTGATCTGCAGTTAACTTTTCATCATTGAATGGAGAGCCGGGCATAAACTCAAGCATTAAGAATAATATCAATAAGATAGCCATTAAGGTAGCTACGGAGATAGCTATTCTCTTAAGCAAATATTTTTTCATGTTCAACCGCTCCTTTATTTGGGTATAAACAACACAATAATAAATATTACAGTGGTTAGGTGCTAACCACTGTAATATTAAACAATGATACAGAATCTTTAGTTCTTTGCAGCGTTCTTATAGATTCTATTAATACCAACAGAGTGGAATTCAATACCTGTAACTCCGTTCTTTATCATTACAGCACTACCCTTTTGGTATACCGGGAAAATAACAGCTTCATCCATTACCATTGCTTCTGCTTTCTTTAATTCTTCCCATCTCTTTTCCGGATTTAGAGCAAGTTCCCCGTCTTTTGCAGATTGGATAATTGCATCATATTCTTTATTTGACCAGAAACCATAGTTGTTAGGACTATCTGTTGTCCACATATCCAGATATGTCATAGGATCAGCATAGTCAGGACCCCAACGGGTTAAGCCAATTTCAAAGTCTCCGGCTTGCATTCTTTCAACTCTGTTTTTCTTAGGCATTGTCTCGATCTTAATTGTAACTCCAGGCAGATTTGTTTGAATCTCAGCCTGAATAAATTGAGCAACGTTTTGTGCAGATTCCGTGTCTTCTACTATCATGGTATAAGTGAAGGTATCCTTGCCTAGTTCTTGTTTTGCCTTATTGTAATAATCTACAGCCTTAGCTTTATCTGTTGAAAGATAAGTTCCTGCAGTTTCACGATAGTCCTTTCCGTCAGGACCGGTTGCAAGTAATGTAGGCACTGCAAAGTCTGCCACTATGGAACCATCTTTTAATATATTATTTGCAATTGCAGCCTTATCATAAGATAATGCTAGTGCCTTACGAAGATTTACATTTTCTAAGCCCGCAACCTTTTGGTTTGGAGAGATATACCATAGGTATCCTTCCATGATATTATGGAATTCAGGATCAGCTTTAAACTGCTCTACCTGTTCTCCTGAAAGGGTTGCAACGTCTAAGTCGCCATTCTGATATGACAGCATAGCTTGTTGAGCTTCCTTTATAACTTGGTACTGTATACCAGCTAGCTTAACAGCACCGGCATCCCAGTAATCTGCATTTTTTTCCAGTACTATTGTAGTAGCTGCTGGTTCATAAGCCTTAATTTTGAAAGGACCATTACTTAGAATAGTGTCCGGTGATGTTCCAAACTTGTCTCCAGCTTGCTTAAAGAACTCTTCATTAACTGGTAAGAATGAAGGGAAGGCCATTAAGGATTCAAAGTATGTTACCGGATGAGATAGTTCAACCACCAAAGTCTTATCATCTTTAGCAGTAACGCCTAATTCTTCTATACTCTTTTTACCTGCTGCTATATCATCAGCATTTTTTATACCTGCAATTCCAGCTATAAATGCATATTCACTGGCAATTGCCGGATTAACGAGACGTCTCCAAGCAAATACGAAATCGTGAGCTGTTACAGGTGTACCATTTGACCATTTAGCATCCCTTAAGGTAAAGGTATATGTTAACCCATCTTCACTTTTCTCCATATCCTTTGCCATAGCTTTTATTGGTGAACCAGCTTCATCTACAGAATACAAACCTTCTGTAATTGCTGACATTACTTCGAAGGAAGTACCATCTGTAGCAATTTGCGGGTCCATGGAAGCAACTTCAACATCCAGCTGCACCTTTAGGACTTGTCCACCATTATCATTAGGTGTCTGTGTGCTGGTGTTTGTGTTGCTCTTAGTATCAGTGCCGGTGCTTTTCTCCCCACCACAAGCAGCCAGGCTAACTGTCAAGGCCATTGCCACAACCAGTGACAATATTTTCTTAACACTTTTCATTTTTTAACCCCCTATTTATTTTTTTAAAACAGAACATATTATAGTATATGCCTCCGCTATTATAAATAATATTATATATTCATTTTTTTCGTTGTCAATACGAATATTTAATAATTACCCACATATTTTAATTTTATTTTAATATTATTTCCAAACCATTATTGATAAACTATTAATTTTCCATAACCTTCTAGCTGGAAAAATATATAATTCCACTTGACACTTCAGCTATTTAAATCATGAAATTATATACTATAAAACAAAACAAAAAACTAATTATTCTATATGCTGAGAAAAGGCTATAAAACATTTTATATTATATTTTCTTATGGTATTTTATTAATTTATTGTTGTAATATATTGGAGGAAATATTATGAAATACGAAATATTTAATGGTAGGCGACAGCTTGACTTCTGATATACAGGGTGGATAAACTTCGGAATTGATAGAAAATAATAGAGGTGCCTGGCACCTCACATCTCGGTGGAAAAAAATATGATAGGGCAAAGCTAGCATCTGTACAAGCCATTATAATGACCTTGGTATTGGGGATTGCAATCACAATAATTACTTTATCCGTCAGCCCCTTTCTGCCCAAATGGTTAGGTGGTGCATCTGAAATCCAAAGAGATGCATCGATATACTTTGCTATAGTATGCCTTCCTATGCTATTCCGTGCTTCAGCCATAATATTGGGTGCTGTACTGAGAGCCAGCGGAGATACGAAAACCCCAATGAAGGTTAATCTTGCCATGAATTTAGTTAATGTGGTGCTTAACTTTCTTCTGATTTATGACAGTCGAGTGATACGCTTAGGGGGCTTTAGTTTTCATATGTATGGTGCCGGCCTAGGTATAGTAGGCGCTGCGGTGGCTACCGCTATTGCATACTGTGTAAGTGGGAGGCGTATAGCAACTTCTCTGGGCCACGTGGTATTTACATCCTTGGTAACAAAATTAGGTACTATCTCCTTTGCAGCCCACTCTATAGCACTAACAGCGGAGCAGGCCTTTTATATCCCGGGCTATGGCATGCAGTCCTCTGCCTCCACCCTAGCAGGACAGGCTTTAGGTGAAAAGAACGAAAAGAAGCTGCACCAGGTATCGATTACTGTACTACAAATGGCTATAGCTGTTATGACTATAACCGGAACAATACTTTTTATATTCCCCGACACCATGATGTCTATCTTTACCCAAGATCCTGAAGTAATTAAAGCCGGCGCCTCAGTCCTAAGGATTGTAGCTGTTTCTGAGCCCATGTTCGGTGCCCTCATTATCTTGGAAGGTATTTTTAACGGTGTGGGGGATACGAAGGCCTCCTTCTTTCCATCGGTGGTGAGCATGTGGGGTATCCGCATAGTGTCTACCTACATATGCGTTTCCCTCTTAGGCTTTGGCCTTAATTCAGTATGGATTTGTATGGTGGCAGATAATGTGCTGCGCTTTATTTTGCTGTTGATTCGATTTATCAGCGGACGGTGGAAAAGAAAGCTGCAGTTTGAAAAATAATAGTTGCTTGGACATTACTGCAAAAAGCTCCTCAGTATTTACTGGGGAGCCTTTTTTTGTTTAACAAGTAATATCCTTTTTTCTAAAAACTATTACTCATGCAGCAATTGATACAATTGCAAAGGAGCAGATAATTAGTACGCCATTAAAATATGTTACGTTGTTATTAAATTTAGTAATTAAATTCCCATTTAGTAATTCCACAATATTGCAATAAGTCAGCGGAATTAAATGACTTACTTTTTTGAAAAAATGTAATTGATTATTTAGTATGTTTATTGAGACTGCTCCTATAACAGCGACGCTAATTGATACAGTACTATTCTGCACTATGGTAGACACTAAAACACCAATAGACGAAATAAATATAACTAATAAAACTTGCATTGGTAAAATGAGTAGTATAAACTGTCCAATACCGATAAACCCTTGTAAAATTGAACCATTGTTACCATAGAAAAGTGATTTAAAGTTAATATTTGCAAACTCAGTAGGGTAATTTGGATTTCCAGAGCCTTTTGTAAAACCAAGTGCTAGAAAAAACAATCCTAGAATAGCAAATGTAATTATTGTAATGATACAGCTAATTGCAATAATTTTTGAAAATAAGATCTTTGCTCTGGATATGGGCTGTGTAAGTAAGACTTTAAAAGTACCTTCATCACTTTCACTGGATACAACATCAGATGACAATAAGAGCACAAAAATTATTAGAACTATCGGGAGTACATCTCTAAATGCAAGTCTTATAAAATTATATGCTGTCATAGACGCTTCTTCATTCACAGGCTCTATATTACTATCAAGTAAAAGCTGATTCTTTTTAATCCTTTTCTCAATTGAGGCTGTATCTTCTCCAGAAATAGCATTTCCTAGATTTATATCACTTAAAAGATTTTTATCAAGTTCTATTTGATTCTTTATTTCTGTTTTCCAATCGCCTCTTAATGCACTACTGTTTCTTTCATTCATAAGCTCGATGTTTTCTTCAAGTCGTTGGATTAACATACCTAATTTTTTCATATCACTTTTACTACTATCATAAGTTTGTTTTAGAGTAGTAAGTGAGTCTTGCGATGATTTTAATTCTTCCTTATAGCTGCTTAGTTTAGATTCAGTTTTTAAATTATCCAATGAATTATTGGCAAATACGTAAATAAGGAGTAAGGCACAAAGCCCCAATATAGTTAATATGTTCTTTCTCTTACAGAAGAACTTTCTTATTTCCGTCAGCATTAAGTTATACATAATTAATTTACTCCTTTATATATGTCAGAATAGTCAGATTCTATACTTGACCCAACCTTTTCTATATCCCAAAAGTCTATATCATTAGTGCTCAGTAAATTAAGTACATTACTCAATTTATTATTCTTTATACTAACTAAAATAATATTCGTATCAGTATTTGATATACTATTAATATATTCTGAATTCTCTAATACAGCTTTGGATTTTAACACATCACTAACTTGAATTCTATATGAAGTATTATCACCTATATCCTTGATGCTCTTAATAGTAACTATTTGTCCATCTTTTATAAACATAATTCTGTCAGAGATTTTTTCTACTTCACTAAGTAAATGAGATGAAAATAATACAGATATTTTTTCTCTCTTAGCAAGTGTAGTAATTAATTCTCTGAATTCCATTGTTCCCGTTGGATCTAGGCCATTTGTTGGTTCATCCAAAATCAACAACCTAGGTTCACATAATAAGCACATACCTAAAGCTAATCGTTGTTTCATTCCCAAGGAATATTTAGCAACTTTTACATCAATTCTATCACTTAAGCCTATAAACTCAATTATTTCATCTAATAGAGCCTTAGATTTTCTCCTAAGCCTTTGAACTATCTTGAGATTACCTTTACCACTTAGATTTCTGTAAAGCCCTGGACTCTCAATCATCACTGCAATTTTTTCCAAAGCTTTTTCTCGGTTTTTCATTATATCATTTCCGTCTATTATAATCCTTCCTGACTCCGGAAAAATCAAATTTGATATTAACTTTAGAGTTGTAGTTTTTCCTGCACCGTTTGGGCCTACAAATCCAATAATCTCGCCTTGTTCTACATTAAAACTAATATTTTTTATTATTTGTTTGCCACCGAAACTTTTAGATAAATTCTCCACTTATAATATATTCATTTTCTCCTCCTTAAATCTTGAGGGGGCTTATTTATATAATTAATATCTTCCAGTAATTAATAGGTATAATATGTACGAGTATAATGTGTTACATATCTACCTAAAATTATGTCAAGTGCAGTTGTAATATTTTCACTAGACTCAGTGTAATAGTATCCATTAACAAAAGTTAATTTTTTATGATTATTTTTCTTAGACTTTTTATCATATTACCTCACTCTCCCCTCATTAGCCAAAATTATACATTAAGCTCTATATTTTGTAAATGTTGACAATGTTTCAACTAAGGTGCAAGATTAAAATTATTATAAATACATTTATTGGAAACTTATCTATTATGTTTTCCGGAAAGTATATATCAAGGACCTGCTTAGGATTGCTGTCCACTATAAAGGCTACATCTTCTTTAGCTTTAATCTCTTCATTTAACCCCCATCCTCCTGTAATATACAAATTCCTATTTGTATTATATACTAATAATAAGTAAAACTAACAATATTGATTAACTACAGGAGGAATAAAATGTACAGTTTTAAGAACGATTATAGTGAGGGAGCACATCCAAGAATCTTACAGGCCCTTATAGAATCAAACCTTGAACAGACCGATGGCTATGGTGAGGACTGCTATACAGCAAAAGCTGTAGAACTTATAAAAGGTAAGATAAAAAATAAAGATGTGGATATCCATTTTTTCTCCGGCGGTACCCAGACTAATCTGACTGCAATTTCTGCTTTTCTAAGGTCTCATGAGGCAGTCATAGCAGCAAATACCGGCCACATACTGGTTCATGAAACCGGTGCTATAGAAGCTACCGGTCACAAGATTATCTCCATGGAGTCAGATAATGGCAAGCTTACTGCCAATCTTATAAAAGCTGCCCTGGATGCCCACACCGATGAGCATATGGTTAAGCCTAAACTTGTGTACATATCAAATCCTACAGAAATTGGATCAATATACAAAAAGGCTGAGCTTGAGGAGATAAGCAGCTTTTGCAGAGAAAAAAATCTCCTACTGTTTATGGATGGGGCAAGGCTGGGCTCCGCTTTGTGTTCTGAGGAAAACGACCTTGAGCTTTCAGACCTTGCTGCTTTGACAGACGCCTTTTACATCGGCGGTACCAAAAACGGAGCATTACTGGGCGAAGCACTTGTAATCTGTAAGCCCTCTCTGAAGGAAGACTTCAGATTCCATATGAAACAAAAGGGAGCCCTGCTGGCTAAGGGAAGAATTCTTGGAATACAATTTCTTGAGCTTTTTAAAGATGATTTATATTTTGAACTAGCAGCACATGCAAATGAATTAGCTAGGCAGATAAGAAAAGACCTAACTTCCATGGGCTACAAATTCTTAACCCACTCCCCCTCAAATCAAATATTCCCTATTCTGCCTAACATCATCATAGAAAAGCTGCAGCATAAGTATACCTTCTATGTTTGGTCAAAGGTAGATGAGAATAACTCATCAATCAGATTGGTAACCTCCTGGGCTACTAAGGAAGAAGCAGTTTTGAATTTTATAAAAGACTTAAGGGATTTGACTGAATAAACTTTCTATTATAATCCTCTGCGGAATATAAGCTGGCTAATTGGCAATAATTTTAAATAAATAAGCTTCAGGAGGGTTATGATGGATTTCTTAGAAAAGATGTTTCGTATAATATCACTGATTGTGGCGCTAAAAATAATTGGAATGGTAATTTTAGATTTTAAGGCTAAAGCCAAATTATCCAATACCAGAAATAAATTAAACTATGGATTGGCTTCTAGGAGGGATCTTTCTAGTTTATCCAATGCAAGCTTTATTACATGGAGTCTTGGAATTTTAACTGAGCTGGGCTTTTCAAATCTACAAGTTATGTCCTATAAACTTTCAGACAGCTATCAGATTAAAGCATTTATTAACGGCAGTGACGCATATATTAAATTTATTAAACTAAACCCTAAAGATACACCTTTAGACGAAGATGATTACCCAACTGTAGGTAGACCAGAAGTGCAAGAATTTCTTGGTACCCTGGAACGGGATAATATTAAGATTGGTTATGTTATAACTAATGGTAATTTCAGTGATGAGGCCAGTGAATTTGCGGCCACAATGCCCATGGGGTACTATGTGAAATTAGTTGATGGCTGTGAACTTACAAGACTTCATAGAAGAAATCAAAAACAATACTTAGTAGCCAATCTTGATTAGGAGGTAGTCTATGTATACTTTATATAACTTTCTAAATGGTATTTTTGTACTCTCAATAACCATTGCAGCCATATTTTTTATTAAAGATATTTCATATGCTATCGATCTGGTTAAGGCCATACTACGCACCCGAGAAAATCTGGACCGTTGGAAAATGGGTTTAATTAATTTGGATGACGTGCACAGCCTGACCCCTCGGGAGTTTGAATATTGGTGCGGAGAGTTTATCTCTAACCTCGGTTACTCCAACATAAAACAGACACCTATGGGACCGGATGGGGGAAAAGATATAATATGCAGATATAACAATCTGGATACCTACGTTGAATGTAAAAGATACCTCTATGACAGCTACGCCAAACACAAGGTCGATGAACATGTCTGCAAAAAACTGGTGGGAGCAATGGTACACGATGGGATCTCTCATGGCGTGATTATTACAAGCGGCATAATTGTGGATGGCTGCTATAAATACATCAAATCTCTGCCGAAGGGGATTGATATTAAATTTATTGATGGAAAGGCTTTGGTGGAATTGTATTGGAAACTACACTCTAAGCAGAAAAGATCCTCGGCATAGAAAAAAACTGCGTCTTAACGCAGTTTTTTTAATGAATAATAGATCACTATGCTTTTGTTATTACCGTAAGTTCATTACTGATTTCTCGAAGCTTGGTGAGCTCTTCATTAATACTGATTATTCTGCTGTTCTGAGTCTCTATCTCCTTTAGTAAATGTTGAGATGTAGCGGAATGTTCCTCGGTTATACTTGCTACATTTCCTATACGCTCTTGAATATCTGTAAAGGCTTCTGTTACACCATTCATAACTTCAACCTGTTTATTGACATTTCTCTTTACAGATCGGAAGGCTTCCTGGATTTCTCCAAAGACTTGATTTGTTCTTTCCACAACAACATGTCCATTTTCTGCTGCTTGATTTCCTCTCCTTACTTCTTCAATAGTAGTATCTGTAGCCATATTGATATCCTTGATAACCTGTTCGATTTCAGCGGCAGTTACCTTTGTCTGTTCTGACAGCTTTCTTATTTCCTCAGATACTACGGCAAAGCCTCTGCCTGCTTCTCCTGCTCTGGCTGATTCAATAGCCGCATTTAAGGCCAAGAGGTTTGTCTGATCGGAGATTGCTGTTATGCTTGTTAGTAGTCCATTGATTATATTCATCTTTTCATCCAGTTTTGTTACCGTTGCTAAAGCAGAACTTATTGCTCCTTTTACTATAATCATTTCTGAGCTAAGCTGTTTCATTTCCTCACTGCTCTTAACCACCTTATGGTCTGCCTGTTGTGAGAGCTTCATTGTATCATTAGATACTTCCTGTGCCAGCTTCACATTATTAAAAGCCTGAAGCATTAAGTCATTTACACTGTTTAAGCTGGTGGCTTCTTCCTCTGCGCCGCTTGCCATTTGCTGTACTGCTGCGGTTACTCCTTCACTTATCTCTTTTGTATCAGAGATATCCTGACTGCTTTTCTTAATATTATCATTCAAAACTAAAGAATTTTTCTTTACTACTTCCATTGTATTCTTAAGCTTATCTAGCAGTAATCTGGCCTCTTCCTCTCTTTGCTTTGATGCCTCCGCTAAACTTCTCCCCCAGTCTGTCAGGAAGTATAGGATTAATGAGTTTAGATTAATCATGAACATACGGGTGATAAATTCCCTAATCCCTCCATCCCCTGTTAATAATTTGTCAGGGAAGGCTATGAAATAACCAATTAATAAGAGGTCAATCAATGCCGTATAGACAAATAAAATATCCCGTCTAAAGTAAAAGGCTGACATGACCGCTGCAATTGGTATTACTAGGAAAAATCTAAATCCACCTTCAAGATATAATAGAATAAATGCTATAGCCGCAGGACATAAGGGCAGTATAACCCCAACAGCCAATGATGGAAGCCATTTTTTACGATACATAAAGTAAATGATAGATGCACATATACTGGTTATAAGCATAAATAGTGCTATCTTTGTTGCTAATTCTCTTTCACGGGTATAGAATGCTTGTACCGCCAAAATAAAAGAGCAGACTAAAATCATTATGTAGTTTACTTTAGCAACTTTTTCGAAATTGAAAACGCTGCTATTCATATCTTTTGCCACTATACTCTCCCCTTTACATTTTTTGATGTATTTAGATAATATTTTTCTATCTCATTTTATCATAAAGTACAAGTAAGGGACAGAGGGACGTTGTTTTTGTCCCAAAAATCGGCACAGAGGGACGTTGTTTTTGTCCCAAAAATTGGTTAGAGCATAATTTTAGTGGGCAAAGATAGAAAAAATACTAGATAAACAAAAAAGCACATTTCTGTGCCTTTCCTTATAGCTTTATGACGCGTTAGGATATCTACCTTTACCATATACCTTCAGCTTATTTATTGTTCTTCCAAGTTTAGCTCTGGCAGCACTTTCCGTCATATTCATAATTTTAGCTATATCTTTATGCTTCATTCCATAATAGTATCTTAGGTCTACCATTTTCTTTTCAACGGAATTCAATTGGTCCAGTGCATTCTTAACTCTTTCAAAGTCATCTTTGATCAGCAAATTATCATAGCCCTGCTCCCAGTGTGCCTCAACATCTATATCTTCACTGGGAACCTCGCGTTTTGTTTTTCTGTAATAATCAATCAATGTGTTCTTCGCTATAGTAATTACCCACTTACTGCTTTTTTCAATATCATTTATTTTATCCCGGTGTTTATATACTTTAATAAACACCTCTGAGGTCAAATCTTCAGCTTGCCAATAGTCCTTTATGGACATGAATATATGATTGAAAACTACCCTGTTATACTTATTATACAACTCTTCGAAATATGTATCCTGCTGCTTATCTATGTATTTCACTTGTTTTCTCTCCTCTATCTATAAAGCATTAATATCACAATATAATTGTAAATCAGGAAAGTAAATAAAAGGTTAAAAGAATATTAAGATAAGCTAACAAAATTCTTACATATTTCTTAACTTTTTTCTTTATAACTGCATAAGTGAATGGGTAACATATATTATAATTAATTTATTTGTTCAAAGGCGGTAATTGATATGAAGAATAGTGTAAACAGAATAGCTATTCCCTCAATTTTGGATGTAGGAAAAGGAAACTTGCCTAATATAGGTTACCTAGTAAAAATGAATGGCTTTACACGGGTTGCCATTTATTTTGGCAGCGGCTTACAGACTCTCTTTGGCACCGCTGTATTGGCATCTTTAAAGGAAATTAACTTAGACCTGCTTAGCATGCAGGAAATCGATGATGTTGACATAAACGAGATAATCCATCATGCCTTTTCTCTTTCAAAGGAAACTGAAGCTATAATCGGTATAGGAGGGGGTAAAGTTCTAGATGCTGCTAAATATATGGCTTTTCTAAGAAAACTCCCTTTTATCAGTGTGCCAACCTCTACCTCCAATGATGGCTTTTCAAGCTCCAACGCTTCCCTTATGATAGAAGGCAAGAGGACCTCCGTAACTGCTTCAATGCCCTACGGAATAATAGTAGATATAGATATTATAAGAAGTGCGCCGGAAAAATTCTTATACTCAGGTATTGGTGACTTGGTGTCCAAGATAACCGCCCTTTATGATTGGCAGTTTGAAGAAAAGATGGGCAAAGCCATAATGGACGACTTTGCTGTAATGATCTCTAAAAAAGCAGTAAACAGCTTTGTTAGAACTGAATTCAAAACTATAAAGGATGACTTTTTTCTAAAAGAACTAGTGGATTCCCTTACCATGAGCGGCATAGCCATGGAAATTGCCGGAGACAGTGCCCCGGCCAGCGGCAGTGAGCATCTCATCTCTCATGCTCTTGACAAGTTATACGAAAAGCCCCAGCTTCATGGAATTCAAGTAGGCGTGGCTACCTACCTCATGAGCAAGGTTCAGCAGCATAGATTTGAAAGAGTCATCAAGGTCTTTACTTCCACCGGATTTTTTGATTACGTAAAAACCCTGGACATGAAAAAAGCTGACTTTGAAAGGGCTATTGAAGAAGCTCCGAAAATAAAACCTGACCGGTGTACCTACATACATATACCTGAATACAGAGAGGCAGCAAAAAGGCTGTTGTATGAGGATGAGATATTGCGGGAACTACTGATTTAAGGCTGTTGTCAGGTAAAATACTTGGGGTACAGTTGAAAGAAAGTGCGAAGCACATCTTTCAATGAATGATGAGTAATGAGTAATTATGAAATTTGCTTAGCAATTTTCCTTAAATATACTCTACTGTTTTCCTCTTTCAAAACTTATCCAGCCTTTTTTATTTAAGTATCTTAAAAACATTATCAGTCTTTCATTTACCGGCTGACAGTAACTGCCGTATTGTTTCAGCAGACACTGTCCTATTTCGTATACTGATTTCTTGCCGTCAATTATCCTCCAGGTGCTTGAGCTCAAGTCATCCAGCTCTAAATAAGTAATATAGGGCTTTTTAACAAGCCATCGGAGGAACTTTTCTGCCTGTTTATCATGCTGAAAGATCAGGTAAACTTTACCTTTCTCATCTTTCCAGTTTGTATGTTTCCTTTTAGGTACATAAAGGAGGAAGTTATCCTCCTTTTTCTTTTTATGTTTCATTGTTATCACCTATTATGCAGATTTGTACTAGACTCTATCCTTTTTTACCGTATAGAAGTACATCCAAAGACCAAAGAGGAAGAAGGCAATAGTCGCCGTCAAAGGCTCTGCTGCTATTGTAGGTATAAGTCTGCTGCCAATGGCAATATCTATGGCAAAAGCTGCAAAAACTGCAACTACAATTCCCATAATTGCATCACCGGCAACAATACCAGAAGCAAGCAGTATTCCTTTTTCAATCTGTAGCTTGGATTGCTCTTCATTATTCTTAAACTTTTTCTCAGCAATAGTTCTGATTATGCCTCCAACTAACACCGCCGCATTTAGGTGGATCGGAAGATATATCCCTAAGGCCACCGGAAGAATCGGCAATCTTGCCAGTGCACAAAATATTCCAAAAACTCCACCTATGAGCACAAGGGCCCAGGGTAGATCTCCGGTCATAACCCCTTTAACAACCATTGACATCAAGGTTGCTTGAGGTGCTGCTACTTCCCTTGAGCCAATCCCATAGGTGTCATGCATAACCAATAATACTAAACCGGCAAATAGGGATGCGGCCACCAGACCTATATACATTCCTATCTGCATATATTTTGGCGTACCTCCAATTATAAAACCGGTCTTCATACTTTGTGCAGCTCCACCTGCAACGGCAATGGCTACACAAATAACTCCTCCTATTGTAATGGCTATAAGCATTCCCTCGTCTCCAGCCAATCCAATTGACCTCAGTATCGAAGTTGCAAACAATAGTGTTGCAATAGTCATGCCGGATACAGGATTGTTAGAGGCTCCTATAATACCTACCATTCTTCCTGACACTACTGAAAAGAAGAAGGAGAATACTATAATCATTAATGCCCCAACAAATCCTGCATTTATCATAGGCAGAAACCATGAAAGCAGGAATACAAGAATAGCTCCTATCAGCACCCAGGTCATCGGAACATCCAGCTCTGTTCTCTTTTTACTGGAACTCTTATCTCCAAGGCCACCAATAGCTGTTCTAAATGAGTTTATAATTGTAGGAAGTGATCTTGCTAGGCTTATAAAGCCACCGGCAGCAACTGCTCCTGCACCAACATATCTGATATATTTACTCCAAATATCCCAAGCCCCCATTTCTGTAATCAGAACCTCTGATGGAAACAGGGGTTCTGCCAGTCCTGATCCAAAATACTTAATTAAGGGTATAAGTGCAAACCAAGCAATGAAGGATCCGCCAAACATATATAGGGCAACTTCTGTTCCTACAATAAAACCAACGCCTAAGAGTGATGCCAGTGTATCAAATCCAAAGATTGTATTTTGCATTGGCTTTACCACCCATTCCGGTTCTTCACCCCAAAACCTTAGGCCTCCGGACAAAAGCTTGTATAGAGCTCCGCCCAAAAGACCTGTCATAACTGTTTTAAAGCCTGTTCCGCCGGCACTACCCGTGACAAGTACCTCTGCAGCAGCCATGCTTTCAGGAAATATAAGCTTCCCGTGTTCCTCAACAAGGAGATATCTTCTCAAGGGAACGACAAATAAGATGCCTAAAAGTCCTCCAAGTATTGTAACAAAAAATATGGTGCTCAAGCTTAGGTTCATTCCCCAAATAATTATAGCCGGCATTGTAAATATAATACCTCCGGCAATGGATTCTCCCATGGCGGCAATTCCTTGAATCAAATTAGCCTCTAAAATATTATTCCGCCCAAAGAACCCCTTTAGAATACCTGTAGCCAAAATAGCAGCAGGTATACCGGCAGAAATGGTAAGGCCAACCTTGAGTCCGAGATAGGTATTTGCTGCTGCAAAGATTATTCCAAATACTGCACCTATTATAAGTGATACTGCTGTCATTTCAGGCATCGCTTCACTTACGGGCACATAGGGAACATAGTCATCCCCGTGGATGCCGCCGTAAGCATTATGAGATAATCCTCTTTTCTCGCTCATCTCTAATTCCTCCTTCGCTGTAATAATAAATATTGTACACCTAATTGTATGGTTTATGCATTTTTCCCATAGCGAAGGAAGCCACCTCTTGCGGCTGTGAATTCTGGCAGCTACCGTTCATTGCTCAAATAATCTTCAAATTAAAGAAATATTTATACTTTCTGTCTGATGTCAAACAGAATATCTCTTCTACTTCATTATAATTCATAGCTGTACTCCTTATTCAATAGTTAAGGCCATTATACCTCTTAGTTGATTTAATGATAATTTTACCAATTTTCTACACAAAAGATAATAAAAATGAATTAAAGCCTGCCCAAAGTCCTGATAAAAATCCAGGTTATTGGGCAAGCCTTAATTCTCTGTGCCTTCGGCTTTGAATTTTATTATTTAAGCCCAAAGTACTCTTCAAGAGTAATGCCTCTCTTCATTATTTCAGTGGCAATTTCCTTACCAACATAACGAATATGCCATGGTTCATATATATAACCCGTAATTGATTCCTTTCCCTTTGGATATCTGATAATAAATCCAAAAGCTGCGGCATTTTCCGCTAACCATTTTCCTTCACGGGTGTTACCAAAGGACTGCTTTAAGGTATAACCCATAGCAGCACTGGAAATGTCCATGGCAAGGCCTGTCTGATGCTCGCTTTTACCCGGGTAGGCGCTTTCCATTTTGGCTTTTGTCTCTCCAAGCTGGGCTACATTTCTTGCATATATGGTCTTTTGAAGTTCATAGTTTCTAAAACCGGATACAGCATAGAGATATACCTTATCTTTTTTGGCTTTGGCAAAGAGCTGAGCAAGAGCATCTGCCGCTTCCTTTCTCATGTAGGCAGCATCGTTCCTTCCCTTGTAGGGTACTGTAATTTTTACCAGGTCTGAAGGTTTCCAATTAGCAGGCAAACTTCTTTCCTTATTAACTACCACAAATATGCTATTATAGTCATTGATATTAACAACTTCTATATTGGCACTTGTTGAGATCTTCCCATTATTCTTGTTGTTACCATTAAATATCTTTTCTTGAGCCCTTAACTTCTCACCGTTAAATTTATCCAAAAGTTCTTTTTCCTTTGGTTGCTTGTTAAGAAATAACTTGTCAAAAGTCTCTTTTATTTTTGTATCTTCATTTATCATTTCTTCTATACTATTTTCATTTTCCGCTCCAGCTTGTGAAGGTTTGTCCACTTTTGGTCCATAGGGCTTTCCATTAACTTGTCCAGTAATTTTCGTCTTATCTGAAACCTCTATTTTAGAGGATTTATTCAGATCTATATTTTTGAATTCACCTGCTAAGGAAACTACTGCTCCGCTGCCTTCTGCTTCTATGCTTATTTTTTCAATACTTGAGGATGGTGCCGCTGTAATTTCAGCGTCTGACTTTACAAGCACAGGCTGCTTAAAGCTTCCCTGAAGCTCCACAGCAATCTTTTGCTTATTCTTACCTGAGATTACAAGCTTTCCGTCGGTTCCTATAGCCGCGGAGATTATGGCATTGGTGGTAACTGTGGTTATATTTATCTTTGTGGTATAATTTATTTCTAACTTGGCTTTACTGCTAGAATCAATATTTAAGGCTTCGGCAGCAACTTTATTCAGATAGATGCCATCCAAACCTCCGGAAAGGACATAAATATTTTTTGCAGTTACATTATTGATTGTGGCTGCCCCATCCTTACCTGGATTAATATATAGCGATCCTTTTATTTTTACATTATTTATCCTTGCGTTATCTGCAGATATATAAAGGTTACCTTCCAATTCAGCATCACTGAAAGTAACATTTTTAGCCGTTATCTTTACATTTTTCTTTATTGCCAAAGGACTGTTTGAATTCAGGGGTTCGTAGCTATAGCCCTCTTTATCCAAGATCAGATCAGCGTTAGTTATGTTCTTCATTTCCACTGAACTGCTTGTCTTTATTTTAGCCAAAATAATCTGTGGATTTATGTCCTCTTTTATACTTGTTTGTGCCTCAACAAAAGTACTGGCATTAAAAACAGTTGTGGTAAAAAACAGCACGAGAGCAATGCCAACAACTTTTTTGACTTTTATCATCATTTATCCGCTTCCTTTATGCTTCTTATTATTTTTTCTCCAAACACTATTCTACTATGTTTTTAGTGTTTTATCAAACTTTGTCAAATTATATAACCTCAGCGGTATGATGTAAACTGTTAATTTTTAATGCTGGTAATAAATATTTTAAGGGCAGCCGGAATCTCTCCGGCTGCCCTTAGTTTTCAGCTTATATTCTTGCTTCTACAGTCGTCCTTTGCAGCATAAAGGTCTTGATCAGCTTTTTCAATGAGCTCCTCAAGCGTCACAGGTTTATTGGGATTAAAACAGGCAATGCCTGTGCTGAAAGAAATCCTATAGGGCTTACAACAAGATGCATTAACCAAAGCACAATTCTTTTGTATTTTCTCTCTAACAATAGGTTCATCCCTTGAAGATGCCCCTATAAGTACAGCCGTAAATTCGTCTCCGCTTATTCTTGCTATAATATCATCTGACTTTAGAGTTTTAGTTAATATTTCAGCCACTTTTTTTATGGCATAATCTCCTTCACAATGACCAAACCTATCATTGATCTGTTTAAGTCCATCCAAGTCTCCATATAAAAGTAAGAATTCTTTATGATAATTCTGGGAGTATTCAAAATGTTTCCTGGCAAGGGTCATAAATCCTCTTCTATTATACAGGCCGGTAAGTTCATCTCTAAGAGATTGGGTTCTAAGCTGAATATTATGTTCTTGCAATTCTTCCATGGCTTTTTTAAGCTGTTCTTCAACTTCTTTTCTTCTCTGAATCTCCTTTGTAAGCCTCATATTAATACTGGATAGCTCACTTGTCCTCTCTTCTACCTGCCGTTCCAAGTCAAGGGCCTGATTCCTTATATTTTCTACTAATAGAGCACCATTCAGAGCTACACCAATATTATATCTGACTACTTCATATATTTTGTTTACTCTATTTTCAAAACCAAATACTCCATAACCCAAAGGATTGTCCCCTTGATGAAGGGCCATGACAATTACGTTAAATCTATCTTTTCTCAGCTCCTTCATTATGTCCTCAGGTAATATGTCCAGAGTGTTGAAGTATATTCCTGTTTTACCTGCCTCTGCACGGTAGTCTCCATTGAAACCTAGTATTAACCTTGAAGACCTTAAGGGATGATTTCTATCCTCATAGATTGAAACATAGCCCTTATTTATATTAAATTCAGGCAAGAACTTATGTAAGGCATCCATTTGCTTTTGCCAATCCAGATTAGACATCAGCTCCTCTGCCAGACACTCTAAGCTATCAGTCTGAACAAAAGATAGAAAACTTGATGATGCACCCATACGTTTTACAGCATCACATACAATGATGCTGGCAGCTTGAAACATATTTTCTGCCGCAATTAAGTTGTCTTTATTTACCCAATTGGCTATGATATTTTTCCTGATGCATACTAAAACATCCTGCAAAAAGGTTATTTCCAGCTTTTTTAATATAGCCCAAAAGGTTAGGCTGTTCCAGGAGCTGAGAAACTCCCCCTCCCTTTTATTTATAAATTCTTCATAAAAGGCATCTACAACATTATTCTCATACTTAAGCAGATCTTTATAATCATCACTGCCTTCTGGCAGACCTGCAATTTTATTTATGACTTCAAGTTCTTTATTGATACTGTCTTTAGTCAGCCAGAAAACACTGTCTGTAGTGTCCCTCTCAAGTAAATTCAACTGTGCAAAGGCACTGGTAGTCATAGAACCAACACAGCCGCAGGAAGACCGCACAATCAGTTCTGTATCCATAGACTTAATCCGTTCAACCTCTTGTCCCTCTATAAGCCTGTACAACATATCCGCAGAAGCTCTGGCCTGCTCATAAAAGGACTGACTAACTGTTGTAAGGCCATGAAATTTACTGATATCTGCATCATCAAACCCTGTGATAGGAAGGTCTTCCGGAATCTTTCCATATTGCTTGTGCAATTCTGTCAGGGCCCCCACTGCCATATTGTCATTGGCACATATTATGCCATCATATTGCAAATTATTTTCTTTAAAATATTTTATGGCCTCACCCCCGGAATCGAAAAGAAAACTTCCTTCATAGTATAACTCAGGGTAATAAGTTATATTGTGGTCTCTCAGTGAATCATAGAAGGCACGATGTCTTTCGTCACTCTCTCTCACGCTTTTGGGACCACCTATAAAAGCTATTCTTCGGCATTTATGTTCTTCTATAACATGATCCACTACCCGACGCATGCCGTTATAGTTATTTATACTTACAGTATGATATCTTCCATAACTTTCATTCAGATTTACAATAGGAATACCCTTAAAACCATCCAACATAGAAATAACATTTTCCTCTTGTCCATAAATTCCAATGGCCGTGGGTAAAACGATTACTCCGTCAACATGGTTTTTATGAATAAAATTGACAAGTAGATTTCTGCTTCTTTCCCACTCATTCGGAGAACCTAATCTGCCTACAACAAAGCACATCAGGTTTATATCCTTTTCCTTTGCATAGTCTCCCACTCCGGAAATAATCTTTGTTTGATAGTAGTCAACCTCACCCCAACCGGAAATCCAATCAACAATAAGACCAAATGTTAATCTCTTTTTTTTCAACTGCATGGATGATCCCCCCACCCTAGAACAAAGTAAACTTTTTAGTTTCCAGTGATAATATGTTATCCTTATTTTACCACATAATAATAATTATAGCACTTCTCTTAAAATAATTTAAATATTATTTTCAATTATTTAGTAAAAGTTTATATCTGGGTCTCTGTATTTTTGCCAGGGGGCTATTGCATGAAAATCAGCATTGGTATCTGTGCAAGCAAGCTTGAACTGGCTGTCAACGGTGAAAAAAGCATGATAAATAACAAAAAAATAAAAAGTTTCTTTGCTTTATTTGTTTGGCACCTTGTAATCAATATACTTAAGGTTATTAAAAGTTCATACATTGTTTATTGTAATGTGTCTTTTTTATGTGTAAACTAAATAATGTGAATTGTAATATCCTATAACGTGACTGGGAGGAATCAATTTGAACAGCAAAAAAGTTTTTAACAAAATTGCTTATCATTTAAGGGATTGCTATGGCTTGGATAAATTATCCAAACACCTTTATATTGGAGGGCTGTTACTTTCCTTAAGCAGATTCACCTCCACCCTAGGACTTCTTTCAGTATTCTACGGAACCTGGAGATGTTTTTCTAAAAACAAATATAGAAGGTATCAAGAGTTAAACTCTTATGAAACCCGTTTATTAGCTGTGAAGCAGCGGTTTTATAAATCTAAAACAAATGTTATACAATTAAAAGATTACAAGATATTCAAATGCCCATGTTGTTCTCAAAAGCTAAGAGTACCAAGAGGCAAGGGAAAGATCATTATTTCCTGTAAAAAATGTCATACTGAATTTAGGGGTAAGTCTTAAGATGAAATACAAATTAATTGCCGCAGATATGGATGGAACACTATTAAATAGTGATGGAAAAATTACAGATAAAACAAGGGTGGCCATTGGAAAAGCTGTAGAAAAAGGTGTCATATTCTCTATTTGCACCGGTCGTCCTATACAGGGAGCGGAGAGCTTTAACAGCCTGTTAAATTTAGATTCCCCATTTATAACCTATAACGGTGCCATGATTGTAATGGGAAAATCAAAGAAGATTCTGTTCCAGCAGAATCTTACTGCAGAAGCAGCAAGAAACATATTAAGCATCGGAAAAGAATTTGAAACCACTATTGTTGCTTGGTCCATGAATAAATTATACTGCTATAAACTAAGTGAAGAAATACATGACTATAAGCAAATCACTAAGGTAGAGCCAAGACTAATTGAAGATGAAGAAGAACTTATTAAGAATGGAATTACAAAAATACTATGGATTGATAGTCCGGAAAAGTTGACCTATTATCAGGAGGTCTTGAAAGATAGGCTTGGAGATAGTGTCAATTACTGTACTTCCAGACCAATGTTTCTGGAGTTCTTTCACAACAAGGTTTCCAAAGCTGTGGCCATGGAAAAGCTAGGTGAGCATTTTAACATAAAAAGAGAAGAAATGATTGCTATAGGGGATGGATTTAATGACCTTCCAATGATTGAATACGCAGGACTGGGAGTTGCAATGGGAAACGCCCCTGCTGACATCAAAGCAAGGGCAGACTACGTTACCTTGTCCAATGATAAAGACGGAATTGCACATGTACTGGAAAAGTTTGTCTTATAGCTGAATAAAATTCATCACAGAAGACGCGGAATACTCTGAAATACGCGGAGGGTTTTTCTTTTTAATTTTAACATAGAAGAAGCAGGACACTGAGTACCCTTCAGTGTCCTATCTGTTTTCCGTGGAGTCCGTATTTAAATTTTAACGTGGCAGCTAAAACGCTGGCTAGACTTATTTCCAATGTACTGGCCCCTAAATTTTCCTCAAAATAAGGTATAACCGAATTTATTGCTATAAAGACCATGGCATTAATAAAAAAATTTTATCAAAAACATTAGAATATAATTTAGCATTTATATATTCAGCAATAATACACCTCATCTTTTTGGTGTTTTATCACCAAAGAACAGCTACATGGGCTAATATCCATTATATCATAATAAACCCATATGCTCCATAATACATCCCTATTACCACTAGAATATATATTGTTTAAGCCTGCACCATATGCTATTATTAACTCATGGAAAGACAAGTCGTGCTAGACGGGGAGCTAGCGGTGCCCTGTAGCCTGCAATCCGCTACAGCAGGGTTGAATTCCTCCTTCAGGCTTTAATTTGTCAGGTCAGTGTAACTAAGCTAGTGTTGAGAGCTTGGTCCCATGCATCGGGAAGTCATGAAAATCCGTCAGGTTCGGAAGAAAGCAGCGGTAAATGAAAATTCCCGAGTGCCGTGGATTAATCGGGCTTGAGCTAACTTAATTGCAAACGCTGGTAGGTTAACTGCCAACAGGAGGTGCACGATTTACATATAGAATAAAAGTCCCGGTGGAGATTCCATATCTTCTCCGGGACTTTTTATCATATACCTGTCATATTTGAAATTGTGAATGGCCATTGATATAATTATTAAAGATAAATTCGATATTGACGTAACGGAGGTAAAAAATTATGGCCGTAAACATTAAAGGTGATTGGCTGGACCTGCTGAAAGACGAATTCGAAAAAGATTATTATAAAAGGCTGAGGGCCTTTCTTATAAAGGAGTATGCTACTAAAACTATTTATCCGGATAAGTATGAAATATTCAACGCCTTAAACTACACTGACTACAAGGATGTAAAAGTTGTTATACTTGGCCAGGATCCTTATCACGGTCCAAATCAAGCCCATGGTCTCAGCTTTTCCGTTAGACCGGGAATACCGGCTCCCCCTTCCTTGGTTAACATATATAAGGAGCTGCGTGATGACCTTGGCTGCTACATACCAAACAACGGCTACTTAAAGAAATGGGCGGATCAAGGTGTGCTTCTGCTGAATACAGCTTTAACCGTCAGAGCCAATGAAGCCAATTCTCATAGAAATATAGGCTGGGAAAACTTTACCGATGCCGTTATTTCAGCGCTGAATAATAGAGAAAAACCTGTGGTCTTTATACTTTGGGGAAACAATGCCATCTCCAAGGAAAAACTCATTACCAACAGGACACATTATATAATTAAGTCAGTACATCCAAGTCCTCTTTCTGCATCCCGAGGCTTCTTCGGCAGCAAGCCTTTTTCAAAGACTAATAATTTTTTAATATCCATTGGTGAGAAGCCCATAGATTGGCAGATTGAGAATATCTAACTGATTTAAGCTTTAGAGATATAGATATAATTAGTGACAAGTGAAAAGTGGTAAGTTACAAGTTATGGAAGAAATTTATCAATCTGAATTTTCTAATACTTTATATTTTACCTTTTCTCAGCTTTGCTGAGAAAAGGGCTCCCAAACTTGTCACTTGTCACTCTTAACTTGTCATTAATAAATTTCTTTTCCTTAGCCACAGCATCTTATTACTAGATAATGTTACTTGTTCATTCCAGTATATATGAGTATTGCATCTCTTAGGAATGCTGCTGTTCCAGGTTGGTCTTTATCATAGTAAGCAGTAAATCTTTCATCATCTACATACATCTCGGCAACTCCAGCATGTGCTTCTTTGCTGTACTGGCCCCAAGCCATGGATATCCATTGCTTGTGAAGGTCTGCTGCCTTTTGTGCCAACTCACCGGCTGGGTCACCAGTCTTAAAGGCCTCGGCAAGAACTTCATGGATCTCTTCCCCAAGCTTTGTCATCTTGTTGTAATCTTCTTCAGACATATTCTTAAAGGCCTTATTTGACTTTTCTACGGCATCCTCTCCGTACTTTTCTCTGATTTCTTTACCATACTTCTTTTCATTTGCATCTATCAGCCTTTGCTTAAACCCTTCAAATTTTTCCTTATCACTCATTGTAATTCTCCCTTCTGTTACAGCTATTGATTTCTCAACATTAGCTATTAATAAATCTAATTGTTCACGCTTTGCAAGAAGCTTTTCATGATGCTCTCTCAGTGCTTTGGCTCCATCAAAGGAAGGTGACGTTACTATTTCTTTTATATTTTCCAGACTTACACCAAGCTCTCTGTAGAACAGTATCTGCTGCAGTCTGTCTACCTCTGCCTCCCCGTATATACGATATCCTGAAGAATTGATTCTTGCCGGCTTTAGAATTCCAATTTCATCATAATATCTCAGCGTTCTGGTGCTTACACCTGCCAATTTGCTTAACTTTTGCACTGTATATTCCATGTCCTGTGTCTCCTTTAATTATCATATTGCACTTTGAGCTCATCTATTTGACTTCCCCTTGCAAGATAAATATACACCTTTACGCAACGTAAAGGTCAATAGCATTTTCAAAAAATATTTTCTGATTTAATTGAACGTTACTTGTATGCTATTACATCCCGTCTACCGGAAGATACTGGTGAAGATGTAAAAAGAGAACTACAGGCCAATATAAAGGATATGCTTCCGGATGACCCAAGTGAAGCTGATATTCGCAGGGTCCTTGAAAAGCTTGGCAATCCGGCAAAGCTGGCGGATGAATCCCGTCAAGTGAAACGGTATTTAATCGGGCCCGGGCTCTACTATAAATATATTTCAGTGCTTAAATTAGTTGTCATGATAACTTGCGTGGTATTTTCAATACTTGCCCTGTTGGAAGTAGTTATTGAAACTCCGGCAGATAGAAGCCTTATAAGTATGACTGTTGGTACCATTGTCAGTGTACTTGTAGCTGCTGCGGAAGGGGTATTTCAAGGTGCTTTCTGGGTTACCTTGACCTTTACTATAATGGAGCGAACAGGTGCAGCAGTGGGTACATCCCCCTTTGCAAAAAGTTTATTCGCGAGGTGCCAGAGGCTTTACTTTAGCAGCCCCCCTACTGGTTACTGAAGTACTCCATAAATATATTTTTGTAATTCTTATACTTGCCGCAATGCAATTTGTCATTCTTATTTACAAGTTTATTGTGCCTTATTGGAACCGACCTCTAGCTATAACCAGTGCGGCACATAGCTCTGCTTTATGTATCCTTGTAATTATAATGGTAACAGATAGGTATCTGATCAATCCTGATTTTGTATCTTGGATTTCTAATGCCACTAAAGCCTCCGTATCCCAGATAAATGGAGATATGATTACTTTCTCCTGGCTATTCGCTATTGTGTTTATTGCTATAAGTGTAGGAGAAAGCATCATGGCCTTTGTTAGAAGCAGAAAGAAAGCGTGAAACACTTTCTTTCAATAAGCAGTGAATAGCGAGTATTGAGTAGTGAAGCGGAGAAAAATCCTCCTTAATTGTCAAAAATCAATTATAAATTTGCGTTGAGCTATAATTTCCCATGTAAGAAGTAAGAGGTAACTTGTGAGGTGCCCACTTGTGAGGTGCCTGGCACCTCACAAGTCACCTCTCTAAAAAAGCTTTTCCCCCAGCTCTGCAAAGGCGTGAAGCATTATAAAGGCTCTCATATCGATTTTGACATCACTCTTCAATAGGTCTTTGGCTTCCTGCTGTGATAGCAAAATGGTTTCAATGTCTTCATCCTCTTCAAGGTATTCCTTTGAAATATTTCCTTCGCAGGTACAGAAAACTATTGCTGCAGATTCGTCAGACATGCCAGCAGTGGCATAGACACCTTTTTTTGTTTTTTCGTAATTTATTGATACAAGCTTTAGGCCGGTCTCTTCTTTTAATTCCCTTTCTACAGAAACCTCCATGCTCTCGTTACCATCAATCAGGCCAGCCGGAAGCTCATATACGTAATCATTTAGGGGAACTCTGAACTGTCTTATACATACTATTTTTTTGCTTTCTACATGCAGAGCTGCTATTATTACCGCATCCATTTTTTCTTCTTTACCCTCAAAGTACTGTCCCTTCAAGGTCTCGAAGTTTTTTCTGGAGGCTATTATCCAGTGCTTTGTTTTGCCTTTCTTATTTTCATATTCTGCATCATAAAGATTCAAAAATTTTGTTTCCGCCAAGGCAGTAAGCTTCTTTATTCTATTATTCTTCACGTAATCACCTCATGCAATAAGAAATTTAAGTTCTACTTTATCTTCATAGTCGATAAAAGTTTCACCTATAGTAATCCTGTATTTTATATACTCTTGTTCTAATTATACCTTTATACATAATATTATTAAATCCTTTTTTCAGTAAACATTTTGAAATGAATAATTTAAAGGCCGCATGCAACTATATGCTGATTAATACTTGGATCCCCATAAATGGCTGAATAATGGATAATATTTATGTAATAAAAAAACCCGCCTGCTCTTGAAAAATAAAAAAACAGACAGGTTTATTATAAACTTAATAATGAATTGTTCCTTACCCCTAAGATATAGCAGATAAAACGTCTCCTTGGCAGGTAAGCGCATAATAAGAGCCTTTTTTAGCCATAAGCTCCTGGTGGGTTCCCTGTTCCACTATGGTTCCGTTGTCTATATACATTATTTTTGAGGCATCCTTGATAGTGGACAGTCTGTGGGCAATTATGAAGGAAGTTCTTCCCTTCAACAGCTTTTTCAACCCTTCCTGCAGGGCCATTTCAGTCTTAGTATCTATGCTGGAAGTAGCCTCATCCAGTATTAAGATCTTTGGATCTGCCAGCAATGCTCTGGCAAAGGAAATTAACTGTCTCTGTCCCACCGATAACCTGCTGCCTCTCTCATTGACTTCTGTCTGGTAGCCGTCCTTAAGACTTACGATAAAGTCATGAGCCTTAATGGCTTTGGCTGCAGCTATGACCTCCTCATCGGTGGCATCCAGCCTTCCGTAACGGATGTTGTCCATTATGGTTCCGGAAAAAATAAAGGTATCTTGCAGCATAACTCCCATCTGCTTTCTTAGGGATTCCAGTGTCACACCCTTTATGTCGGTGCCGTCTATTTTGATTGCTCCGCTGTCTAAGTCATAGAAACGGCTTATAAGATTGATTATTGTAGTCTTTCCTGCACCTGTGGGTCCAACTAAAGCAATGGTTTCGCCGGCCTTAACCTTAAAGCTGATATTGTCCAAAATCTTCTTTTCCGGCTCATAGCTAAAGCTTACATTTTCAAACTCCACATCCCCCCTGATAGAGCCAAGTTCCTTAGCGCCCGGTATATCTGTAACCGTAGGTTGCTCATCCATGGTTTCGAAGATTCTCTCCAAATATGCCATTGCATTGATTATGGAATTATAGAAATTCCCAAGGTTAGTGATAGGCGCCCAGAATCTCCATATATAGCCCATAAAGGCCATGAGTACTCCCACTGTAATGCCGGAATTGCCGGGAGTGATGGAAGCTATGCCTACCACATAAACTGCGGATACAGTAAGCACCGATATGTTTTCCACCGCCGGCCACAGTAAAAACTGAGTGGCTACAGCCTTCATCCAGGAGGTTCTGTAGGTGTTGCTTACCTCTCTGAAAATCTTTAGGTTTTCTTCTTCTCTTCCAAAGGATTGGGTTACCTTTATGCCCGCAATGCTTTCATGTATATAAGCATTCATGTTGGACTGCTTACTGCTGAGGATCTGGTAGGCCTTTCGCTGAGCATTTTTTATGAGGAATATCACCCCTGCCAAAATCGGTACACCGGCCATACAAACTAATGTCAGTTTAACGTTTATGGCAAACATAAATATAATTATTACTAACAAACTAAATAAATCAGTAATCAAGTTTATCAATCCATTGGATAACAGATCACTTAAGGAATTGACGTAGTTTACTACCCTCACCAGTATTTTTCCGTGGGGCCTGCTGTCATAATAGGTAAATGGCAGCTTTTGTATATGTGTGAATAAGTCCAATCTTATATTTTCAATAACCTTTTGTCCAATATAAGACATGGTTCTTATCTTATATTTCATGCAGACACCGGTAATTACCAGTGTCAAAACGTATATTACAGACAGCAGTACCAGGCCTGACTTATCCCTCAAAGGAATCCTGTTATCTATGGCATCCTTTATGAGATAAGGACCTATAAGGCCTGCAACGCTGGCAATAAGCATAACTGCCACGGTGATTATCATGTCCTTTTTGTAAGGCTTAACATATCCAAGAATCCTTTTTAGGTGCTTAGCATTAAACTTGGTCTCTAAAGACTCGTCTACGTCGAACTTATTTCTAGCCACCCTATATTACCTCCTTTACCTTCACATTGTCGAAGTCTCCGAATTGATTTACAAATACGCTGTGATAATAGCCCTTCTTAGCCACTAACTCTTCATGTTTTCCCTGCTCTACTATCCTTCCGTTTTCTATAACCAATATTAAGTCCGCATTTTTAACAGAGGTTATTCTATGAGCAATGATAAAGTTAGTTCTGTTTGTGAAGACTGTCTTCAGAGCCTTTTGTATCTGATGTTCCGTTTCCATGTCTACCGCGGAGGTAGTGTCGTCAAGAATCAATATTGATGGATTCTTCAGCAGGGCTCTGGCCAGGGCAATTCTCTGCTTCTGTCCACCGGACAAGCCTACGCCTCGTTCGCCCACAATAGTATCATAGCCTTCCGGAAGATTTACAATAAAGTCGTCAGCTCCCGCTATGGAGGCCACATGCCTGATCTTTTCCATATCAGCATTGGGAACTCCATAGGCTATGTTTCCTTCTATGGTATCAGAGAAGAGGAAGATATCCTGCATAGCCACTGCGATATTCTCTCTGAGTTTTTTAATATCCCATTCCTTTATATTAAGTCCATCAATTTTTACTTCACCAGAAGTTGCCTCGTAGAATCTGCAAATCAGGTTTACCAAAGTTGACTTCCCTGACCCTGTAGGACCAAGTATAGCTACAGTCTGCCCGGGCTTAGCCTTAAAGCTTATATCCTTAAGAACTTCTTCATCTCCATAGTTAAAGCTCACATTGCAGAACTCAACATAGCCGCTTATTCTGTCCCTATGGATATTTGTTTTTTGGTTCTTTATCTTAGGATCTACATCCAAAAACTCCCTAACTTTTTCCGCAGAGGCAATAAATCTCTGAACATCGTTGATTAGCCAGCCGGCCATACGCATGGGGTTGTTTAGCGCCCATATAAGACCGTTGAACATAACCAGCTCTCCCATGGTTAAGGAGCCGTTGATAACCATAAAGCCACCAACCAGAATTGTAATTACTGAGAACAGGCCTGCCAGGGAATCCAATACGGGAAGATACTTTTCCCACACCCTGGAGGATTCCAGGTTTCTTTCCCTGTAGGCAACATTTTGCTTTGTGAACTTCTGAATTTCATACTCTTCCTTGGCAAAGGCCTTTACCACTCTGTTTCCGCTTATATTTTCCTGAACCACGGAATTTAGCTTTGAAAACTGATCTCTAATGGCAGAAAAAGTAGGTCTTACAGTGTTGGCCATCTTGGTTGCAAGATACCCGATTAATGGCGTTATGGATATCATAATCAGTGTGAACTTCCAATTTATTGAGGCCATACTGATAATAGCAAAAAGCAGCAGTGTTCCATTATCAAAGATGTTGTAAATTACCCAGGCCACAAAGTGCCTTATCATGTCTATATCCCCGGTCATTTTTGCCATGATATCTCCGGTTCTTGTATTGTTGAAGAAGTCAAAATCCAGTTTTTGAAGTTTGTTATACATATCTTCCCTTATGTTAAAAATGGTATCTTGAGAAATACGTTCAAAAATCATCTGGAATACATAACGGTTAACTGTTTTTAATACGGTAATCCCTATCATAATCAAAATAAGCTTCAGGAGTAGCTCCTTCATGCCTCCACTTATTACCTTATCTACAATAATTCCTGAGATATATGGATTTACCATATTCATTGCTGAACCCAATAAAACCATGAACATCGCAAGAATGAATTTACCTTTATATATTTTGACATGTCCCCATATCCACTTGAAACTCTTCATAGATGTCCCCCTAATTTATTTTTTTATCATGCTTAATTATCCATTAAATCCCTTGAAATAAAAATGTACATTTTTACTTAATTGATGTATATTCTTATATAGATATCATAGATTTAATAAGCATTAATTTTTCTACAATGGGGTGATTGTTTTGTGCAACATAGGAACCAATGCAGAGGTATTTAACCCACAAGTTCTGTATGCATTAAAGTGCAATAATAAAGATTCTATAAAAACCTTCTATCACTGCCACAAGCATGCTGAGTTAAGCTACGTGCTTTCCGGCACCACTAACTATACTATAAATAATTCCGTATATAAGCTTAAAAAAGGAGATTTTATCATATTTAACCCGGGAGTATACCATGAAGAATTTTTAACTCCGGGCGAACAGGTCAGCGAGTTGCACATGGGTTTTGACAATCTTAGTATAGAAGGGCTCCCCAAGAACTTTCTGTTGAAGGAGAATTCCTCCCCTGTGGTTCATCTAAAAAAGTATCGTAAGGAGTTCGATGGCTGTATTCATCAGATAATCACCGAACAGGCTAAGAATGAGCCCGGTTTTGATATTATATTAAAGTCTCTTTCAATGAATTTACTGGTACTCTTACTTAGGGAAACCTACTGTGATGAGGAAGTTCAGGAAACCGAATCCTTAAGCTTTAATTCTTCCGATAAATCCACTATAGTTAGAACCATCATTGCCTACATGAATGAGAAATATACTGAGGAAATTTCTCTGGATAAAATGGCCAAGACTACTTACTTAAGTCCTGTGTATATCTCAAAGATTTTTAAAGAAGAAACCGGATACTCACCTATTAACTATCTTATAAACATAAGATTACAAAAGGCAAAGCAGCTTTTAGAGAGTGGCAATTCCTCCGTAAAAGCTGCTGCAGAAAGTGTAGGCTATAACGATGCCTATTACTTCAGTAAGCTCTTTAAAAAGTATTATGGCTATCCGCCGTCAAAGATCTCTGCAAGATAATAACTAAGCTCCCTTGATATATACGGTAACATTAGCAACTACCGGAAATATAATGGAGTATAGAGGTGATATACCATGCAGAACCGATGTTATAGGACGGTTAGCAGCACCAGTAGCAAAAATCCAAATAAGGCCCAGAATTCCCACAATAATGAAACCAACACCGACCAGCAACCTGAGTATTTTAGGCAGCTGGCTACCTTTGCCTCCAGACTCTTACTTATCAGTTCCATTATTACTAATATTGAGAGGGAAGCAAAGTTGTTAATAGTTGCATCAATAATAAGTCTTTATGCAGGATTCTTATTGGTGAAGTCAGCAAACATAGAAGCTCAGGTTCAGCAGATAGCTCCCGGTCAGACAACCCTTGCAAATAGGTTAAAAATAGTAGGTACTACCGGCAGCCTTATATTTTCTTTTATTTTGTATATAGTTCTACTTATAGAAACCGCAATAGGAACACCTCCTACTGTATCTGGTCAAACTCCTGTTTCCGGCACCTCAGGCGCACTACTTGTATAAAGGAAGGGCTCCAAGTTTATCTTTGATCTCAAGATAAGCTTGAAGCCCTATATGGTTTATTTTTCTAAATCTAAACCTATTCTTCCGTCCTTAATTTCAATAATTCTGTCAGCCTTTTCAGCTATTCTTCTATCATGAGTGATTATTACAAAGGTTGTCTTAAATCTTTCATTGATCTCTCTGAGGATATTATAAATATTCTCTGTTGACTCTGAATCCAGATTTCCTGTGGGTTCGTCTGCCAGAATAATTTTGGGGTTATTCATCAAGGCCCTGGCTATGGCTGTCCTCTGCTGCTGTCCTCCTGACATATTGTTTGCCATATTGTTTTTCACTTTACTAAGGCCAACTATGTCCAGTAAGTATTCCGCCCTATCCTTTATCTCTTGGGTTATGCCGTAATTCTTTATGCGGTAGGGCATAAGAACATTTTCCAATGCAGTAAATTCCGGCAGGAGATAATGAAATTGAAATATAAAGCCGAGAGTTTCATTTCTCAATTCCGCTAACTCATTTTTTTTCATGCTGTCTGTTCTTTTACCATTAATATAAACCTCTCCTGTGGTTGGTTTATCCAGAGTTCCCATAATATTAAGCAAGGTACTCTTTCCACTACCGGATTGCCCAATAATAGAGGTAAAGCTCTCTCTTTGTATTTCCAAATTCAAATCATATAATACTTGGCTCTTTACAACAGTACCATAGTACTTATTTATATTTTTTAAACTTATTATACTATCCATTTTTTATTACCTCCATTGGATTAAGTCTTGAGGACTTTCCTGCCGGAATTACCGCTGCCACTACAGCAGCTGCCAATGCTATAACTGCAGATAGTGCTATAAACTTGGAATCTATGAATAATGGTACCACCGGCGTTCCATCAGCATTTAAAGCAAACTTAGTAAAACTTACTGAAAGTAATAGCCCTAAGCCTACCCCCATGACTGAACCTGCTATTCCCAAGATTAGGCCTTGGAAGATAAATATCAGGCTGGCGGCCTTATCCTTAATTCCCATAGCCTTTAATATACCAATCTGCTTTGACTTCTGAACTACAGAAATTGCTAATACACTTGCTATTCCCAGTACCACAGACACCAGTACAAAAACTTGAATCATACTACTGGAGGCACTTTGTCCGCTGAGACCGCTTAAAAGCTGCTCGTTTTGTGTCTTCCAGTTTTCTAACTTTAGATTACTGTTATTTAAAGCATTTTCGATGGACAAGGCAACCTCATCAGCATCAAATACCATATCCTCTGCCACTTGTGTCTCGATAGAAGTCACCTTTCCTTCAAGACCAAGAAGTTTTTGTGCTGCGGCCCTGTCCATAATTGTCCAACTTTTATTAAGTGCTGCTACCTTTAGGTCAAAAATACCTGAGATAGTAAACTCCTTAACTTCCCCTGCTGCTGTCACCAAAGTAATGCTGTCTCCAACCTTCAATTCGCCTGCCTTTGCCAGTTCTTTACCAATAACCAACTCATTTTCCTCTTCAGCCAGCTTACCTTCGACCAGAGCTGAGTTAATGGAATAAATCTTGTCTGCAGCCTCAAAGTCAAAGCCCCTCACTTGAACCGAATAGGAATTGTCTCCAGATTTTATAAAAGCAAAACCGTCAACTGCTGAGGATACTTTTTCAATACGATTGTCCGCTTGCTTTATAAGCTCTTCTATTTTTTCATAATCAGAAATATATTTTACCTCTCCCTCAGGTAGTACTGTTATATGTGAAGAACTTCCAATTGTCTTATTTACCAAACTCTTTTGCAGCCCTTGTATCAGAGAACCTATAAAAACCTGTACCGAAACCCCTATAGCTATACCCAAGGCAATAAGTATAGATTGTCCTTTACTGGATTTTAGAAATCTCCAGGCTATTTTAAATGCCAGCCTCATATTACTGTCTCCTCCTTAGTTCCTGTATGTCAGTAAACTTCTCTATGAGTTTATCCGCTCCAATTTTTTTGAAATTATCCTTATGATCTTTAAAGGCTAGACCTGCCGCTACAATAGTAGCAGAAGAATGAACCTTCCTTATAGCATTTACCAGCTTCTTTGCTGTAACCAGATTATAGTAATTACTTACACTTATCACTATATATTCCGGTTTCAAAGCTTCTACCCCCTGTAAAAAATCCTCTTCAGGAGTATTACTTCCTATAAAAAGAGCATCGTAGCCTGATAGCATAAAAAAGTCTGCTCCCATTCTTGCTCCCAACTCATGATATTCTTCACTAGGACAAATGATAACGACCCTTTCTCCCCTATCTACAATATTCAGTCTTCTTCTTTCTTCCATGACATAGGGATAGCAGCACTCAATTATGGTCCTTACTATAGCACTCCTTGCATGCTCTTTCCAAATACAAAGCCTTTTATCCTCTATTCGGCAAACCATGTTGTTCAATGCGGGAGCCAGAACTTGTTCATATAGATCAACAACTGATATTTCTTGTTTTTCAACTTTGTCCATAATATAATTTACCGAAGCCTCTTTGTCTTCACTGTCGAGGTGCCTTATAAATTCTTCATAAATTTGCTTTATCTCCATTCCAATACCACCTTTATAATAAATTTTACTCTTCAATTGTGGACAATTTAATTGTATCAAAAATTCTTGTTTTTGAATAGCTTTTTATTAAAAAAAGTCTGATTATACAATCCGTTCTGTATAATCAGACCTTTTATTATAGATAAAAATATGCCAGCACTATAGCTCCAAGGATTATTCTATAATATCCAAATACCTTGAAGTCATGTTTCTTAATATAATCCATTAAGAACTTAATTGCAAAAACTGATACTAAGAAGGCTACAAGGGATCCTGCTCCCAAGGCTGCCCATTCTGTAGCGTTAAAAGCCATACCTGCCTTTAACAGTTTATATCCGCTTGCTGCTAACATTATCGGCAGTGCCAAGAAAAAGGAGAACTCTGCAGCTATGTACCTGGAGGTTCCTAACAATACAGCTCCTATAATAGTAGATCCGGATCTTGAAGTTCCGGGAATCAGGGCTAAAACTTGAAACAAACCTATACAAATAGCGGTTTTATAGCTCAGCTCGGAAAGCTCATTAATCTTAGGTTTATGATTCCAATTTTCAATAATTATAAATATTATACCGTATCCGATCAAGGTCAGCGCCACTGTGGTTGGATTATACAGGGCCTCTTCAATCATATCGTCAAACAAAAATCCTATTATGCCGGCAGGTACTGTGGCCACAGCTATCTTAGTCCAAAGTACTAGGGTATCCTTTCTTTGTTCTGCACTTTTCCTGGAATCAAAAGGATTCAGCTTTCTAAAAAACAATAAAATAACTGCCAGTATAGATCCCAGCTGAATAACCACAAAAAATGCTTCCTTAAAGCCATCAGAAAGCTTAAAACTCATAAAGTCTTCCACCAGTATGAGGTGTCCCGTACTGCTAACCGGAAGCCACTCTGTAATACCCTGTACTATACCTAATATAATACTCTTCAATATTTCTATAAAGTCCAATTCTAATACCCCCATTATCAAATTATTCATATCTACTATAATACATTTTAGTTTATTTTACAAATCAGTTTTTTTATACAAATGAATATTTTTCCATATAAAGGCAATAATTCATAATAAAAATATGTTGAAGGAAGTGAAAAAATGTTAAAAAACAAAAAGCTTATTTTAGCTCTTACTATTCCGGTAGTGACCTTTGTTATAATCTATGCGGTTCTTTCTTTGGTAAAAAAAGATGACCAAGCTGTAGAACAGGTTACACCCGGCATCAATACAGAGTCCACATCTATTGGTGTAACTTCAACGGAAGTTGATACCCCAGAACCTTTTATTTACCATGTGGTTCAGGAAGGTGACACCCTCTATAGTATCACGAGGCAGTATATAAACAGCTGTCCGGCACCGGTAGCAGTAAAAACTATAGCCAAGCTAAATAATCTTTCTGATGCTTCGGTAATTGATGTAGGTATGACCTTGCGAATCCCTATAGACTACTTCGAAAGCGGTGAAATATATACCATACAAAAGGGGGATACCCTGTACAGTATAGCCAAAAACACTTTAAGCGAAACGGATGTAAGTACTTATGTTGATAAGATTATGTATGATAATTTTCTGGAATCAACAGAGTTAATGGTTGGAGATGAGCTGTTTATTACTACAGCAGCCTTCCCGGAATAGGACTTAACTTAATTAAAAATTAACGAAGAAATTCAGCACAAGGCTGAATTTCTGATTTTTTTTGATTTAGGTGATATTATTTTCATTATTTTTGTCCTCTGCACAGCTTATCCACAGTTTTCTCATTTTTTTATTCTTATACATTTCCATATCCGCAGCGGCATAGATGTCATTTATCTTTCCAGCATTAGTGATATTAATAGACGTCACTCCATAACTGAATAAGACTCTTAGTCTCTCACTGTTATCAGCTAGCTTTTTCTCAATTTCATCTAAGGTCTTATATACCTCTTCTATACTAATATTTCTGAAAAATATTACAAATTCGTCTCCGGACATCCTGCCGTATAAGTGTTTATCAGTCAGGCATTCTTTTAAAACCTTTGAAAACAGTATCAGGGCACTGTCACCGGCGGCATGACCATAGCAGTCATTGATGCCCTTAAAATCGTCTAAATCAATCTCTACGAGATAGGATCTCTCATGCTCATTCTTAATTTCCTGAAGCTGCTCCAGTAATTTTTCATTAAAGTATCTACGGTTGAAAATACCGGTTAAGTCATCATACTTGGTGCGATAGATAAGCTCCCCTCTCATATAGGAATTTTTCAGGCAAAGCTGTAATTGATTTTTTATATGGTTCATAAGATTTATGTCATATTTCTTGAAGTACCTATTATCTTTAGCACTATCAATATTCAGCACTGCCACTAATTTATCATCAATAAATATTGGAGTACTGATAGTGCAGTGTATAATTCCTGTATGCTTTTCTACTAAACTTGCCTTATGTTCTAATAATTCCTTTCTGTCAAATTGCATAGGCTCCCTAATAATTGCTGCCTCTTTATAACCATTGATTTTATGCAAATAAGTTTCATCCCGCTCAAGAACTAATTCCTTAAGCTCCTCCGGATATCCAACTACACTTTGAAAGTGAAATTTATTATCATCTCCCATCACTAATAAGCTTCCTTTGTCAGCATTTGGAATTATCTTGATGGCAGTCTTTAGAATCCGGTCAAACACTTCATCCATATTATTTATTTTTATTATCTCATCACCTAATTGAAAAAGAAGCTTCTCTGCACGTTTAATAGAGTTAAGTGCTTTTATCCTTCTTAACAGTCTTATCCCTAAAATTATATTTAACCCTATTGAAACCGCCAATATACTAAATAAGATATAATTTGCCATTAGACCAGCCCCATTACATTTATATATTCTAATTATAACATTTTTTACAGAAATGCAACATGGCAATTACAGTCTCTTAACTTTTGTATTTAGCCTTTACTTTGCCCATCTAAATTCCTTATAATGGATATGTATTTGTAAAATGTAACCTAATTTGAATTTCCTACATCTTATATATGTACGGGAATTCTTGGCGGGATTAAACAAGGAGAGTGAAACCTTTGATAGACGTGGAGCTGATCAAAGCTGCCCAAAATAAAGATAGAGATGCCTTCAGGAGTCTATTTGCAATGTACAAGCAAAAGGTATACGGAACAGCCTATCTCATACTAAAGGATTATCAGCATTCGGAGGATATAGTACAAGAGACCTTCCTGCAGGTATATCTTAAGCTTGAAAAGCTAAAGGACCCTCAATACTTTGAAAGATGGCTTTATAAAATTACAGTTAATCTTTGTCTTGATGCAGTAAGAAAGCTTAAGAAACATCCCTTATCTTCCCTGGATGAATATATAGAGTTAAAACCGGACTTTTCCTTAACAGATGCTAAAACTCCGGAAGCTGTTGCAGAATATAAGGAAATTCAAAAGAAAATACTAAGCTGTATTTACTCCCTTCCCTCTCAGTATGCTGCGGTTCTTGTACTTTTTTATTATAATAATTTCACCATAAAAGAAATATCTGATATAATTAATTGCTCCGAAGCAACAGTAAAAACACGGCTTTTCCGTGCAAGAAAAAACCTTGAAAAGGTACTTAGCAAGGAGCAGCTGGATACAATAGATAGCTCTATAGGAGGTGCTTCCAATGAATACAGATAAATTAATATCTGATGCCTTAAATAACAGAGCTTCAAGTCTAGACCTTCCACCGGAAAAGTTTGAAAAGATGCTTGAGTATATAGAATCCCATGGAGAAATAGAGCAGAACAATAGTCTGTACAAATTTATAGATACTGTAAAGTCTATAAAGACTGCCTTCTCAATGAAGAGCTTGCTTAAAATCAGTTTATTTATAATAATCATTATTTCAGCTCCTGTAATACTAAAGAATGCCGGTTCCTTTGGTGCGAAAAAGGCCTCTGAAAGTCAAGTCTCCAATAATAGCGACTATTGGGCGGGAAATGAGGCCGCCGCACCAAGCACAGGCTTTGGACCGGAAGAACCTAAGTCAGAGGAAGCTCCTACCCAAGAAGATTCCGATAGAAACAACGGATCTAGGGGTGGCCATAGAATCATATTAACCTTAGCACCACAGAATATATCAAATTCTCAGGTTGCCTATGTAAGCTTTGAGAAGATAGAAAAAAATATCGCCGAACTTCGGGCTAAAGGGGCTGATACCATCTATTTAAATGATATATTAATAACTGAAACAACGGTGATAAAAAAGGGTGAAACCATATACTATATGCTGGTAGATGACATAAAAGTGTCCTTGACGGAACCGGTAACCTTGATGGTGGCGGACTGACAGTGAAATACAAATATTGTAATGTTTAATGAGTAATTATATTAAAACCTTAAGGCATGCTATGGCGCATGCCTTAAAAATTATTAAATATAAAAGATTTTTCGTAGTGCAGCGGAGAAAAATCTTCCTTAATTACTCATTAGTCATTGCTAATTGCTAATTTTATTCCCTCTGCAAAGGTCAACTTGGATAGGGGAACTCTAAACTCCGGCATGCCATGTGCATATGGTGCTATTTCATATTCAGCAAAATAAACAACCAGATTTCCTTCTTCTATGTAGAAGGGATGATCCTTTTTTATGCCCTTAAAGTCCGTTATGGCGTCTTCAAAATATAATTCCCTGTTTGCCTTCATCTCATTTAACACAACTTCATCGATAATCTCCTTATAGTTAAAGTCCTTATCAAAAAGCTGTGACAAGGAATAAATGCCACCTGTCTTTAGGTCTATATTGTATCCCTTCATATAACTCAAACCATGTGCTCCACCGGTATACCTATAGTAAACTACAGTAATGCTTAAAAAACCATTCCTATTGTAGTTCACCTTGTAGGACGTATTCACTTCATATTTATGATATTCTAGGTTATTATCCTTTGAATCCTGGAGGGCACCTTTAGCCTCCTCCTCCAAAGAAGCCTTAAGCCTCATAGCCTCGGTTTCAAATTTGCTATTTAAGTTTTTTTCTATATCCTTATTGGCAAGGCCACTGAGAACCGGGAGTTTTATATCCACAAGCAAAGCTTCCGTATCCTCCTTTATGGCCTTTTCCGTAACCAGAACCTTTACTTCTTCCGTTTTTTCTATATTATTTATATTTATGGAGGCTGGGGTCTTTTGTATACTCCTCTTGCTATCGGCATTATTACTGTTTACAGTCTCACTTTTTTTCGTACAGCCTAAGGATGATATAACCATAGATATAATCAAGGCAGAGTCTATAATTAGCCTAATTGACCTTTTCATACTATCACCTTCCTCATATACTATTATTTCCATTATAACACTTCTATAAAATAAAGTTAAAGTAATATTCATTACACTCGAAAATTAAGTAAAGGGGTTGTCAACTATTGAGAAATAACGGACAAGGAGGTCAATTATGGCAGCAATTACTGCACAAATACTTATAGGTCACACTAACAAACTCGGCAACGGAATGCTCCCAACTCACTGCTTGCTTCTGTCGGAGGGCAGTAAGCCCATATGGATTCTCAAAAATCTGGATATTTTAGAGGACCATACTTCCTCCATAAATACAATTAGATGGGTACCAACAGAAGGTAACATTTTAGAAGACGCACTTGTAATGATCTCCATAAGCATTCTCAAGGATGGGAAGCTCTTGGATAAGGCAAAAAAATATTTTGCTGATTTATCTAAGCACCTAATTGATCTAAGAGAAGACATAAGTCCAAGCAACTTACTGGAACTCCGTGAAATCAGTAAGGAATTAAAATATGACTACAAAATAGCGATCACATGCTTCAGCGGAACTACCCTAGAAGGCAAGCTGGATAAACTAAAGGAATACTCCATGGACGTAGAGGTATGTACCCCTAGCTATAACAGGTTCTATAATCCATGGATAGATAAGACTGTAACGAAAGGAAGCTTGTAAAAACTGCGTTTGGACGCAGTTTTTTAATGAGTAATGAGTAATGAATACTGAGTAATTATGGTTGATTTTTCTCCCCTTCACTAATTACTCATTGCTCATTCCTAATTACTAATTATTAATTATATTCCCTAATAATTTTGGTATCTTTTAGCCAAAATATACATAGAAGGGAGTAGTGAAATATGGAAAAAAGAAATTTAACTGTAAAAATCGTTACTGCTGCAATTGTAGCTGCCTTGCTGTTCCCCGCTGCTGCTAGGGCTTATAGTCCCAATGGTGCAAAACCACATCATAAGGCCTCTGTTAAACATAAGGGCTTCAGTAAGCCGGATTTGCAGCGCTTTGTGGATGAGAAAATTATCACTAAAGAGCAGGCTGAAAAGATAGAAGCCTTCCTGAAGAAGCGTGCTGAGGAGAAAAAAGCTGAGCTTGAAAAGATAAAAAATATGAGCAAGGAAGAAAGAGAAAATTATATAAGGGAAAATTATAAAACACGTCCTGACATCTTTGGAGACCTTGTCTCATCAAAAATTATAACTTCAGAACAAGCCCAGAAAATTAAAGAGATTATTTCTCGTCACCATGGAGATATCTTACAGGAAGTACTAAAAAATGAGGTTTCTAAGGGTACCATTAGTCAAGAACAGCTGGATAAAATCAATGAATTTGTAAAGAAGAAAAAAGAGGAGTTAAAACTAGAGAAGGAAAAAATTAAGGCCATGTCAGAAGCAGAAAGAAAAGCATACTGGCAGGCTAATTCCAAAAACAGAACGGATATTTTGACAGAATTAGTTAATTCGGGTATCATTACCCAATAGCAAAAGGAAGAGCTTTCAAAGGTTCTGCCAATACATCCTCATAAAAACGAAAGATAGGGGCTATCCCCTATCTTTTATTACACTACTTTAACACCGTCGTCATATATACTTTCATCTCCATGAAATGCCTTATAAAGCTTCCACATTTTATCCTTGTTCTTAACAAATACTCTGATTATCTCAGGATCAAAGTGCTTTCCGCTGCCTTCAATCATAAAGTCATAAGTTGCCTCAAAGGTATAGGGCACTTTGTAGGGCCTTTCGGTGGTAAGTGCATCAAAGACATCTGCCACCGCAACTATCCTGGCACTTAAAGGTATATCTTCTCCCGCCTTCCCCCTGGGATAACCGGACCCATCCCATTTTTCGTGGTGTCCTTCAGCTATATCTATACCAACTTTAAAAATACTTCTCCCGCTGAGCATTATATTTTCTTCTGCCGCTCTAAGCACCTTACCTCCAAAGATGGTATGCTGCTTCATTTCTTCAAATTCTTCCTCTGTCAGCTTAGCAGGCTTTAAGAGAATTCCATCCCTGATTCCTACCTTTCCTATATCATGCATAGGGCTGAATCTCTCAATGTCATCTATATATTCAAGAGTTATCTGTTCCTTGTACAAGCTGTCCTCATACAAGAACTGAGCTATATGCTTGGAATATACCTTCATCCTTTCAAGATGTTCTCCGGTATCCTCGTCTCTTGCCTCTGCCAGTTTTGCCAAGGCTAATATACTGCTATAAAGAAGGTTGTCCATAAATAGGTTTCTTTCAAAGCTTATTGAAACACTCTTTGTAATAACTTCAAGAAACTTCATATGTTCTGTGTTGTAGATATTCTTCTCCACACTTGAAAAGAATATTATACCAACCGGTTTATTATTTGCTATAAGAGGAAGGGTTATAGATGATCTTATTCCCGCCTCAAGAATTACCCTATTATACTCCTTAACTGGCCTGCCTTTTACATACTCCTCCAAGTCATTAATCATACGGGGATTACCGGTTTCTATTATGGACTTCAGACTGGTTTTATCAAGCAAGTACCTTTTTCCTATTAAGTTTTTAGGAAGTCCCTCTACCTTGCCATTGCTGATGCCATAGGAAGCCTCAAGCATTTTTCCCCCTTCCTTTACCAAGGCCACCCCTATATAGGAGTAGGGTATAAAGAAGGAAAACTTATCAAATATAAACCTTAGAACTTCATTAATGGAAAGATTTTGGTTAATATTTTCTATCAGTGAAACTAGCCTCTCTATCTTTTGGGTCATATTTGTTATTTCCCATATTATAGGACCAGTTTCCTTCTCAGTGGTATTATCAGTGGAAATTCCTTTTTTCAGTATACTGATATCGCTCAACCCTTCAACAAAGGTACCCAGCGGCAGAATCAAGTGCCTATATAGCCTGCCAAGTGTCATGGATATTACCGCCAAAAAAGCTAAACCCAGAAGAACTTCAATGGTTTTATAATATAATTCACTTTGCCTATTGTGACTTACGGCAATCTCTGTAAGCTCGTCACAATAGGCCGCCAGAGTTTCGCTGTTGTCACTTATGAAAATTATTGAATCTATGAAATCTCTATCAATCTCTTTCGCCTCTGATACCTTATTAATGGACTTTTCAAATCCCTTCCATATATCCTCTGTCTTCTTCAAATTTGCACTTATGTTTACATTGGATTTTTCAAAGCTGATGACAGTGCCTTTATATTGCATCTTTCCACTCTTAAGCTGATTAAAGGTGCTTATGTATTCATCTCTCGACTTTATAATGTTCCGCTGAATTTTATTATACCTGTCATCAATAGCCTCCTTGCTCTCAACAATATAATCTAGTTTTTCTGCCTGCAGCAAGGCATATTTGGAGTTTGCCTCCTTCGCCATAGACTGAATATACATTCTTTGTCTGCCTAGCACATTTATTAACTCCGCTCTTTCTTCATCAATTTTGCCGCTGACATAAAGTAAAACTGACAAGCATATCATAATAATTGCTCCTAATGCAATCATAATACTTAAATCTTTCTTTACGTACTTAATTATATTATTCCAGCTCTTTTTCAAAGTGCACCTCTCTTTTGTACAGTCTACATATACAGGTCATATTTTTTAATTTTGAGTCACATTCCCAGTAAATTATTTTGGCACTATTATATAGCATTATTTTTTTATTATACAACAAAACTGTGAGTTGTTAAATTATCAGATAAAGTTTTTGCTTTGTTATTTTGATGGTAAAGTTTTGATTCTACCATTTCCCGCAGAAAAATAGGCAAAGGTAAATTCTGCCCTTGCCCTAGAATTTATATTTAGTTAATATGGCCTCTGCAGAATTCTTTAAATCCTCGAGAGTCCCATCATTCAATATAACCTCATCACAAAGGTTATTAATTATATAAGGTACATCCGCCTCTGTGTTATGGGTAGAACTACTGTTTTGAACTGTCTTTTCTCCATCTCTGCTTATTAATCTCTGCTTTCTTATCTCTTCGCTGACCTTTATACCAACCACTAAAAATTGCTTATTTCTCCAGTAATTTAAGTCAACCAGGGTTCTTCCTCCCGCTACTATGGAAAGTTCCTCATTTCTCAATATGGCAAGCTGCTCCATAAGCGCCTTGTGATGGGCTTCACCTTCTAGGCCAGCATTATCCCAGCCATATTTCTTCTGCCCATTCTCATATATAAGGGCCAAAATATAGTCACACATGATATCCTTATCCATTTCTCTAAGCTTATCCGCAACTGTTTGTCCGATATATCTTTCCAAGCCTCTCCACTGTGGATTAACCTTGGCTACCTTCATCATTTCCCTGCACAATACACCAATATTATATATTTTGGCATTCTGTCTTAACTTCGTAAATTGCTCAGCAAGAGCATCCTTGCCTGCGCCCATTTCTCCGAAAATAACTATGCCGTTATAAACCTTTTCCATTCCTTCAGCCTCCTAACAATAGCATTGTACCTCTAAATCAGAAAAAAATCCACACCTATGACTTAGTGTGGATTTTCCATAATTAATTTATTCTTTATACCTCATATGATACCAATGATATAAAAGCAGAATAATTAAAGGCACCTCTTTGGGTGCCCTTTTGACATTCTGTCTTAATAACAATCTGAACAGTTAAAATGCAAAGTTTCCATCAATAAATACAGGAATTTCCTTACCATCTGCAGTAATACCTGTTATTTCAAGGTCCTTTGTTCCGATCATGAAATCCACATGAATCAGGGAATTATTCACCCCTGCTTCTTCCAGTTGTTTTTCGCTCATATTTTCGTTGTTCTTAATACAAGGAGAATACGCTCTTCCTATAGCTAAATGGCAGGAAGCATTTTCATCAAAAAGTGTATTATAAAATAGTATATTTTGATTTGAAATCGGTGAGTCCTTTGGTACTAGGGCCACTTCTCCAAGATAGTGTGAACCCTCATCTGTTTCTATGATTGACTTTAGCACCTCATAGCCTACCTCAGCAGTATAGTCTGTTATTCTGCCATCCTTAAAGGTAATGGAGAATTTATCAACAAGACTGCCGTTGTGGTTTAATGGCATTGAACTCACAACAGTACCGTTAACCCCGGTCTTCTTTGGTAATGTAAATACCTCCTCAGTAGGCATATTTGCAATAAATTTTACTCCACCCGTAGTTTCCTCGGATCCACCTACCCATACATGCCCCTCAGGAAGCTCAATAGTCAAATCTGTTCCCAAGGAATTCCTGTAATGAAGGTATTTAAAGTTATTGTCATTCATAAAAGCCATACTCTTCTTCAAATTGAGAGTATGCTCCTTCCAAGCTGCTACCGGATCCTCTGTATCCACTCTTACAGCTTTTAATATAGCCTCCCAAAGTCTTGCTACAGCCTCTTCTGCTGGCAGTTCAGGAAACACCTTTCGCGCCCATGCCTCTGTAGGCACGGAAGCTATGCACCATGCATTCTTATTGCTCATAAGAGCTTCATGATACTCCTTTAATTCAGTTGTAAATGCCTTCATAGACCTGGAAATCCTGCTGACATCTACGCCTTTAAAAGCATCCGGATCTGATGCCTTTATCTGTATAAAGGCCGCACCCTTGCGTAAGTTTGTAAGGGTGAAATCCTTTTTCCAAGAAGGAACTTCATCAAATACCTCATCCGGGGCATTTAAGTATTTTATTCTGGAGAGCTTTTCATCGTTCCACTCTACAAAAACATCTCTGGCACCAGCCGTATAGGCAGCCTCAGTAATAGCTCTTGCAAAATCCGCTGTCTCCACCGGTGACATCAAAACTACTGTCTGGCCCGGCTGTACGTTAGCGCCGATTTTAACTACCAGACTTGCATACTTATTTAATAATTCCTGATTCATAAACTTCCTCTCCTTCATTGTGTACAATGGTATTGTTAACTTAATATTACCACAATATGTCTTTTGTAACCATACTTGTGCAGAAGTTAAGCAGGTTTCTTGGAAACATTATTTGCACCCTATATTATCTGTATTTCATTGGAAATAATTCTATATGTGATATAATTAGGTTAATAAGATATCTTAAGGCTTTTCTGTATGCACTGGCATAAGTCTTCACAGCCATTACTATCAATTAATCAGAGGTGTTGTTTTTGTTTAGGTTTAGCAAATTTAAGCACTTTAATTTAATCCCTATTATTTTCGTCTCAATTGTGATGTATAAGCTGGTAGATAACATTGAGACCGTAGGTTATATTCTCAGAAAAATACTATCTTTAATGTCCTATTTTATATGGGGGTTTGTCATTGCCTATCTGTTAAATCCTCTTATGACCTTCATAGAACGCCGCTTTAAGACAAAAAGGGCTGTCAGTATCTTAATTACTTATTGTATTTTCTTATCCAGCATCGTAGCGTTTTTTATGTTGGCAATACCTAGTTTAATAAAAAATATAGGGGAAATCCTCAACCGCCTTCCGGCCTTTGTTACCGAGGCTGAAAAGTACATAAATGAGACAATTTTAAACAGCGACCTCTTTGTTAAATATAGCGGCAATTCTTACTTCAGCGAGAATATAAATGATATTCTTAATTCTATCAGAGCCTTGATAGAAATTAACTTTACAGTAATCTTTGAAAAGCTCATTGATTTTTCCTCCATATTATTTAACCTCTTTACCGGTATCGTTATTTCTGTTTATCTACTGATAGAAAAAGAAGAGGCAATAGACTATATTAAAAAAATTCTATTTACCTTTTTAGATAATTCCAATGCGCTGCAAATTATAAAATGGGGCAACAAGACAAATAAGATCTTTAAACAGTTTGTTATAGGAAAGTCTATTGACTCCTTAATCATCGGCATACTTTGCTTTGTAGGTCTGCAGCTTCTGGAGGTCAAGTACTCGTTTATCATAAGCATTGTAATCGGTGTTACAAACTTAATACCTTACTTCGGAAACACTATTGGTTTAGTTCCCGCCCTGGCTATCACCATCTTCTCCGGACCAACAAGCCTGCTAAAGGTAACTGTTCTTGTAATATCTCTCTCCTTATTTGATGGCTGGTTCCTGGGACCAAAGATTATTGGTGAAAAGGTAGGTTTAAGTCCAATATGGATTATCATAGCAATTACCGTGGGCGGTGGCATCTACGGTATCATTGGCATGTTTATTGCAGTGCCCCTGACCGCCGTAATAAAAGCAGCCTTAGAAAGCTACATTGAGAGAAAAGCAGACTCCAAATTAATGAGCAATGAGTGATGAGCAATGAGTGATGAGTAATGAGTAATTAAAATCCGTTCTCCGTGGATTCCGCGTTTAAATTATTGCCTAACAACTATCAGGTAATTTGACTTTGCTGATATCTAATACTACAATAAGGTATACAATACCGTAAAGGGTGTGCTTATATGATAAAATCAAACTCTTATTTCTATACCATAAACTTCCCAAAGTATGAAGAAGACCTAGGGAAGACAGAACTTAGGTATTTGTTTAAGCAAGACATTAAGTATAAATATTTATTTTCTGATTTTTACATACCAATCTCCAGGAGCGCATTTTTAAAAGAATGTGTGTCCATTATTTATACTGCAGATACCCTGGAGGAAATAGTTGAAAGAATTACATTAGATAATGCATCCTATGATAATTTTAAGGTAAGGTATATAAAGCACGAAGGTGATGCCTTGTCTCATGAAGAGCGGCTTAAGGCAAACTATGCTGTAGGATATGCCATCAACGGAGAAGCGGATGTACATAATCCCAGAATAATTTTGGGCATCTCCAAGGTTGGTAATCAATGGATTTTCGGAGTGCATGAGAAGAATAATTTGGAATGGCAAGGCCGTGAGCAAAAGCCTTACTCCTACTCCAATGCCTTAGGGGTAAGAACCGCCAGAGCCTTAGTAAATATCGCCGCTGCCGGAAATGAGGATTGCACAATCGTTGACCCCTGCTGTGGCATAGGTACCGTAGTAATTGAGGCCTTGTCTCTAGGGATGAACATAGAGGGTTATGAGATAAATCCCTTAATCGGGGAAAATGCTAAGAAAAACTTAAAATACTTTGGCTACGAAGATGTAATCACTATAGGTGATATGCATGAAATTAAAAAGCACTATAATATTGCCATCGTAGATCTTCCCTATGGACTGTTTAATCCTACTACCTTAAAGGAACAGACAGATATTATGAAAACCGCTCGGCGCATAGCTGACAGGGCTATTATTGTTACCATGAAAGATATGGACGAATACATTATTAAGGCCGGCTTTACCATTGTTGACAAAACCAGCGTTTCTAAAGGTAACTTTAAAAGATATATAGCAATATGCAGATGATATAAGTTTGAAACCTCCGGATTGGTCTTCCGGAGGTCTTTTCTTTACTTACTGGCTCTCTGAACCTTCACTTCTTTACCTTTTATTCCTATTTTCTGCAGGGTCTTAATCACCTTGTCGCCCTTGCCGTTTAGTATATCTACGTAAGATACATGGTCCAATATATCAATTATACCTATATCTTCCCCGCTTACTCCTTCTATGGAAGTAATTGCTCCAACGATATCTCCCGGTCTCATCTTTTTCTTTTTACCAGCGTTTATGTATACCTTGGTTACTTCCTTGTTGAGCTCTTCACTCTTGTCTTTCTTTATAACCGGCGCCCTTTTTTCCTTTTCCATAAAGGCTACCTTGGCTTTTTCGGCTTCAGCCCCTGAGGGCTCTGCTTTTCTTGGTATGCTGTAGCCTATGTATTCCTCCACCTGGTTAAGATATTTTTTCTCGTAGGGTGCAGCAAAGGTTACAGCCTTTCCTGACTTTCCGGCCCTGGCAGTTCTGCCTATCCTGTGGACATAGCTTTCATTTTCTACCGGTACATCATAATTTATTATAAGATCCAAATCTGTTACATCTATACCTCTGGCAGCTACATCAGTGGCAACCAGGATCCTAAACTCTCCCCTTTTGAAATACTTCATCAGCTCCAGCCTATCCTTTTGCTCCATACCCCCGTGCAGAGCCCTGGTGTAGATTTTTTCAGCCCTCATTTTCTCGTTGAGGGTATCCACATTTTCCTTTGTACTGCAAAAGATAATGCAGCTATCAGGGTTTTCAATGTATAATATCTTCTTAAGAAGCTCAAATTTATGGTCTTTATCTACCTCATAGAGATCTTGGTCTACCCTTTCAGACACAAGTTTCTTTGGGGTAATCTGTATGCTTACCGGCTTTTTCATGTACTTGGAACACAATCTTTCTATTTCCTCCGGCATAGTAGCTGAAAACAGCATGGTGGCCCTACTCTCAGGAAGAGTTTCTATTATTTCACCAACCTGATCAATAAAGCCCATATTAAGCATCTTATCCGCTTCATCTATAACCAGATACTGAACTTTCTGCAGGTCAATGCTGCCTCTCTTTATATGGTCCATAACCCTTCCCGGCGTACCGGCTATTACATGGACCCTCTGTTTCAGCTCCCGCAGCTGCACAGCCATAGGCTGCTTACCAAATACTGCCGCACATCTGACCCTCTTAAACCTGCCAATATTGGTTATGTCTTCTTTAACCTGCACTGCCAGCTCCCTGGTTGGTGTAAGGATTAGGGCCTGAGGCTCTCTCTGCTCTATATCTAAGCTCTCGCAGATTGGAATACCGTACGCCGCTGTCTTACCGCTACCGGTCTGGGACTTTACAATCAAATCCTTCTTTCGTAAAGCAACCTCTATAACCTCACTTTGCACCTCTGTAGGTCTTTCATATCCAAGCAAGTTCAGTGCTTTCAAGATTTCTTCACTTATATTATATTCTTTAAAGCTTTTGTTTCCCATTGTCTATTACCTCTTCTTCGTATTATGAATTTATTATATACTCTTTCGTTAAGGGTTAATACATATTTTCTTTCAATTTCAAGCTGCTACTAGAATATTTATCAATTAACCGCATAGTATAAACTAGCTCAATAAAAAATCATGTAGGTGGTGATATTATGAAAAAACTCTTTTGTGGAATCCTATTAACCTTGTTTACTTTAACCGCTTCTGGTTGTCAGCTATTTATTCCTAACAGCTATAAGACAAAAACAGATACAGACACTATTAACCCATCAACTCCTAACCCCAAAGAATCTGAGACTCCTTTTGAAATACCAAACAGCAGCGACAGTGAACCGGATGAAGCTAGCACTGCTTATAAAATTGAGGACTACTATCCCTTTCTAGCTGATATCGTATATACATACGAAGGAATGGGCAGTGAATTTGCAGCCAATACTCTTTCCGTAGATTATATAAAAGGGAATAAAATTCAGCAACGTATAAAAAATAGCGGTACTGAACTTGTCAGGATTATTGAAAAAGTAAACGGAGAATTGAAAATAGTTTTCTCAAGAGAAGAATGTTATTACAGAGAAGACCTCACTTCCAAGCAGCCCAATCGAGAGGAGATATTGTTAAAGGAGCCCCTTGTTAAAGGTAATTCCTGGACTTTAGATGAAGGAAGAAAGCGTACCATTACCAATGTAAATGTAGATGTTTCTACTCCTTCGGGAAATTATAAAGCTCTTGAAGTCACCACTGAGGGCTCAAATTCCAAGACAATTGACTATTATGTACTAAATAAGGGGTTAGTTAAATCCGTATTTAGATCCGACAGCCTAGAAATAATTTCTTCGCTGAAAGAAATAGAAACCAATAAGCCTTTGACTCAAAAAATTAATTTTTATTATCCCAACACTGTATCTGATAAGTTATCCGTTATTCAACAGGAGGTAACCTTCAACACCAACGACATAACTAAGATAGTTTTGGAAAAGCAGTTTAAAGATCCTCCAAGTAACGAACTGATTAGATTAATGGCACCAAACGTAAAAATCAACAGTCTCTATCTGAACAATGACGGTATGGTCTATGTGGACTTTACAGATAACTTTGTAACAGAAATGAATTTGGGTTCCGGCTATGAAGGCATGGTCCTTCAAGGCATAGCCAACACCTTGGGAAAATATTACGGTATTAAAAAAGTGTACATAACCTTAGACGGCAAACCATACAGCTCCGGCCATATTATAATGGAAAAAGGCGAAGCTTTTAATGTAGAGCTTGAATTGGATTAAAAGGGCACTTCGTATAATAATAGAAAACTGTTAAGTAAAAATAAAACTAACTCAAAAATTAAAAACTGCGTCTCAACGCAGTTTTTAAAATATAATTTTGTAGAAATTCAGCTCCGCTGAATTTAATCCTTCATTGTCAATTGACCATTACTTTAACTGCTTTGATTTCCAGATAGTAAACTATCTATAGCCTTTCTGTCAAATCCTACTATGATGTTTCCATCTATATCTATAACCGGTACTGACCGTTGACCGGACTTTAGTACCATTTCAAAGGCGCCCATTCTATCTCTTGATACATTCACCTCTCTGTATTCTATTTTTTTCGAATCAAGATATCTCTTAGCTCTTAAGCACCACGGACAAGATGAACTTGTATAAACAGTAACACTCATTTTTTACCTCCTATAAATATACCCCTTAATGGTATCTTCTAGTTTTATTATACTCACCAGGGGTATAAATGTTACCATAGATTACCTTGAAAAATAAAATTTCAAAAGCTTTAGTCTATAGGTAACGAGGCACAATGTTACCATGAATAAAAGTGCTATAGATGCAGATAATAGATATGTAAAAAACTTAAGGAGTGATATCATGGATAATACTGCACACAGAAAAAATTCAATGCATAATGGTCATAATGACAGTATCGGCTGCGTAGTTAATGAATGTAAATTCCATGCAGGAAATGTTGATTACTGCACATTACAGCAAATTAAAATAGTTAAACATGAAAACAGAGCTGATACAATGCAATGTACTGACTGCGGAAGCTTTGAAAGAGCTTAGTACAAAAACATATAAAAGGCGCCGTGAAGGTGCCTTCTATATAAAAACTACATATAAAACAATGTCTTGTCATATCCTAATAGGGGTATGACATTTTTATTTGTGTGGTGATATTATATGACAGTGATTAAAAAATTTATAATTTATGCCGTATTAATTCTTTTGGCAACACTATATATGACCTTTCTTTATCTTGACTATAACAGGATGAACACCTTTTATACTACCTATAATCTAAAATACATATCCATATTGCTCTGTTTCTTATTATCACTTATGGCAATGGACCATGCTATAAGTCCAATAGATATCCGTTTGCTGCAAACAGGTTTATTTATGACAACTTTGGCAGACTTATGCCTCTTGGTTCTAGATAAATTCACCATTGGAGTAGCTGTTTTTTGTGTAACTCAAATCATATACTGCATAAGATATAATTCCCACAAAGCCTATCCCACTGTTGTACGATTTCTGATGATTTTTGAGGTTTTGGCCATATTGTACATATTACTCGGCTTTTTCATTAAAAACCTGGAAACTCTATTTTGGGTTGCCACCGCATATGCCATTTGTCTAATGACAAGCGTTATAAGAGCCATAAAGCTCTGTCAGGCAAAGCAGTTTCCCAGTCCCAATAGATACATGATTGCTATAGGCATGGTTTTATTTTTGCTATGTGATATTAATGTTGGGCTCTCAAATGTTATTCAATTGCTAAAACCACAGTCCATATTTCTCACTTACATATACAACATATCAACCTTCTTAATCTGGTTTTTTTACCTGCCCTCTCAGGTGCTCCTGGCCATGAGCGGTTACAACTTTTGTCAATTAAGAATTAAAAATTAAAAATTATAAATATTAGTAGAAATTCAGGTCCGCTGAATTTCGTCCTCCATTCTTAATTCTTAAATCTTAATTCTTAATTAAAAAAAACCAGCGTTTCCGCTGGTTTTTTTCTATACTGTTCCGCTTAGCACTAAGCCATTATTTGTGTCGCAGGTTATCACAGAGCCGTTCTTCAATATGCTTAGGGCATTTTTTGCTCCGGTGAGTACAGGAATGTCTAAGGCCAGGCCTACTGTTACTGCATGGCTGTCTACAGCTGGGTCCTCTACAATTATTCCTGAAGCGTTTCTTAGATAAGGTACCATATCATTAGTTGTATTGTTTACTACTACTATGTCCCCCTTATTAAAGCACTTTTCAAGTTCCTCAACGGATCTTACCACGCAGACCTTGCCGGTAACTTTACCCTTCACCACACCGGTTCCTTTTACAAGTATATTACCTACGGTATGCACCTTTAAAAGGTTGGTTGTACCGCTAACTCCACCGGGAACTCCTGCAGTAATAACAACTATATCACCATTTTTAACCAAGTTAACCTCTAAAGCCTTTTGTACTCCTGCCTCAAACATTTCTTCAATTGTGGACAGTGACTCCACAAGGCATGGTACTACACCCCAGGATAGGTGAAGCTGTCTTTGAACTCTTTGAGAATCTGTTGGAGCAATTATGGGGCAGGATGGTCTGAATCTGGATATCATCCTTGCAGTTTCTCCCGAGTGTGTTACAGATATAATAGCAGCCGACTTTAAGTGGAGCGCTGTAGTGCATGTAGCATAACTTATAGCATTAGTTATGTTATCCATCATATCAAATTGCATGGAAGCTAGTCTCTTTCCGTAATCTATGGATTCTTCTGCCTTCATGCATATTCTGGCCATAGTTTTTACACTCTCTATAGGGTATTTTCCTGCAGCGCTTTCTCCGGAGAGCATGACAGCACTAGTACCATCAAAAACTGCATTGGCAACGTCACTGGATTCAGCTCTTGTAGGTCTTGGGTTTTTAATCATGGATTCCAGCATCTGAGTTGCTGTTATAACTGGCTTTCCATTTCTATAGCACTTTTCAATTATCATCTTCTGAACAACAGGAACCTCTTCTGCAGGTATTTCTACTCCTAGATCTCCTCTTGCCACCATTATTCCGTCAGAAACTTTCAGTATTTCATCAAAGTTGTCTACACCTTCACGGTTTTCTATCTTTGCAATGATCTTTATACCTTCTCCGCCAAGCTTCTTCAATACCTTTCTCACTTCGTTGACATTGCTGGCCTTTCTGACAAAAGAGCAGGCGATAAAGTCAAAATCATTTTTTACAGCAAACTCAATATCTTTGATATCCTGCTCTGTCAATGCAGGAAGATGGGTATCTGTCTCCGGAATATTTACCCCCTTGTTATTGCTTATTACTCCGCCGTTTAGTACACGGCAGTGGATGTCCTTACCTTCAACCTTAACAACCTCAAGGGCTACCAGACCATCATTGATCAGGATTCTGGTACCTACTTTTACATCTTTGTAAAGCTCCTTATGAGATATTGTAGCCCTTTCCTCGTTTCCTAGGATATTCTCATTTACAAGGACAAAGCTGTTTCCCTCTTTGAGATAAACTTCATTATTTTCAAATTTACCCATTCTTATTTCAGGTCCCTTAGTATCTAAGAGAAGCGGTACGGGTTTTCCAAGCTTTTCTCTAACCTTTTTAAGCCTATCTACCCTCACTTGTTGATCTGCGTGAGTTCCATGAGAAAAGTTTAATCTTGCAACATCCATACCTCCCTCGATTAATTGCTCCAGTAAATGTTCATCATCTACAGCAGGACCAAGAGTACAGATAATTTTTGTCATTCTCATAATATCAGCTCCTTTACTTATCTAATCATACTTTAAGCTATTATTTAAAGTTGACAGTTGACAATGGATTAATAAAAGTGCTTAGCACTTCCCTTATACTATCTACTAGATATTATCCCATTCCTATTAGATTTACACAAGAAAAAGTGATAATAAAGTCAGAAAATTTTAAAATAGGCTTGACTTAATTTTCTGAATATTGTATTATTAAATCACCAAATACATCAAATACTTATAAAGAAAAATTGAAAATATAAGAAAGAGGTGATTCCGCCAAAACATTTATAATTTGCCAAATATTAGGCGCAAGCCTTGGTTTATCAAGTGTTTTCAATACATGAAAGGAGGAAATTCATCTAACTTACGCAATTATAATGGGTTCACATACAAGGGTTAAGTTGCGCAAAAATTGAAAGGAGTGTTGCCAAAACTTGCAAGATAATGCACCGACGCATATAAGAGAAAGCTAGGAAAATCACTTTTTAATAAAGTAGATACTCCTAGCTTTCGTTGTGTGTAAGCGTCAAACTGTCCACACATTTTATGAATATAAATCTTGTGAGATAATACCTCTAGAATAAAATTCCGGAGGTGTTTTTATTGACAAAATTAAATATGGAAGATTGGCAGCAGCTCATTGCTGATTATAGATCTAGCGGCCTTACCGGGCCGGTATGGTGTCAGCAAAAACAATTGAGTATACACAAATTACGCTATTGGATTAACAAATTCAACAAAGCAGAGTTTAAAGAAGAACCAAGACAGCAGTGGGTTTCAGTAAAAACAAATTTATCTATAACAACAACATCTATTACTGTAAAAGTCGGTAAGGCTGAAATTTCAGTTTCGCAAGACTTCGATAAAGAACTCTTTGCAGATGTTGTCCAATCCCTATTAACTTTATGTTAAACCTAAAGCAGACTTCTAATGTATTTTTGGCTGCTGGAAGTACTGATATGAGAAAATCTATTGACGGTCTCGCCATCATCGTTCAGATGAATTTTAAGTTAGATCCATTCTCTGATGCACTTTTTGTATTCTGCAACGCTAAACGCGACAAACTCAAGTTGCTCTATTGGGAGCGGAATGGATTCTGGCTTTACTATCGCCGTTTGGAAAAAGGTCGCTTTAAGTGGCCTAATAATTCTAAAGACAAAGTTATACATGTAACGGAGCGGGAGCTCCGCTGGCTTTTAGATGGACTGGATATTAACCAAAAGGGAGTACATCGTGATATTATGCAGAGAAAAATCATTTGATTTTTTGTGGATAACCCTAAAAAATTCAATCAAAAAGTGGATAATTTCCAACTCTTTAAAACTTCTAAAACCGTTGAAAACACTAGCTTTTTACGACTTTTTTTCTTGATAATTTTGTATGAAAAGTGTATAATATAAGTATGAGTAAAACAGAAGTAAAATCATTTAACTTAGAGAATTACAGTCGTAAAGAGCTAGAGGATGCCTTCATAAAACTCAGCATTGAAAAGGAGCAGGCTGAGCTTAGACTAAAATGGTATGAAGAGCAATACAAGCTCAACAAGCAGAGACTATTTGGTAAATCCAGTGAAAAGAATATAGATGGTCAGATTAACATGCCAATATTTAACGAGGCTGAAAGTGAGCGACAGCCTTTTACTGCTGAGCCTAATTTAGATGATTGTGCAAAGCAACAACAATCTTCATCCAAGGCTAAAAAGCTTAAAGGAAAACGTGAAAAAGATCTTTCAGATCTTCCTAAGCAAATAGTTGAATATAAGCTCTCAGCTGAAGAACAGGTTTGTTCTCAATGTGGCGGTCAACTCCATGAGGTGCGTTCCGAAATCCGCAGAGAGCTGGAGGTCATCCCGGCACAAATTATCGTAAAAGAAATCCACAGCATGATTTATTCCTGTCGGAAATGTGAAAAGGAAGATATAACTGTCCCAATGATTTCGGCGCCAACCCCTAAGCCTGTCATTAAGGGAAGTATAGCATCCCCTTCTATAATAGCATATATCATGACTAGGAAATATGTAGATGCTACTCCTCTTTATAGGCAGGAACAAGAATACAAGCGGCGTGGTTTACCAGTTAACCGTCAAAACATGGCTAACTGGATTATTCGGGCTGCACAAGATTGGCTGAATCCTTTGTACCTGCGTCTACGTAAATACCTTACGGACTATGATGTAGCTCATGCGGACGAAACAGAACTAGAAGTTCTCAATGAGCCGGGCCGTGAGGCCACAACAAGGTCTTATATGTGGATGTACCGTACAGGCAATGGGCATGAGCCTATTGTTCTATACGATTATCAGCCATCAAGGGCAGGAGATAATGCCAAAACCTTCTTAAATGGATTTAAGGGTTATCTTCATGTTGATGCCTATGACGGTTATGACAAACTTTTGAAAGATTCCAAAGCCGGCGGTGCCATGGAAGTTACTCTCGTAGCGTGCTTCGCACATGCAAGGAGGTATTTCACTGATACCTTAAAGGCAGTGACTGATAAAGAAAGCTACATGTATACCTCTGCTTATCAAGGAGTCAAATATATTGATGAAATGTTTAAGCTTGAGGAAGAACTATCAAGTTTGTCATCTGAAGACCGGTATGATGAACGCCTTAGCAAACTTAAACCAATGCTAGAGGCTTATTTCTCATGGATTGAAAAGGAACACGCTCTTGCACTACCCAAATCAAGTTACGGGAAAGCTGTCAATTACTCATTCAATCAGAAGGATAAACTGATGAGTATACTCAAAGATGGCAGGCTGGAACTTAGCAATAACCGCGCCGAAAGGGCAATAAAGCCATTTGTCATTGGGAGAAAAAATTGGCTGTTCGCCAATACTCCGCAGGGAGCAAAGGCAAGTGCAGTTACTTATAGTATTATTGAAACTGCAAAGGAAAATGATCTTAATCCTTTTGAATACTTAAAGTACTTATTTGAGCAGTTTCCAAATGTTGATATAAATGATTCTGAAGTTTTAGATTCTTTATTGCCTTGGTCATCTACCTTACCTAAATACTGTAAATCAAAACAAGTATAGCAGAGTCCCCATCTGAATAATAGGTGGGGACTATTTTACGCTTACTTCGTTGTGTTATTTCATGCACTTACTCCATTCTACCACTCTTGTACTCCGCCAACAATAAATCCACCATTCTTCCATAGCTCTTAACCCCATCGGCTTGGCCGTTGGACTTTAAGTAGGTATCATTGACGGTATCAGAAATCTTCTCTATCTTTCCTTCGTACTTTTTCCAAAACTCTCTATTGTCTTGTAAGTCCCTTTTAATACCTTCGGAATAGGTGAAATATAACTGCCTGAAACCTTCATAATCAACATCTGCCAAGGCATTCATAGAATTAATAAGAGCAAGCATAACTCCGGAATATTTAAAATCAGCATCGGGATGGGAAGTGCAAGTGACATACGCTATATAATTGGCCTCGTCTTCTCTGGCAAAGCCCCGCTGATGCGCCATTTCATGAGTAGTGGTACAGGGCAGCATGAAGTCTCTGATATTGTTGTTTACATTGGGCTCTCCAGTATATGGCATGTATATGCCTGTTATACCAGTATAACTCATAGGTACGGACAAAAGCACCCCTTTGGGTCTTCCGTAGCTGCCCCCAAGCTCAGGGTAAAGTTTAGCTGCCTCAGAATACCCCAGGTAGGCACGCTTAAACACATCCTTATAGCCGCCTTCTATGTGCATTACCCCCTTGGAATCTTCTGCTACCTGTGCTCTTAAGTTATTGGCCCTTTCTATCAAAAGCTCACACAACTCATAAAGTTCCTGCTTTGAGGACTTTTCAATGGTTAGGCCAGCTATTTTATCAAAAGAAAGCCTATTATAGTTAAATCCCCAGAACAGCATGAACAATACATATAGGCCGGATAAATAAGCAGCTATATTCAGGAGCTGCTTTAAAAAGCCACCCTTTATAATCTTTATTATTAAAATAACTACCATCACTATAAGAATAGCTATTAGGGTAAAAACAAGAAATTCCGCCGCAGAAAAGGGTACTATGGATGAAATAAAGCTTAGAAGCTGCCGTATGGGCTTATTTATACCGGTAGAGTACAGTTTTTCCACAAGCTGCGGTACAGATTTACTAACAGAGTTCAACAGCATAATAATAGGTACAAGTCCAACAATAACAAGCTTATTTCTTTCCTTTTTATCAATTTTCATAACTATTCCCCTTCCTGACTTTTTACCTATTATTAAATTTACCATATAGTAATATCATTGTCTAATTTGTTATAAGATTTGAAAAATAACCGATATATTTCAGGCAAATATATAATTATATTATGACTTTTGTATAAAAATTCCCCCTTTTGTGATATAATTCAATTATGATGCAGTGCAGTACTTTGATAAATTCTTTACTACGGTATGCATATATGAGGTGCGATTATGGGTAATAGTGTTAATGAGTCATTTTTCTTTTTCGAAAATTATAAAACTCTTGTATATAGTTCCTTAGGCACTTTGATCCTGCTCATGTCCTTTATTGCTGTTTTATTATTCTATATATGGAAAATAAAAAGGATGAAAAAGGAATTAGAGGAAAATCACAAAGAACTTACTGAGCTTTATGAAGAATTGGCTTCCACGGACGAGGAAGTACGGGCTCAATACGAGGAACTCGCTTGCACTCAAGAAACCCTTACCAATACAGAAGAGCGCTATAGGCTTGTATTGGAATCAACCAATGATGCTATATGGGACATTGATTTTAATACAGGAAATATATATTTATCAGAAAAATGGTACGAACTATTAGGCTATAATCCTGAGGAATGTGAGCAAAGTATTTGGTTCTGGAGAAAATTTGTTCAGCCTGATGATATACATCAGATTTTCAAGGCCTTAAAACAGCATTTGAAAAATAAGGTTCCTTATTTCAACTGCGAGTTCAGAATAAAAAATGTCCATGGGGATTATATATGGATCCGCTCCAGAGGTAAGGCTCAATACGACTCTGAGGGCAAGGTCTATAGAGTAATGGGTTCTCATATGGATATAACAGAGTTAAAGGATTATGAAGCTGAACTGCAATATGTAGCCTACCATGATGCACTGACCGGATTAAATAACAGGTTGTATTTATACGATACCATAGGCCTTTATTTAAGCCAGCATAAGAACTCAAATACAATGGATGCAATGCTTTTTATCGATACGGACAATTTTAAATTCGTCAACGATACTCTTGGTCATTCCTTTGGGGACAAGTTTCTCCTGATGGTGGCAATGAGGCTTTTGACTTTTACCGGTGACAATTGTGAACTGTTTCGACTTGGCGGGGATGAGTTTATTATATATATCAAGAACGCGGAAAACAAAAGTGCTATAGAAGCCTATGCCAACAAAATAATTGACAGCTTCAGCGAACCCTTTAATATCGATGGAAATAGCATCAGCACCTCTGTAAGCATTGGTATTTCCTTGTTTCCTTATGACGGCACAGACGTTGACACCTTGCTAAAGTATGCGGATATGGCTATGTATAAGGTTAAGGAAAGAGGAAAGAACGGTTTTCGCTTTTATAACAGCATATTAAATGATGAAATTCAGGCTAGAGTTAAAATAGAAAAACATTTAAGGAAGGCTCTGGAAAATAATGAATTTATTCTTCATTATCAGCCACAGGTAAATGTACAGACCAAAAAGGTGGAAGCCTTTGAAGCCTTGGTTCGATGGCAAAGTCCGGAACTGGGCCTGGTATCCCCCTTAAAATTTATACATGTGGCAGAAGAAACAGGCTTTATCGTTCCTCTGGGCGAATGGATATTAAAAAACTCCTGCCAGTTTTTAAAAGCTCTTAACGCTGCTAAGGGTACGGATTACAAAGTATCTGTAAATATATCAGTAATGCAGCTGCTGCAGGATAACTTTACAGACATGGTGGAGCGGATACTTGCAGATACAGGGCTCTCACCCTCATTATTGGAACTTGAAATAACGGAATCCATTATCATGGAATCTCCTGACCTAATAGTGGGAAAACTTAAGCTATTGAGAGAAAAAGGTATAAGCATAGCCCTGGATGATTTTGGTACAGGCTACTCTTCCCTTGCTTACTTGAGAAAAATACCAATTACTACATTAAAAATTGACAAGCTGTTTATAGATGATATATCTTCAGCAGGCTGCAATACCTCCCTGACAGACTCTATAATAGATCTGGGCCATAAGATAGGTCTTACCATTGTGGCAGAAGGTGTTGAAACTAATGATCAATTGGAGTACCTTGAATCTAATAATTGTGATATTATTCAAGGTTATCTGTTCTCAAAGCCACTTCCACCCTCAGAAATACATAGAATTTTATAAAATCATAACTATAGGAAGTTCCTTTTTGGAGCTTCCTTTTTTCACCTGTTGTTTCTCACACTACTGTGCCGGAATTTTTCCACGATATCATTCCGTCAGAATTTCCAATTGTTACAGAGAAGTTGGAAGCGCTAGCGGAATTTTATTTTAAAAAATGCTGCCTAAACGGCAGCATATTTATTATATATTATTCATTTTTTGCATAATTACCTTTTTCTAAGGAATCCTAGAGTTGAGGTGATTTTGTATGAAAAAAATAATATCTATGCTTTCGGCTGTGTTGCTTTGCTTGCTGATTCCATCTCAAACTGTCTATGCAAGGGCTGCTCTTAGGAGTCCTGAGAGCGAATTTAATGCTCAGGTAAAAGAAAAACGAAGGGCCATCAGTGAAAAAGAAAAGGAAATCAAGAAAATACAGCAGGAAATAAATAAAAAGGGGAAGAAAGCAGCGGACCTTTATATGAATTTATTCAGTGGTGAAATTCATCCTTCGGAAGAAGACAGCAGAAGGGTAGAAAAGATGGAGATGGAACTAAGCAACATTTCTGAGCAGCTTATACTTGTAGAGAAGGCAATTTCAAGAAGAAACTCAAACATTCAAAAACTCATAAAAAGTAAGTACTATGAAGAAGCCTTATCAGGTTATGATGGTATTTTAACTGTAATGAAAAAACAAATCGGTATCTTGAATAAAGAGAACGAACTATTGCAAAAATATATTGATTTATTGGAATCTCTACGGCATAAATGATGAGGAGAGTTGCTTTTAAAGTTAAAAAAGCTAGGATGATAGGCATCCTAGCTTTTTTTATTAATCTTCTATTATAGTATCCAAGGCAACTTCAATCATATTAGTAAAGGTCTTCTGTCTTTCTTCTGCACTTGTAAGTTCTCCTGTTACAAGATGATCGCTTACGGTTAATATTCCAAGAGCATCTACTCCAAACTTAGCTGCTATGGTATATAGGGCTGCTGTTTCCATTTCTACAGCCATAACTCCGTACTTAGCCCAAAGCTTCCAGCTGTCTGCCTCATCATTGTAGAAGGTGTCGGAGCTTAATACGCTACCTACCTTTGTGTTTAAGCCTTTCTCTACGCTTGTGTCATAGGCTTTCTTAAGCAGCTTGAAGCTGGCTGTAGGAGCATAATCCATGCCGTGGAATCTCAACTTGTTTATGTTTGAATCTGTGGAAGCTGACATTGCAATGATTACGTCTCTAACCTTAACATCTTCCAGGAAGGACCCGCAGGTACCTACTCTTATTAATTTCTTTACGCCATAGGACTGTATAAGTTCTGTAGCATAAATTGATATCGAAGGCATTCCCATACCGGTTCCTTGTACTGATACTCTCTTGCCCTTATAAGTACCGGTAAAACCATACATGCCTCTTACTTCATTATAGCATTCAGGATTTTCCAGGAAAGTTTCTGCTATAAACTTAGCTCTTAAAGGATCTCCCGGTAATAATATTCTATCTGCTATCTGTCCTTCCTTTGCACCAATATGAACACTCATTTAAAAATCCTCCTTATTTTATAACTTCAGCTAAGAAGCTTTTTCCGTTTTGAATACTTTCTGTTTCAAAAATATCTGCCAAGGTCTGACCCATATCTGCAAAAGTATGTCTTGTGCCAAGATTTACGCCTTCCTTTAAGGTCTTACCGTAAGCTATAAATGGTACATACTCCCTTGTATGATCTGTTCCTGGTGTTGTGGGGTCACAACCATGGTCTGCAGTTATAAACAATACATCTGTATCCTTCATGACATTTAATATTTCAGGCAGCCTTGCGTCAAAGTCTTCAAGACCCTTTCCATAGGCCTTATAGTCATTTCTGTGTCCCCACTTCATATCAAAGTCCACCAGGTTTGTAAAGATAAGACCCTTCTTATCTTCCTTCATGTATTCAAGCGTTTTATCAACGCCATCCATATTATCCTTTGTATGAACAGCTTCTGTAATTCCTTTGCCGGAGAAAATATCTTCTATCTTACCAACGGCCATAACGTTATAGCCGGCCTTTTTCATCTTATCTAATATTGTATCGTAAGGCGGTACCAATGAAAAGTCTCTTCTGTTAGGAGTTCTTGTAAAGGCTCCGGGCTTACCTACGAAAGGTCTTGCTATAACTCTGGCCACTGCATGAGGTTCTACCAAGATGTTTCTTGCAATTTCACACATCTTATATAGTTCTTCCAGAGGAACAACCTGTTCATGGGCAGCAATTTGGAATACACTGTCTGCAGAAGTATATACAATCACCTTGCCGGTCTTCATATGTTCTTCCCCAAGTTCATCCAATATCTCAGTGCCGGAAGCCGGCTTGTTACCTATAACCTTTCTGCCTGTTGCCTTCTCAAAAGCTTCAATTATATCCTGTGGAAAGCCTTCCGGGTAGGTTGGGAAGGGAACATCAGAAATAACACCGCTCATTTCCCAGTGTCCTGTAGTAGTGTCCTTACCTCTTGAGGCCTCAGCAAACCTTGCAAAACAGCCCTTTGGAGAATCTACTCTGTTTACTCCCTTTATTCCGTCTATATTTCCAAGACCTAAGGACTCCATGTTAGGCACCTTTAGGCCTCCCAGTGCCTTAGACACGTTACCGATAGTATTTACACCTACATCACCAAAGTCCTTGGCATCCGGCATTTCTCCCATACCAACACTGTCCAGCACAATCCATATTACTCTGTCTATATTGCCTTTTGTCAATTTTAACACCTCCGTATCTTAATTAGTACTTAATATTGAGTAATGAGTAATTAAGGAAGATATTTTTCAGCGAAGCTGAAAAATATCCACTAATTTATATTTTGTAGAAATTCAGCTTAGGCTGAATTTCCTCCATAATTACTCATTACTAATTACTCATTACTAATTACTCATTGCTCATTATCTAATCACGTCGTATATCAGCGGAATATTACGTGCTGCTTCCGGTGAAATAACGTAGTTCTTAAGTATATCCTTCTTGGCCTTTTCGATTCGGCTTTCGTCGTTGGCGTGAATATAGGCTATGGTTTCACCAACTTCTACCTTGTCGCCCCTCTTTTTGTTGAGCACGACTCCCACTGCCAGGTCAATGACATCTTCCTTTGTGGCCCTGCCAGCGCCCAGCTCCATAGCTATTAAGCCTAGGCTTTGGGCATTTATCTTTGTAACATAACCTGCCCTGTCACTCTTAACTTCCACTACATATTTAGCCTTTGGAAGCAGGTCTGGATTATCCACCTGTTCAGCACTGCCGCCTTGAGCTGTTATAAATTCTTTAAACTTGCGGATGGCAGAACCGTCTTCAATGGTCTTTAACAGCATCTGTCTTGCTTCTTCTACTGAAGCAGCTTTCTTGGCCAACAGCACCATCTGGCTTCCCACAGTCAAACACAGCTCCAACAAATCCTGTGGACCTTTTCCAACTAAGGTATCCATGGCTTCTCTTACTTCCAGGGCATTACCTATAGCTAAGCCCAGAGGTTGATCCATGTCAGAGATTACAGCTATGGTTTCTCTGCCTACATTCTTACCTATGCTCACCATAGCCTGGGCCAGTTCTTTTGCCTCCTCATAGGACTTCATAAAGGCTCCGTCTCCAACCTTAACGTCCAGAACTATGGCATCAGCTCCGGCCGCAATCTTCTTGCTCATTATACTTGAAGATATCAGTGAAATATTGTCTACAGTACCGGTAACATCTCTTAAGGCGTAGAGTTTTTTATCTGCAGGGGCTAAATCTGCAGTCTGGCCCATAATAGCCAGCTTTATTGTATTTACATTGTTTATAAACTGATCTTCAGTTATCTCTACAGAAAAGCCCTTGAAGGACTCCAGCTTATCTATAGTTCCTCCGGTATGGCCAAGTCCTCTTCCGGACATTTTAGCCACCGGTATTCCCAGCGCTGCCACCATAGGTGTAAGCACCAGGGAAGTAGTATCCCCAACACCGCCGGTGCTGTGCTTATCTACCTTTATACCCTCTATCTTTGAAAGATCCAATACATCCCCTGAATTGACAATAGCCATGGTCAGAGCCGAGGTTTCTCTCATGTTCATCTTCTGAAAATAAATAGCCATCATTAAGGCAGACACCTGATAATCCGGTATGTTCCCCTTTGTGTAGTTCTCAATAAAGTAATTTATCTCTTCTGTACTAAGCTCCTGACCATTTCTTTTCTTAATGATCAAATCATACATCCTCATACTGCATTCTCCTTCTCTGAGCTTCACTAATATTTAATGAGTAATTAGTATTTATCTCCACCTGCAGCTTCTTCGCCTTTAACTACCGCAATTCCTGCGCTCAAGCCCAAGCGGTTGGCTCCTGCATTGATCATTTCCATAGCTGTTTTGTAGTCTCTTATTCCACCGGAAGCCTTTACGCCCATGTCTTGGCCTACGGTTTTTCTCATCAGGGCTACATCTGCAGCGGTAGCTCCGCCGCTGGAAAAGCCTGTGGATGTCTTTACAAAGTCTGCTCCGGCGGTCTTGGCGATGGCACAAACCTGTACCTTTTCCTCATCGGTTAGTAGACAGGTTTCAATTATTACCTTTACCTTAGCTCTCTTGTTTGCTGCATTAACTACTGCTTCGATATCTGCTTTTACCACATCATATTTTTTATCCTTAAGTGCACCGATATTTATAACCATATCTATTTCTTCTGCACCGTGTTCTATGGCCTGGTTTGTTTCGAAGGCCTTTACTTCCTTTGTATTAGCTCCCAAGGGGAAACCTACTACCACACATACCTTAACATCTGAATCCATCAATTCTTTAGCTGCAAGGGAAGCATAATATGGATTTACACAAACAGAGGCGAAACCGTATTCCTTAGCCTCTTTGCAAAGCTTTATTACTGCCTCTTCCGTAGCCTCCGGTTTTAATATTGTATGGTCTATGTATTTTGCTAAATTCATTTAACTCGACATCCTTTCTTTGATAATTTTTTATTTTAAATACTTTTCTGAACCCTTTAATACAACAGTGGGACTAATAGTTACTTCTCTTATTCCTTTACTGTCCTCCTGTTCCACCAGCTGCAGCAGCATATTTGCCGCTTCTTTGCCCAGTTCTACCGGAAAATCATCTACATAGCTTATGTTAAAGCCCAATAAGTCCAAGGCCTGTATTTTGTCAAAGCCGATTATGGCTAAATCCTCCGGTATCTTTTTACCTGAATCGTGAATTGCCTTTACTGCCCCCAAGGTCATCATATTGCTGCATATGACAAGGGCAGTAGGACGGTCCGGCTTTTCCAGAATCTCCTTGGTAATTGTGTAGGCCTTCTCCATTCTGTAATCCCCATGGTATATTAAGCTTTCCTCCACGGGTAAATTACTGAAGGCCATAGCTTTTTTATAGCCCATAAGCCTATCCACAGATGGTTTTGAACTTAACCCACCGGTTATGATTCCGATTTTAGTATGCCCTTCTTTAATCAAATGATTAGTGGCGTCAAAAGCTCCCTTTATATCATCCACGAAGACACCGTTGAGCTTTGCATACTTTACGCTGGCTGCTGCCAGCACCAGAGGTACACCGATATTTTCAAGGGTATTTATATATTCACTGTTCAGGTCTTCTTCTCCAAAGCCGGGAGTCATGATTATACCCTTTATTCTTTGGGCCTTCAATAACTTTAGGGCCCTCAATTCCTTATTAATATTATCATCTGTATTAAATAATATGATATTCAAATCTTTACTTTCTGCAATTTCACTTATTCCCTTTATTATTTCACCAAAATAGGAGTTAGTTATATCCGGCACTACAATCCCTATGGTGTTTGTTTCGTTCTTAGACAGGCTTCTGGCTATGCCATTTGGTGTAAAGTCAAGTTCTTTTATTGCCTGAAGCACCTTTTTCCTCGTGTCAGCTGACACGTAACCGGAATCATTGATTACTCTGGATACAGTAGCCAAGGATACACCTGCCTTGTTTGCTATGTCATTTATGGTAACGGCCATGATTTAATCCTCCTGTCTTTCAGAACATGTGATAGCGCTTACATATTTAGTATACGTCTATTTTCTTTATAATGTCAACTCTATTCCCCATATATTTTTCTTACATTTTTTCATGCAGTGTGAAAATTATTTCATACATTTTTTACAGATTCCAACATTTATTATAAGCTTTTTCTATACTTTTATTTTAAATTTTTTATTATGTGATATAATTGTATATAATAATCATTTTTAGTTGATAATTTATTCCCATATTTTACATATCAGAAAACACACTAAAAATTATAATATACGGAGGTGAGTTTATGAAAAAACAAAAATGTCTACCCGCTGTCAAATTTCTAATTCTTCTTTTAGCTATCTTTACTGCAAGTTTCTGCAAACCCCTTTTTGTTTATGCAGATAAAATAGACGGACTAGTATTGATAATTAATTCTTATCATAGGGGGTATTCTTGGACCGACGATCAAACAGAGGGTATTTTAAGTTCTCTTAAAGAAAAGTATCCTGATAAGAATATTTCAGTAGAGTATATGGATTGGAAGCGCTATCCAACAAAGGAACAACTGCAAAACTTTTATTCTTCTCTAAAGTTAAAGTACCTTAATGAACATATTGATCTCTTAATTACCACTGACGATGCAGCTCTGGAGTTTGCCCTCGAAAATAGAAAGGAACTATTCTCTGATGCCCCCATAGTATTTTCCGGAATAAATGAAGATGGTCTGACTGCGCTGACCAAAGGTCACGAAAATATTACAGGCGTTATAGAAAACATCGATGTCAGAGGTACAGTATCCACAGCTTTACAAATCAATCCTGCCCTAAAAAAGATATATCTAATCTATGACAACACGGAAAGCGGTAAGTCTACTGCTCTGCTCTCTATCAAGACAATCACTGAATTAAATAAAGATATAGAAGTTATTCCACTAAATAATCACACACAAGAAGAAATATTTGAAACCCTATCGAAGCAAGAAGAAAATAGCATTACCTTAATTACTACTTATTCCACGGATATCGCAAATAAGTCTGTAGATAATGAATACTTTACCAGGCAGCTGAGCCAAAGGTCCCCAATTCCCATTTACCATATTTATGAATTTTCATCCGATGATGGCGTAGTGGGTGGCAGCATGGTTAGCGCCTCACAATATGGAGCGGATGCGGGAAAGTTAGCCATAGAAATACTGGAAGGTAAGAAGGCTTCTGATTTGCCTATTATTGCAAAGGAAAATTCACAATTAATATTCAACTACCTCCAATTAAAAAGATTCAATATACCCATGAAGCAGCTGCCCAATAATAGCCGTATATTAAATAATCCTTACGCTTTTTTTGAAACCTATGCCAGCTTGATAACCTACACCATTATTGCATTTCTTGTGCTACTTTCATCAGTTGCAATATTATTATATTACCTGGATAAGACAAGAAAAATGAAGAAACAATTGGAGCAGAGCCATGGTGAGTTGACTGAACTGTATAAGAATCTTTCTGACGCGGATAGCGAACTGAAAAGGCAGTATGAAATTATATGTACTTCCCAGGAAGAATTAAAGGAAAGCGAACAGAGATATAAGACCATACTGGATGCCACCAATGACGGCCTATGGGATTGGGACCTTCTTACCGATAAGATATACTTTTCTGATAAGTGGTTTGAAATTATGGGCTATGACAGGAAGTCCTACAAGCATACAGAAGAACAATGGCTTTCACTGGTTCATCCTAATGACAGAGAAAAGATAAAAACAACCCGTAAATTATATCTTAATAGGGAGATTGACAGCTATGAGTGTGACTATCGAATCAAGGCCCGGGATGGCTCTTACCGTTGGCTTCATACTCGCGGACAAGCTATCTTTAATGATGCCGGAGTTCCGGTGAGAATGATAGGATCCCATACTGATGTTACAAACACTAAACAATATCAAAGAGTACTTAAGCATTTAGCCTATCATGATCAGTTGACAGATTTATATAACAGGACATATTTTAATGAAGTATTTTCAGCAGAACTAAAGGATGTAAATACAAATGTAAGTCTGCAAGCAATGCTATTTATCGATACTGATAATTTCAAGCTGATAAACGATACCCTAGGCCACTCCTTTGGAGACAAAGTACTGATAGAAGTTGCCAACCGTTTATCCTCTGTTGCCAACTCCTCCTGTACCTTGTTTAGACTTGGTGGAGACGAGTTCATCTTTTATGTAAAGCAGGCAGAGAGTAGGGGTGAAATTGAGAACTATGCCCGTAATATAATTAATGTTTTCAGCTCACCCTTGATAATAGAGGAGAACACTATAAATATTACCGTGAGCATAGGAATTTCACTCTTCCCACAAGATGGTACAACCTTAGACAGCCTCCTGAAGTGCGCGGATATGGCAATGTATAAGTCAAAAGAAAAGGGAAAGAATGGGTATAGTTTCTTTAACTCAACTATAAAGGATGCGGTCATTACCAGAGTAGTTATTGAAAAGCAGTTGAAAAATGCCTTGGAGAAAAAGGAATTCCTGCTGTACTATCAGCCTCAAATTGATATCCGCACCAATGAAATTTACGGCTTTGAAGCTCTGGTCCGCTGGAAAAATGAAAAACTCGGTCTGGTTCCGCCACTACAGTTCATAGGTATTGCAGAGGAAACCCGCTTCATAGTTCCCCTAGGTGAATGGATATTGGAAAGCGCCTGCCGTTTCGCAGCAGACCTAAATAGAAGGCTTAACAGCCAATATAGGATAAGTATAAACATATCCGTAATTCAAATCCTCCAGGAAAACTTTTGTCAAATGATTATGGATATTATTGAAAGGTACAAGCTTCCAAACCACCTGTTAGAACTTGAAATCACTGAATCAGTTATTATGGAATCACCGGACATGATTATAGAAAAGCTTCAGTTTCTCAATGGAAAGGGTATACGGATCGCCCTGGATGACTTTGGCACAGGATATTCTTCTCTTGGTTACTTGAGAAACCTACCTATAAATACTTTGAAAATAGATAAGATGTTTATTGACGACATCATTGGAGACACTACCAAAAGCATTATTACAGACTCAATTATAGACTTGGGGCATAAAATCGGTGTTACCATAGTATCAGAGGGGGTAGAAACTCAAGAACAGCTTCACTATCTAAAAAATAATAATTGTGATATCATTCAGGGCTACTACTATTCCAAGCCTCTGCCGGAAGATCAGTTGGACAATTTTATAGAAAAACATAAAATTAAATAGGCATAAACCATAAGGGCTTCAGTAAAAGTATTTCAACCTTTACTGAAGCCCTTAATATATTTAGCCCCCTAAATATGCTTTCTTAACTTTTTCATCATGGAGAAGTTCCTGTGCCCTACCCTCGGCTTCGATTTCTCCGTTGGCAATTATATAAGCTCTGTCTGCAATCTTCAGAGCCATGCTGGCATTTTGCTCTACCAGCAAAACAGTAGTGCCTTCATTATTTATTTCTTTTATTATATTGAATATTTCCTTTACCACCAGAGGAGCCAGCCCCATTGAAGGCTCATCCAGGAGTAAAAGCTTCGGCCTTGACATCAGGGCTCTTCCCATGGCCAGCATCTGCTGCTCTCCGCCGGAGAGGGTACCTGCCATTTGAGACTTTCTTTCCTTCAATCTTGGAAACAGGGTAAATACCCTTTCAAAGTCTGCTTTAATCTCAGCCTTATCCTCTCTTGTATAAGCACCCATCTCTAAATTTTCCATAACCGTCATTTGAGGAAATACTCTTCTGCCCTCCGGTACCTGTGACAGCCCCATAGAAACTATTTCCGAAGCATTGGTCTTTCCTAAATCCCTGCCGTTGAACTCAATGCTGCCGGAGCTTATTTTTTCTATGCCGGAGATAGCCCGTAAGGTTGATGATTTTCCAGCCCCATTGGAACCTATCAACGTTACAATCTCCCCTTCTTGTATATTTATATTTATCCCCTTCAAGGCATGTATTACCCCATAATACAAATTTACGTCCCTAAGCTGTAGCATCCTGCTCCTCCTCTCCTAAGTAGGCCTTAATAACCTCAGGGTTATTTTGAACCTCATAAGGAGTTCCCTGGGCAATTAGCTTTCCATAGTCAAATACAAATATCTTTTCACATATATCCATAACCAAGGACATATCATGCTCAATAAGAATTACTGTAAGGTCGAAATCTTTTCTTATGTTCCTTATCAGCTTGGTAAGGTCCTTGGTTTCCTGTGGGTTCATTCCTGCTGCAGGCTCATCCAGCAGCAAGATCTTGGGCTTAGTGGCTAAGGCCCTTGCTATTTCAAGCTTTCTTTGCTCTCCGTAAGGAAGGTTTTTAGCTAATTCGTCCTTCTTTTCCAGCAGCCCCATTACCTTAAGAAGATCCATAGCCTCTTCCTTTGCCTTTTCTTCCCCCTTAAAGAAAGCCGGAAGCCTGAAGAATGAAGATAGTACACTGTACTTAAAGTTGCTGTGATAGCCCAACAATACGTTGTCCAAAACTGTCATCTCTTTAAAAAGTCTTACATTCTGAAAGGTTCTTGATATGCCATAGCCTGCAATCTTATGCGGCTTTAAGTTTTTGTTGCTTACTGTCCTATCAAGCTCATATATAATTTCTCCGGCGGAAGGAGTATAAATCCCTGTCAACAGATTAAAGAAGGTTGTTTTACCTGCCCCATTAGGTCCAATAACCCCTGCAATCTGACCCTTCTGTACTTCCATATTTATATCCGCAACCGCTACAATACCTCCAAAGGTCCTAGATAGATTCTTTACTGTCAATATTGCCATTTATACTTCCTCCCTTCTTTAAAAACCTGTTTATGAAGTTCAAATTTCCTTTTCCCAATAACCCCTGTGGTCTGTACACCATAATTACAAAGAGAATTACTGCATAGACTACCATTCTAAGTTCAGGTATGCTCTGCAATAAAGTAGATATTATTACCAGCGCTACTGCCCCCAAAGCAGCACCGGTAATACTGCCGATTCCACCAAATACCACCATAACAAGTATATCTATTGATCTCATAAAATCAAAAGATGTAGGCTTTATAAAGTTTACATATCCGGAATACAAGGCTCCGGCTATTCCTGCAAAGGCTGCTCCTATAACAAAGGCCATAACCTTATATTTTGTAGTGTTAACCCCCATAGCTTCTGCTGCAATTTCATCTTCTCTTATGGCAATACAGGCACGCCCCTGAAAGGATTTAACAAAATTACTGATAAGCAGCATGGTCAAAACTACCATAAAGAAGAGCCATGTCCAAGTTGTATTATTAGGTATATCATTGAAGCCTGTAGCTCCACCTAAGTATTCGTTATTCAAAATCAAAACCTGTATTATTTCGCAAAACCCCAAGGTTGCTATAGCTAAATAGTCACCTTTTAATCTTAAAGTTGGAATTCCAATGATAAGCCCTGCCAAAGCTGCTGTTACCGCTGAGGCAATAAGTCCAACAACAAAAGGCTGTCCGAAGTTTGATGTTATTACTGCAGAGGTATAAGCTCCTACAGACATAAAGGCTGCATGTCCAAGAGAAAACTGTCCTGTAAAACCGGTAATAAGATTTAGGCTTACTGCTAAAATAATATTTATACCAACTATAAACAAGTTAAAGGAAATATGCTGAGGAATGGCGCCTCCATCAATCAAAACCTTTGTAATAATGTAGACTAAAGCAATTACTGCTGCACCGACTGTATTCTTTTTTTGAAGCACCTTCATGTTATCACCTCTATACTTTCTCTTTAATATTTTTACCTAACAGCCCTCTTGGTTTAACGATTAATACTAATATCAATATTGCAAAAGCAACCGCATCCTTATATAAGGAATAACCCACTGCACTGACAAAGGTTTCAGTTATGCCTAAGAAAAATCCTCCAAACACTGCTCCCGGTATAATTCCTATACCTCCGATTACTGCTGCTATGAAGGCCTTTAACCCAGGGGTTGCCCCCATTAACGGGTTGATGGAATTATAGTAAACCCCTACTAAAACCCCTGCCGCTCCTGCCAAGGCTGAACCAATGGCAAAGGTATAGGATATAGTCTTGTTGATGTTAATCCCCATCAGCTGAGCAGCATCCCTATCCTGGGAAACGGCTCTCATAGCCTTACCAACCTTTGTCCTATGAACTATATACTGAAGTGCCGCCATAAGTAAAATTGTTATTGCAATAATATAGATATTTCTTGAATCCAATACTACGTTTCCGTTAAACAGTATAATGTTATGTCTTGGCAAAACATCCGGAAAAATTCTTGTCTCAGCCTTTACGAAAAACATCATTCCATATTGTAGGAACAGAGATACACTTATAGCCGTAATAAGCGCCGCTATTCTGCTTGAATTTCTAATTGGTTTATAAGCTACCTTTTCTATTCCCATTCCCAACAATGCACAAATTACCATAGATATTAGGAGGGATGGTAAAAATCCAAGGCCCAGAGTTGTAGTTACCGCAAATCCCACATAAGCACCCACCATTAATACTTCTCCGTGAGCAAAGTTAATTAAATTTATAATTCCGTAAACCATTGTGTATCCTAAAGCTATTAGAGCATATATACTTCCGATAGATACTCCGTTTATTAATTGTTGTACAAACTGCTGCACCATCATCACCTCTTTTTTTATCTATGTTGCTAATTTGGCGTCCTCTTTCAATGATTTTTTAAGAAAGGAGAAATTCAGCCCAAGCTGAATTTCCACCATAATTACTAATTATTAATTGTTAATTTTTAATTGATTAAGGTTCTACCTTCTTAACAAATGTAAAGTTCCCATCTTTAACTTCCAACACTGTTATGGATTTTACAGGGTTGTGGTCTTCGCCTATTGAGAATTTACCTGTTACTGCATTAAAGTCCTTAGTTTCTTCAAGAGCCTTCTTGATTGCCTCCGGATCAGCCTTACCTGCTCTCTTTATAGCATCTGCAGCAAAGTATCCTAAATCATAGCCAAGTGCATTAAATGCATCTGGGTCCTTGCCGTATTTAGCTTTGAAAGCTTCTCTGAATTTAGCTACTTCAGGTGCAGTATCCTGTGAAGAATAGTGGTTTGTGAAATAAACCTTGTTTAGTGCATCTTTTCCTGCTAACTCTATGAGCTTTGGTGAATCATAACCGTCTCCGCCTAGTACCGGAACATTTAAACCAAGCTCTCTGGCCTGTTTAACAATCAGACCAACTTCTTCATAATATCCAGGTACGAATAATACATCCGGTTGTGCAGCTTTTAGGTTAGTTAATACTGCCATAAAGTCTGTATCTTTTGCCTTGTAAGCTTCTTCTTTTGCTACAGTTCCGCCAAGCTTCTCATAGGTTTCCTGGAAGTTCTTTGCAAGCCCCTTACTATAATCACTGGTAGCATCTATAAGCATTGCTGCCTTCTTTGTGCCTAGGTCATTAAAGGCAAAGTTCGCCATTATAACTCCCTGGAAGGAATCGCTGAAACAAGTTTTAAATACGTATTCTCTTACCTTACCATTCTTGTCCACTGTTACGTCGTCAGCTGTAGCTGAAGCGGATACCAATGGGATTTTATTTTGATTAGCTATTGGTGATGCTGCCTTTGTATTTCCTGAGGTAGCTGGTCCTAACATCAAGACTACCTTGTCCTTAGTTGCTAACTTTGTTGCAACACTGGCTGCTTCTGTATCATTGGATTTATTATCTACCTTTACAGCTTCTATTTGCTTTTCCAGCACTCCGCCAGCCTTATTAATTTCTTCAAAAGCCAGTTCTATGCCTTCAACAAGACCTGTACCATAAGTAGCTACCTGACCAGATAACTCATAATTTAAACCTATCTTAACTGTATTAGAATTTTCTGCCTTACTGCAGCCTGCAAAAAGGCTTGCCCCAACCAAAACCGCAGTTAATAAACTCAAAGATTTTTTCATATTCAACATCCTTTCAACTTTTTGTCGTTAAAATATTTTTAGTATTCAGATTCTACTGGCGTATTATACCTTCCTCATCCTGTTGAATAGTAATCTCCAACAAAATCGCCCCCTTTTATTTATAATTACATCTTTTTATGTAAGCCCCATTTACATAAAAAGATAAGCCCCAATTATGCAAAACGCCTCTATATGTCTAAACATATAGAGGCGTTACATACGCGTTACCACTCTAGTTTACAGTTACTTCACAGCAACTGCCTCATCAGGTTCTTTCAAACCTTAGCCTTTTAACGGGACCACCGTTATGACTTACTGACTTCAGCCATAAGACTCAGAAGTGATCATTACCTATCAAACTAATACCGGTTTCCACCTATCCCGGCTCTCTGTAATTAATTTACTGATAGCTTTATCTTCTTCAACGTCTTTACATTTATTTTTATTCATAATTTTTGAATTAATTTACCTTGCTTTTAAATAATTAATAATAAATTCAAGGTTTTTTTAAATCTGTTATATATAAAATAGCATACAGTTAACACTATGTCAATAATTCACTTTAAAAAATGCGAATTATTTTTTAAAGCAATGAAAAAATGTTTGTAATCGTTTTAATTTTTTACAAAATTAAAACTCCGGCCTAAATAAGCCGGAGCTGTTACACCTCAAATAATTTAATATCCTTCAAACATATAGCCAAATCCTCAAAAATATTTACTTTAATCTCATCCTGAAAAGAATATACTGTCTCTTGACCATTAAAGCAAACGGTGACTGATTTATCAAAATAATCAACTATCCAATATTCTTTTACACCCTTAGAGATATACAGCTCCTTCTTAATATAATTATCTATTTTTATGGAGCTAGGACTTACTATCTCTAAAATAAAGTCTGGAATAGCTACAATATTATTTCCTACAAGCTCAAAACTATTATTACAAACAACAAATAAATCAGGCACTACAGGCCTTTTTAATTCGTTTATACTTATTGGTTCTTTGGGATCAGCCAAACATAAATCTGTTTTGTCCGGAAATAACTCACAGCTTTTATTTTCTAAGTAGTTGGCAAGTGTATTAAAAATCTTCTTATAAACTCTGCCATGATTGGGGTGCGGTGAAGGAGTCATATATTTTACGCCGTGGACCCATTCTATGGTAGTGTTATCCTCATAGTAATCTGTATAGACCACATTTACACTTCCTTTCCTTAAATGTTTGTTTTTATTCTTATCTGCATATATGGACAATTAATCTAATCAATTTATAACAATATTCTATATAATATTGTAAGCTTTATGCAATTATTTTTCCAAAATATTATATGATTATCTCCAAAAAGATAAGGCAGTAAAGAGAGTTTACAGTTGTATGATATCTGATTCATTCTTTCAAATAAAACTCAGGCTTCTACATCCTTTTTACTTATCCATCTTATAAGCATGAAGCCTAGCACAAAGGTTACTATTGAAGAGATTATGCTGTAGCCTGTTGGGAAACCAACCTGCTCAAATACCGGTTTTATTGAACCGGCCACAAAACCTAGAATAAGCATATAAGCTATGGATGGATACTTCTTTAATAATCCTTCTATTAATCTTGTGGTTGCTAAAGTACCAACTAGTACTCCCAAGGCCAAGGGTATTAGGAAAGGAATACTCCTATTTTCTATAGCACCTAGGGTTACATCGTATAGGCCCAGAATAAGAAGCATATAAGATCCGCTTATTCCCGGCAAAATCAGTGCTATGGCCATAACTATACCGGCAATGAATAAAAATATCATACTTTCTATACCCGGGGTAGTAGCCAAAGCTGCTGTTGTAGCCTCATCTGCGGGCATAATCATTACTATTACAAGTCCAATAAGCAGGAATATCCAGCCTTTTATGTCTTTTTTACCTTCTCCTGCCCTATTATAGAGCACCGGAATACCTCCGCAGATAATACCAATAAATAAAAACCTCATCTCAAAAGGGAAAGTTTCTACGGCAGACTTTAACAAGCTGCTAAACACCACAAGACCGGTAAGTCCTCCCAGGCCAACCTGTAGTAAGAATAGGGTATGCTTTTTCCAATCCTTGAAGAAAAAACCAATGGAATGCAGTAAATCATCGTAGATACCGAATATGATAGCCATTGTACCGCCGCTTACTCCCGGCACCAAGGTAGCCAGACCTACCGCTACTCCCTTTAAATAATTTATTAAAAATTTCATAGATACCTCCATTATGTATGTAGTATTTCTTTATATATCACCCTATCTATTTTAACTATAAATCCTACAATTGTAAATTTAAAAGTTAATAAATTTCAAAAGGACGCCATAGAAGAGATGACCAAGATCATCAAGGTATTGGAGGACGAAGTGCTGAAAACAACAGCGAAGGTTATTAACGATCACATACAGGAAGCAAGCATTGTGGATGAGCAGTTGCAAGAGGCTAGGTTACAGTTGGCTGCTTTTCAGAAAGATAGTTGAGAGGGGTACAATTAAAAATGTTTACCGTTTAATCAATGTTACTCATTATGCAATAAAAACAGAAGGCAGATATTTGACCTTCTGTTTCTAATTATTAGATTTCGTTAATTACTTCTATATCTCAATAATCTATAGAACTCTCTTATTTAGCTTTGTATTTAAATTATACATATTTTACTTAGAAAATTAGGCTAGTTTTTAATCCCCTTTTTAAAGCTATCACTGTATTTCTCTTTCCTTGAGTTTTCATGAAAATAATAATATACTATTAATTTAGGACATATTTTTAGCGTCCAGCATAATAATCTCCATTACCATTTCCGTAGATAGGAATTAAATCTTGATCACAATTTCATCCCTTATCATATTTGGATTTATGTCAATATAGTGGACACAAATAATCGAACTTTTTTATGCAGACAGCCTGGCCAACTCTTGGCATTTTTGAGAAGTAATGTATCCAATGCTCCTATGGATTCTTTTTCTATTATGCCAAGATTATATGTATCCAAGATTGCTAATCTGGCAGCGTTAAAGTCATAATACGTTACTAAATTAACCTCCTCTTTTTGCCATCGTAGACACTTCCTTCCCCTTTCTATATTTTAGAGCCTTCATCTTTTCGTGTCTACACTAATATACTAACACCAGTACATCTTTTATCCCTTGAGTCATATATAACTTCCACCAGCGGATTTAAATCATCATAATTATACTAATCTGCTTTAACTAGCTTTGTTTGCTTTGTTATGGCAATTGACAAAAACAAAGCAAATATTGCAAATATGTATAAAATTCTTTTTTAGTCCTGTTATCCCTCCTAGCAAAAATTAGCATACTGATGTGTTTTTTTACATAATTACTAGTTCATCTCTAATATGTAAGCAAAGCAATAAAATTTTGGCGATATTTTTATAATTAAACTCCTATTTTCAAAAGTCTTTGGCTCCATAGTCCTAAATATATGCATAAGGTATTTCCATAAACTTCAATTTTCGCCATAAGAAAAACACCTCAGCGCCTTTTGCAGACGAAGGTGTCCTTCTAATAAAAACTTACAACTTTTAGAAGTAAGTTCTAGCTTCTAATTAGTTCCGCTGAGAGGCTGTGATTACAGCAGGCTAAATGTTAAATCTGTCATAGTAACTCAAAAAAATAGATGTACAACCTCTCGATTGTACATCCATCTTCTTTAATTTAAACTTTCTGCTGCCACATCCTCAAACTGCATATTATAAAGATATGCATAAACGCCGCTCTGCTCCAGCAGCTCCTCATGGTTTCCTCTTTCCTTTATGCCCTCATCCGTCAATACCACTATCTCATCAGCATTTCTTATGGTACTTAGTCTATGGGCAATTACAAGAGTTGTCCTATTCTTTGACAGCTCTTCAAGGGATTTTTGTATAAACTTTTCGCTCTCATTGTCCAAGGCTGAGGTGGCTTCGTCCAATATCAGTATTGGAGGGTTTTTCAGGAATACTCTTGCTATGGATATTCTCTGTTTCTGACCTCCGGAAAGCTTAACTCCTCTTTCTCCCACGTAGGTGTCATAACCATCCTCAAGGCTCATGATAAAGTCATGAATATTGGCCTTTTTGGCAGCCTCCATAATTTCCTCTTTAGCAGCTCCGGGCTTGCCGTAGCCTATGTTTTCTCCTATGCTTCCTGCAAAGAGGTATACATCCTGCTGGACTATACCAATGGCCTTTCTCAGGGATTTTAGTTTTATATCCCTTATATCAATACCATCTATAGTTATAGATCCTTCGCTGATTTCATAGAATCTTGGGATAAGGCTGCAGAAGGTGGTCTTTCCTCCACCGGAAGGGCCTACCAGTGCAACATTTTTCCCGGCCTCTATACTAATGTTTATATTGCTTAATACATTGTTCTTATCGTTGTAGCTAAAGGATACATTGTTAAAAACTATATCTCCCTTAGGGTTAACAAGCTCTACAGCATCCTTTTTGTCCTGAATATCCGGTTCAGTTTCTACAACCTGTAAAAATCTTTCAAAGCCGGTAATTCCCTTTTGGAATTGCTCTGTGAAGTTTACAAGCTTATCGATAGGATTGAGGAATATATTGATATATAAGATATATACAGTTAAGCCTGAAAGTGTTAATTCACCAGCACTGATAAATATTCCCCCACCCAGTATTACTGATAGGTACAAAATTCCTTGGAAGAAGCTATTGCCGCTGAAGAATTTTCCCATTATGAAGTAACTATCCTTCTTTGTTTCCAGGAATTCCATATTTCCTTTTTCAAACTTTGTGTTTTCTATTTTTTCATTGGCAAAGGATTTTACAACTCTGATGCCGGAAAGGCTGTCCTGAACCTGCGCATTGACATTGGCAATCTTTTCTCTGTTCTTTTGGAAAACCAGACGCATTTTTTTGTTGTAGAATATTGAGAAGAACAACATAATTATGGTTACACCCAGTAGTATCAGGGTTATTCTCACATTAATTGTCATCAGTATTATAAAGGATCCCAACAATTTAATTATGGATATAAATATGTCCTCCGGTCCATGGTGGGCAAGCTCTGAGATATCAAAAAGATCATTAATGATCCTGGACATTAGCTTACCGGTATTTGTATTGTCATAGTATGAGAATGATAGCTTCTGAAGGTGTTCAAAAATATCTCTTCTCATGTCAGCTTCCATCTTGGCCCCCATAATATGGCCCCATGAGGTTATAAAGTACTGGCAGAAATATCTTACTATATACATTGCCAGCAATATGCCTCCAACGATTAGTACATATTTTAATATCTTACTTCTATCCTCCATGAGGTATACATCATCTAAGAGAAATCTAACAACAAGGGGAAACAGCAAGTCTATACCAGACAAGGTCAGCGCACAGAACATATCTGCAAAAAACAAATGCTTATAGGGTTTGTAGTAGGCTATAAATTTCCTTATGCTTTTCATGCTTTCGTTGTCACCTTCCTTCAAAAAACTCTCTTCATATTAGAATACCACTATGAGGTATCTTTAGCAATGGACAAATTTAGCTTGTCCCTGCCACAAGGACGAATGAAAAGCACAGCATGCCTGAACTGCTGCCTGTCAAGTTAGTAGTTCACACATGTTGTGCTTTCAAATTATAAGGATTTTATAAATCTCTCAATCCTCTTCAGGGCCTCAACTATATTTTCATAAGAAGATGCATAGCAGGCTCTGATAAAGCCCTCTCCGCATTGACCGAAGGCATTTCCCGGTACCACCAGGACCTTTTCCTGCATCAGGAGTCTTTCGCAGAATTCCTCGGAGGTCAGGCCTGTGGATTTAATGGATGGGAAAACATAAAAGGCTCCCAGAGGTTCAAAGCAGTCAAGTCCCATGTCTCTGAAACCTTTCACCATAACCCTTCTTCTCCTGTTGTATTCCTTCACCATTTCCACTACGTCATTGCCACAGTTTCTCAAGGCCTCAATAGCTCCATACTGAGCTGTGGTAGGAGCGCACATCAGTGCATATTGATGGATCTTCTTCATTTCTTCTATCAATATAGGATGTCCGCAAACATAGCCCAATCTCCAGCCCGTCATAGCAAAGGCCTTAGAGAAACCATTGATGACCAAGGTCTTATCCCTCATTTCCGGGAAACTTGCTATGGATACATGTTCAACTCCATAGCTTAATTCCGAGTATATTTCATCAGATATTACTATGAGGTCCTTATCCTTCAAAACCTCTACAATAGCCGCTAATTCTTCCCTTGTCATTATGGCCCCGGTAGGGTTATTGGGGAAAGGTACTATAACCACCTTGGTTTTAGGGGTTATGGCTTCCATCAAAAGTTCCGGGGTCAGCTTGAACTGATCCTCTGCTCTTAGATTTATGACCTTAGGAGTAGCTCCTGTAAAGGCTGTACAACCTTGATAGGCCACAAAGCTTGGTTCCGGAATTACTACCTCATCTCCAGGCCCCACCAAGGCTCTTAAAGCGATATCAATACCTTCGCTGCCTCCTACAGTTACAAGTATCTGATTCTTTGGGTCATAATGAAGATCATACTTCTTGAGGTAGTTTGCAATTTCCTGCCGCAGCTCCACAAAACCAGCATTGGAGGAATAATGGGTGTGACCTTCTTCCAAGGAGTAAATACCTGCCTCTCTCACCCTCCAAGGCGTTACAAAGTCCGGCTCACCAACTCCTAGGGATATGGCATCCTTCATTTCATTCAACAGATCAAAATACTTTCTTATGCCTGATGGCGGCATGGTCTTTACTTTATCCAAAATCATATCCTCTATTCTCATACAAATATAGCCTCCCTGTCATCCACCGGTTTTTTCTCAAAGATTGTACCCTTGTCCTTGTATTTCTTTAGCACAAAATGAGTTGCACAGCTCAGTACACTTTCCTGTACCGCCAACTTTTCTGCCACAAACAAGGCCACTTCTTTCATGGTCTTACCCTCTACTATGACAGTGAGGTCGAAACCTCCGGACATCAAGTAGCAAGCCTTAACCTCCGGGAATTTATATATTCTGGCTGCAACCTTATCAAAACCCTCTCCCCTTTGAGGAGTAACCTTAACTTCTATAAGTGCAGTTACACTTTCTTTTTCTGTTTCTTCATAATTTATCAAGGCTGTATATCCAACAATAACATTCTTTTCTTCGTACTCCTTTATGGCCGCTTCAACCTCTGCCACGGTTTTCCCCGCCATCACCGCAATTTCTTCATTGCTGAGTCTGCTGTTCTTTTCAAGGATTTCTAAGATTTCATCCATTTTAATAACCCCTTTCTATGTTTTCAGCGGATTTTTTCTTTGCTCACTTTTAACAGTAAAGCAAATGTCCCCTTAAAAAATTTTTAAAAATAAAAAACTCCTTCATCCCTGCAAAGGGACGAAGGAGTAAATTCGCGGTACCACCCTAATTAGTGCCAAAAGACACTCTCTCAACCGGAACAAAATTATTCCGTGCCTCTGTAACGTGAGGTAACGTCTTATTTATTGAGTACAACTTATACTCATTTCTCAGTAAGAAATTCAAAGGCTGCTTTCCATAAGGGCTTACCACCGGATTTCCACCACCACCGGCTCTCTAAGAGTTTTACCCAGATGTACTCTTCCTCATCAACATTTTTAAGCATTTATTTGATTTTTTTAATAATTATACTTCATAATTCATAATAATTCAATAGTTTTTTTATTATTTCAATAATTATACTCTTATTATTACCGGAACATAGGGGAGCTTCAGCTCTCCGTTTTCCATATGTATAAATTTGCCCGTTGCCAGGTTTTCGTAACTTCCGCCCTCTATAGGAAGCTGAATGGTCCCATTTTCAAGGCCAACATTAAATATGCCAATAAGCTTTTCCTGTCCCATTTCATAGGTAATAACTATTACGTCCTTGTCATCAAAGACCCCTATGGAATAGTTCCCCTCCGCCATTATAGGCGTCTTCTTCAAGGCTGCCAACCTTCTTAGCATGGATGTAAATTCATCCCTTGCTCCATCCCACACTACCTTGTCGATGTTGAAAAGGTTGGGAAGATGATCATCTTTAGCCTCCTGACCGTTGAATAGAAGTACCGCTCCCTTTTGGAAGTACATATACGCTGTCCATATGTCTAACTTTATATCATCATGGATAAGTTCTGCAGCCCTTAGCTGGTCATGGTTCTCCAAAAATCTGAGCTTAACATAGTTGTCTGGATATATACTCCTGCTGGGCCACCTTTTCTATATATTCTTTAAGGGTATATTCACCCATGAGGTAGCCTTTGAAGTATTTATGTACATCGTAATCGTAGCAGATATCAAAGGCATTGTACATCTCACTGTCTGAATGAGCTATAAAACCGCCTTTTCTAAGTTCCAATATAAAGCTAGCTTCCACGCTTTCCGCCAGCCATATGAAGTCCGGTTTAATTTTCTTAATTTCTTCTCTGGCCTGCATCCAGAACTGGATTGGTACTAAGGGGGCTACATCGCACCTAAAGCCATCCACTCCCATCTGAACCCAGTATTTCAAAGTTTCTATCTGGTATCTCCACAAATCCTTGTTGTTGTAATCTAAGTCAACAATGTCACTCCAGTCTCCCACTTTGTTTCCAATTTTTCCATCAGGTTTCTTATAGAAATATTCCGGCCTGTTCTTCACAAGATAGGAATCAGGCGAGGTATGGTTATATACTATGTCCATCATAGCCTTCATACCATATTGATGAATCTTGTCAACCAACCTTTTAAAGTCCTCCAAGGTGCCGTACTCAGGATTTACTTCTCTGTAATCCCTAATAGCATATGGGGACCCCTTAATGCCCTTCCTGTTTAATTCCCCTATAGGATGGATTGGCAGAAACCAGATTATATCTGTACCAAGGTCCTTTACCCTCTGCAGATCATTTTCCACATCAATAAATTTGCCGTTCTTTCCGTAATTTCTCACATATACAGAATAAATTATTGCATTTCTCAAATTCTTCGATGTGTCCAAAGCCATATTACCACTCCCTTACCTAACTATTATATCAAATTTTGCATATAACAGCACTAATCAAGCTGTTTAAGCGGCTTAAGAGCAGGGCCTTCTATTACATGACCATCTACATCAAATCTAGACCCGTGGCAAGGACAATCCCAGCTTCTTTCAGCACTGTTCCACTGCACTTCACAGCCCATATGTGTACAGGTGGTATCAACCATGTAAGTCCTGCCCTCACTGTTCTTATATACACCTACCTTATTGCCATCGATATCTATAACCTTGCCAGCATCAGGCTGTAAATCCTCCAAGGTCTGTGAGGCGGCCTTTAGCTTGCCCTTAATAAACTCCTTTGCTATCATGGCACCTTCTTTTGCCAGGTTTTTAAGTGAAGGGTCTGATTTGAATCTTGAAGGCGTATAAAGTTCCTCCCAAGGACTTTGCTTTTTCAGGATCAAATCCTTAATTAAAAGGCCTGCCATTGTACCCGTAGTCATCCCCCACTTTTTATAACCGGTAGCCACAAAAACATTTTGCTTTCCTGTAGTTAAGCGACCTATGTAAGGCAGGTCATCCAAAGTCATCAGGTCTTGAGTGGACCAGCGGAACAGTATCTCATTAATTCCATAGGTCTGTTCTGCAAAATCTCTTAAGTTCTCAAAATGCACCATTGTATTGGCATCCTGCCCTGTATTGTGGTGTTCTCCGCCTACTATTACAAGCTTTTCCCCATTAAAGGGAGTATACCTTAAGGATCTTGTAGGCTGTTCCGCATTTATAAACATACCTTCTTCAAAGCCCTTCTTTGTTTTTATAGCCATGGCATAGGACTTCTGAGCATACATTCTCATGAAGTACATTCCAAACCCATCAAAAAAAGGGAAATGGCTTGCAATTACAGCATAGTCACAATAAACTTTAACTTCATTTTCTGCAATTACAATGAGTTTTTTATCTCCTGAAGCATCCTGCTCAATATCCAGGGCCCTGGTATTTTCATATATACATTGGTCTTTTTCGTTTATGAGCCTGCACAGGGCAGCGAGATACCTTAGAGGGTGAAACATGGCTTGGTCCTCAAAGCATACAGCACACTTTATATCAAAGGGCAGGGGCACCTTTTCCAGATATGTAGCTTTTAAGCCAAGCTGTTGAGCTGTTTTTACTTCATCTTGTATCTTTTGTATGTAATCATCAGACTGGGTATATACATAGGAATTTTGAGCTACAAAATCACAATCTATATTCTTTTCTTTTATTATATCCCGTATGAACTGTAAACCTGCACTGTTAGATTCGCCATAGAGCCTGGCAAATTCCTCACTGAACTGATTCTTTAGCTTATCATATATAAGGTCATGCTGTATAGTAACCTTTGCAGTGGTATGCCCGGTGGTGCCTGCCAGTACCTTGTTTGCCTCCAGCAGTGCTACCTTTAAGCCTTCCTTTTGCAGCATATAAGCTGTGCTTATACCGGTTATTCCTCCGCCAATTACCACAGTATCCACAGTGATATCCTCTTTTAAGCCTGGATAGTCCGGCAACTTTACAGTATCCATCCATAGACTCTTTGAAAAGTTAGGTATATTTGCCACAATATCTCCTCCTTAGAAAATCTCTATAGGTTATTGTGTCAATATTTCCATATTCATATACATAAAATGCCTACTGTAAGGCTGGCAAGGGCCCCCCCATTAATGGCTTTCCAGCAGCTCTCTAGGTATGTGGCAGTAACCATTAGGGTTCTTTTGCAGATACTTTTGATGATATTCCTCAGCAACATAGAAATTTTCCAACGGTTTTACTTCTGTCACTATCTTTTTCTCATACTTTTTCTGTTCCTCAGCTACTGACTTTAAAATTATGTTTAAATCGCTTTCATCGGTATAGTATATTCCGGTTCTGTACTGGCTGCCAACATCAGGGCCCTGCCTGTTCAGCACAGTGGGATCTACTATTCTCCAATACTCCTCCAGCAGCTTTTCCAAAGGCAATTGACTTTCATCATACTCTACATAACAAGTTTCCGCAAAGCCGGTGTTCTGCTGGCATACCATCTCATAAGTTGGATTTGCTACTCTGCCGTTAGCATAGCCAACCTTTGTCTCAATAACTCCCTTAATCCCGCTCAAAAAAGCTTCTACTCCCCAGAAGCAACCTCCTGCAAGAACAATTTTCTTCATAAATCCACTTCCTTTACATAATTATTTGTTTATAAGTTCCGCTATAGCTTTTTCAATCTTTAGTGGTGATGTAGTAGGTGCAAATCTATCTATTATATTTCCCTCTTTATCAATTAAAAATTTTGTGAAATTCCATTTTATACTTCCGGTAAGGAACCCCTTCTTTTGCTCTGTAAGATACTTATACAGTGGGTGAGCATTCTCCCCATTCACATCAATCTTTTCAAACATTTGAAAATCCACACCATAATTTAATTGGCAGAAATTCTGTATGTCACTGCTGCTGCCCGGTTCCTGATTACCAAACTGATTGCAGGGGAAACCCAGAATCTCAAATTTTTCATTTCCCAGCTTCTCATAAAGCTCTTGAAGTTCCTTATACTGCGGGGTAAATCCGCAATTACTGGCTGTGTTAACTATTAAGAGTACCTTTCCCTTATACTTGCTTAAGCTGATTTCTTCCCCTTCTAAGGTCACTGCTGTAAAATCATAAATACCCATATTACTTCCTCCATAAAATGTATTTCTCAATTAATAACAACTTTATTATAACATAAAATTAATTGTGCGCAATGCAATTTTATAAAATAATATTAACAAATTACAGATTACCTATTATAATTAAGTATAAGGATTCAATATTTGGTGAAATTTTATAATATGAAGATATTTTTCACCATCAGTAATAAATAATTCTTATGTTTAGGAGATGATTATATGGATAAAAATGACTTAACAAGAGATTATGATATATTGAGCTTAGATAACCAGTTATGTTTTTCTGCCTACGCAGTTTCAAGAGCTATAACAAAAATTTATCGACCTCTCTTGGAGGAACTTGGCATAACCTACCCCCAATACCTTGTGATGCTCGTACTTTGGGAAAATAACGCTGTAACCCTGAAGGAAATGGGTAATAAGCTTTTCTTAGATTCCGGCACCTTGACCCCTTTATTAAAGAGACTAGAATCCTTAGGCCTGCTGCAAAGGGAACGTTCCAGCAAAGACGAAAGAGTTTTGAACGTAACCATAACAGAAAAGGGGCTTGCTTTAAGAGAAAAGGCCCTAAATATACCCCAGGGAATTTTAAACGCCATTAATATCGACCTTCAGGAATTGGCAGACTTGAAGCATCGCTTGGACAATTTATTAAGCAAAATAAACGACAAATAGTAATTAAGGATGAAATTCAAACATGGCTGATTTTCACCCTTAATTAAAAATAAAGCTGAGTCACTGCTTACTCACATCATCTGTACATCCTATGCCTTTTTGTTGGGTATTACTGCCGGATAAGACATATCCTTCTGCAGTGGCTCAGTACCTACAAACTCGATTTCAAAGGTTATATCCTCACCAAAATCATAGATGAACAAAAATCTTTGAGATTTATATAGCTTAACTTGGTGGAGTTTTACCTTTTCAGTGTTTGTACTGGCCTCGCGGTCATAGGGACAGGGAATCTCATAATCCCTGTCATAGGGCTTATTATTCATAAAGAAGGAATATAAGTGTCCCCACTCCAGGTCATATTTGTTTCTGATTGCATCCACCAAATCTTCAAAACTCTGAGTTCCCTTAACTGCCACAGTGATAAATTTACGTTTGTTATTGACCTTTTTCACCTTAAATATATAGGCTGTATTCTTCTCCGTTATCACTTCTTCATTCTTTTCAGGTTCAACATTCAACGCATCTTTATTATTTTTGCCTCTTCTCTTAGGTGCAAATTGCTCAAAAAAGGCATTCAGTATTTCCTCTTCTGAAAAATTATCCCGTTCTTCGTCTAGGGCTGTTTCTTCATTCTGATAGTCACAGATATCCTTATAGGCCTGCTGGAAGTCTATCTTTTCTTCTAAGGTTTGAAATTCATTTTTGGGCTTAATTCCGTCCAGGAGTACCTTATGTCCCAGTACTGTGAGATCAAACCCGTTTGGCATTAGGAAGAATAGTTTTATTAAGGGGACCTGATTCACTTCTGCGCTGTATAACTCGTAGAAATAGTAGGATGCATCATAGACGTATATATATATTGGCTGAAGTACTTGCAGGTAGTAGCCCAAAGGAGTAGCTATATAAGCATCCAGGGCAAAGGACAGCTCCATCCTAATGGCAAGGGAAATCACGGATCCTTGGGGAAGGTCTTCTTCGTCCATTTCATCCAGCTTATCCATATCTATGTTTTCTAATTCGCCCATATCTATGTTTAAATTATACTTATCCATAATACCGTTAAGGTACTCATTAAGGTCCACAGCATCTCTTATAAGCTTTCTTAAAGCTGAAACACTGAAGGTACTTCTGTTTATAGGAAAAGCCTCACACATATGCTTTGATGCAATAACTAATACAGCTTCCACTATTTTTTTCAGCTGGTCTTCACTGGACATTTGGAAGAATTTCCTTACATTTTCCGCCACTGCGGCAGCTCTATGTACTCCTATGGAAGGTAGCTTCCTCAGCAGTCCTAACTCATAGGAGATATTAGTTAAGAAAGTTACATAAAAAATTTCTCTAAAGGTAAGCAAATCAATAAATTCGTCTCTTTCATCCTCAAGGATAAAACCATTTTCATCCACGCCGATATCCGGCAGGCAAGTATTCAAAAACATTTTCAGGTCCTTAAGCACAGGATGGTTTTCCACACTAAAAACTACAAATTCCTGTTCAAAGTCTACCAAAGCCTTTCGCTTATAAACAGGCCTTGCTATGGGCACAATCACTGTGTCCTGGCCATACTTTTCTTTTATCTGCATGTTGATAAAGTTTGCCGGTGAAAGCGGCGTATCATCCATTAAGGCAGAATAGTACCACATTCGGTATATATATGGCAATGCCTTTTTTACAGGCTTTTTCTCTTTTGCTGAAAGAAGGTTATAGTTCTCCAGAAATTCTTTTTTATAAAGATCAAATATCCTTTTAATACTTTCCGTTTCATTACAGTATTCAATAATCTTATGTTCCATAAAATGCATCCTTTCCTGTAGATATAGAGATTTTACTCCAAATGGTGGAAATATGCAATATTAGACAAGCTAATTATTTATATAATAGGCATTCCGGATTACCTCCTAAAAAGTCCTCAGGCGTCATACCTATCTCATTATTAAAAATTAAATATGAAAATCAATAATGATTCTCAATTCCCTTCTTTTTCAGTCTTCTGCTCAATACAAATAGGAGCAGGGCAGCAGTGCCGATAACTGCAGTTATTATAACCCATACGTCATTTGTGGTTATATAGTCCAGGGCCTTTCCCATTATGAAGGGTCCCGCAGCAAAGCCTGCACCATAGATAATTTGGAATATGGCACTGACCCTGCCTCTATACTGAGGAGGAGTTACACTGGAGATGAAGGTATTGTTGTTAACAGTGACCATCATCTCTCCCATGGTCATGATTATAACCACAACAAAGAACATGGGCAGTAGCCTTGTTACTATCAGTATTGCAAAGGATACTGCATAAAATAAACCTCCAGTTGCTATAACCTTGGTAGGCATAGTCTTAAGAGTAAACTTTGTTATTACCGGTGTAAATAATAATATCAATAAGCCATTCATACCCTCCAGCATTCCATAATACTTTGGTCCCTCTTCCGGGAACAGGGATACCATATGAATTGGCAGGGTGAAGGCCCACTGAGAGTATGAAAAATTATAGAAGAACAACAGGCCCGCAAATACTAAGACCACCGGCCTGCTCAATAGGAATTCCACTACATTCAGCTTCTTTTTATCCTCACCATGTTCTTTCTTACTCTTATGCTGTTCCTGATGATGGCGTATATCCGGAATAAAAAACAGTACGAGCAAAACTGATATCAGGGTTGTAATGGCATCTATAATAAATACTAAATAGAGATAGTTTTTAAAGAGAAAGCCTCCTAACACCGGCGCAATGGAAAAGCCTAAATTGTGGCCCATGAACATAAGGGAAAAGGCCCTTTTTCTGGTATGAGAGTTAGTTAAGTCTGCTATAAGTGCATCATAGGCCGGCAGGGATGCTGCCAACATAGCGGAACCCAAAATCAGCAGGTATACGATCAACATTGAAGGATTTATAAAACCACAGCTTAAAAATATTATCGCTGCCAGGCTGTGAAATATTACTATTACCTTTTTGCGTCCAAAGGTGTCTACCAGCCTTCCTCCCAGCAACAGCCCCGGAACAAAGCTTACATTCAGTATAAGAATATAAAAACCTGCCTGTGAACTGCTGAGTCCGATTTTTTCCGTGAGAATAAGTGTCAGCAGAGGCATTATAAAGTTTCCAAGTCCGTTGATGGTCTTAGCCGCTACCAGAAAATATACTGCCTTTGGTAAATGAAAATATTCCTTATACCCTTTTAACATAGTTCTCTCCTAAATAAATTGCTTGCATTAAATATTTTGTAATTTTATTTTGTTCAAATAAACCAAAATTATTTTTTATGTTTAGTGTATATTATACCAACACTGTATTATTTTGGCTACAAAATATTATATCCTCACTGTCCACTGCCTTTTTCACACTTCTATGAGCACATTTTCCTTATCCGCACCATATCCTAGGTTCCATGTTAAAGAAAAAAATGCAGTGTTTTAAGTTCACCGCATCTTTTTTCTAGCCGATTAACCATTCAATTCTTTATTTTGACTTCTTACAAGCTCCTCAAGGTCTTCTAATCTTCTTTTTAAGTCCTCTACTTCTCTTGGCAGATTAGTTATTCTCCTAATAAATCTCCATATCTCTAGACTCACCACTAGTACTGCCGCTACCATAATACCAATACGAATACCATCCAACATAATTTTTCAAGGCCCTTTCTTCCTAGATTGTATTTAGACTTCTCATCCTACTTTCCTGAGATAGTTGCTCCTGTCACGCAGACATAGGGGTAAATTGCAGAGCCATAGTCTACTCTTTCTTTTGAAATCCCCTTCCTCTCCAATGAAAATATTATATCATTTTACATAATCTAGGCAAATAAATTTACTTGTGTTATTTTGGTGAATTGAAAAGTTAACTTCCACTTTGTAGAATTAACTTCCACCGTAAAATCGATACTAGATAAGATTTTTGGTTATAAGAGTAATTTTTTGCTTATTTTAGACAAAAATGAGGTATAATTTAAGTAGCTCAAGCAGATTTCAGCTGATTTTGGGTATAGCAAACAAAGGGTGAATATTTTCCGTTTTTTTTGCAAAGGTAAATTCCACCCATTGAAAAAGTTTTAACTTAAGCGCCAGCGGTAATCCCTGCTTGAGTAGGTTAATATTTTAATAAACTCGGATTCATGATAATCTCATTTGGTTTGATGAGTTCTGAATCCAACTTTGCGAGCGTTTTAGCGCCGTAAAGGAAGCTGAATACCGAGTATGGAGACTGGTCATTCAGCTTTTTTCTTGAATAAGAATTAATGTGACTCATCATCAATGAGATATCCTTCTGTTGAAATGAGTTGAAGCTCTGGCCTTTAGGAACAATTCTCCGGATCAATTCATGGTTGTTTTCTGCAGCACCTTTCTGATATGGCGCTGAAGGGTCGCAGTAGAAGATGCGTGTTATGCGGTTTCCCTGCCTATCAAACTCGATAGCCTTTGGATTTGTAAACTCACTGCCGTTGTCAGTTAGAATGACAGGAAATAGTTTTAGAAAAGTGTCAGGCCCCAGTTCCAAATAAAGATTTTCGAAAATATCTATGACGGAACGTGAAGTGTTTGCATCCCTAATAAAAGCAAGCATAAACTGAGAATCAACGAAATGGATAGTGAGCAACACCTTACCACCTTTAGTACCTTCAACAGAATCCATTTCAACTACTGGAGTATCAGGATTTTCCTTCATGAATTCAAGAAAATCCTGATATGTGCGTCCAATTCTGTAGGACTTATCCACTTTAAAATGATTTTTAAGCTTTTTTCTTGGACGATAAACAACTTTTCTTGGAAGGTCAATATTTTTTGTGGAGAAAAGATTGTAATCAATATAGTTGTAGATTGATTTTTCACTATGCATGATAAGGTCTCTGTTATTAACGCAGATATGGTGTATAGATTGACCTCTTTGAATGAGTGGGGTTATGATTTTATCAAGACGTTTAATCTCGTCCTCAGAAATAGTTATGCCGCTTCGTGACTCAGAACGACGAAGTACATATTCATCATGGGCATAGGAAGCATTATAGATTGCTTTCTCCAGAGTACATTTTGTAAGGCTAGCACATCCATTGCACACATAAGGTGGCTTAGAGAGTAAGTCACAAGTATATGCTTTGTAATCAGAACAGAATTTTGAACAATCTGAACAAAAGCGACAGCGTCGAATTCTACAATGTGATTTCTCACATAGATATGTATGGTTGCAAGTTAAACGATGAATACAGTTGTTAAAAGGTCTACCGTAAGAACCTGTTCGCTTGTACATGATATGATTTTTAACCTCTTTGGAAATGGTTGTACAATCTCGATCAAGCTCTCGGGCTATTGCTTTGAAAGAAAGGGAGGCTTTAAGCATTATTTCAATAGAGACTCTTTCCTCTAACGTAAAGTGTTTGAATTTAGCCATAATGAAAAACTCCTTCCTTACCAAGCAAGGATTACTGTAATGACGCATATATCAATATAATAATATTTTGTATTACTAAATTCCACTCTCTATACTCTTTCATATTTGTAGAATTAAAATCCACTCTTACCACCTAGAGAGGTGGAATTTACTTTTGCAATTAAAGCTTGTGTTATTTTCCAACTACTTTTTTCGACCAAATCTCCCCACCTCCTTTTTTTTATGATATAATTCTCACAGGAATTATATCGATTCAGAGGGGGGACTAATATGTCCTATGACAGTGTTGAATTATATAAAACAATTTTTGCAATCATAAAAAATAATAACTTAAATAACCTAGGTAAAGGAGTTTCGAACATGATAAAGGATTCAGGCGTACATAAAGATGGTGTTATAGTAATTGATGGTGTGGTAGGTGTAGGTAAGTCTACACTGATGAACATATTAGCGGAGATGGGACATATACCTTTTTCTGAACCGGTAGTAAATAATCCAATATTAGAGAAATTTTATTATGATAGGGCCAGATGGAGTTTTTCTCTTCAAATATTCTTCTTGAACAAACGTTTTCAATATATTAAAGAAGCTGTTGCAATGGGGAATGCGGTAATGGACCGTTCCATATATGGTGATGCCATATTTGCAAAGCTCTTAAATTCCAACGGAGAAATGAGCGATGATGAATTTTCCCTATATATGGAGCTCTTATCTAACATGCTGGAGCATGTACAAGCTCCCAAGCTTATGATTTATCTTGAAACCAGCGTAGACCACGCCATGCAGAAGATTAAAAAACGTGGAAGAGATTATGAGCAAGTAGTTGAAAGAGAGTATTGGGAAAGACTTAATGCTGAGTATACTGCTTACTTTGAAAACTACGATATTTCACCCATTCTTAAGATCAATGTAGATAACCTTGATTTCGAAAATAATCCGGAAGATAAGGCCTATGTATTGGGCTTGATAGAAGAAAAGCTTGCCGAAATAGATGGCAGAATGGCTAGTTAACCTTACATATATTTTACAGCACAAAAAACCAGCCTTATGATGTGTGTTCCGCACCGGCTGGTTTTATGTTCATATATTTAAAGGAGGGGGATTCCTTCGTTATATTTATATAATAAACCATATTTATTACAAATCTATGTCAATAATAAGTATTATTTGTTAATTAGTTTTGAATAATTTATTAACTATTGATATTATACTTTAGGATGGTGATATAATTGGATAATCCCTCCATATATCATATATATAACAGTTTTGCTTTCCATCATGCTATCGATAAAGAGCACTTTGATTGTTCTATCCATATCCATGACGGCTATGAGATCTATTACCTTATATCCGGTAATGTTACCTACTTTATAGAAGGTACAGCCTATGAACTGAACCCCAAGGATATACTGCTGATCAACTCCAAGGAACTTCACAGACCCCAGCTTAACGGCAATTGCATATACGAAAGAAAAGTTATAAATTTTACACAGGACTTTTTCAAGGAATTCAGCTTCACCGATTACAATTTATTTAGGTGTCTGGATGATAGGGTCTCAGGAAAAAATAACCTTATACCAGCCTATGAAGTCATGTCCAATAATCTCGATCAAATAATTGCTAATATTGAAAAATGCAACGGCAAAGATCATTCACAGGAGTTATTAAAAAAGACCTATGTAGCTCAGCTTCTTATTTTTATAAACAATATTATGGACAATAAGAAGAATGAGATCCTGATTTTAAATAAGAATAATGAAAGAATCAGCTATATTATACAATTTATAAATGACAATCTTTCTTCAGACCTCTCCTTAAATACTTTACAGGAGAAATTTTATGTAACAAAATATTATCTGTGTCATCAGTTTAAGCAGGTAACTGGTTTTACTTTGAATGAGTATATAACCTATAAGCGGATTATGAAGGCCAGAGAGTTTATAACCCAGGATTACCCAATTTCAGAGATTTATAAATTAGTGGGCTTCAGCGACTATTCCAACTTTTTTAAAGCCTTTAAGAAGGCCAATGGAATTTCACCAAGAGATTATAAAAAAATGGCATCAAAATAGACCGGCACTGACCGGTCTATTTTCTACTTATTAAGTAGCTCTTTTATGAACTCCAAATTTCTTTTCAGCTTTACATCAGTTGTTTCGTCATTGGAAAAGTCCTCAAAAGACAAATATCCGTCATAGCCCACTGACTTTAGGGCAGCAAAAAGCTTATTGAAATTAACTTGTCCCTTTTCTACTGCGCTCCACTGACACTGCCATTCCCTTGCTCCCTCAGTTTCTGTATCCTTCAAGGCCCAGGCCGCATTCTTTATATGAACATGATCCAGATATTCTCCCAATAGCTCTAAGCCCATTTGATACTGCTCAAAGCCCTCATGGACCATATTGCCGGCATCGTATATTATTCCAATGTATTTGCTGTCAAAGCCGGATACTAACCTATAGGCTGCACTGGCACTGGGTACAATGGTACCGTGATGAATTTCAAAATTTACTTTTACCATGTACTTTTTTGCCAGTTCCTCTAAAGCCTTAATTTCCTCCTGAGTTTTAACGAAAAGGTCTCTGTAGTTTACAGTTCCATTATATTGGGGAAGATTTACCCTAATCTTAGGGCAGTTCATCACAACCGCAGCTTTTAGTACTTTCTCAATTGTGTCTATTTCGTCAGTTTTAAGATATGTGGCCAAGGCACAGATTTCAATTCCTTCCTTTTCGCATATATCCCTTACCGGCTGCGCTTCTTCCAATATATTATCAACATCTACTGTACTTCTGTTATATTGCCAATACCATATCTCCCTTGGAGGGATAACTTCCGGCTTACTTTTTACACTATTGCTTACTCTCCATTCTACGCCATCATAGCCATATTCCTTTAGCTTCTTAACGGTTTCTACGACATCATAGTCCGGAGTACCTACTGTGAAAACGGAAAACTTCATACATATTCCTCCAATCGTTTTTTAGTAAGTGCCATTGACATCCAAGGTTCTTTCCTCTACATTTTTCTTATAGCTGGATTTCTCTATTCTCTCTTGCAGCAGGTCATAGAACAGGTCTTCATTTACAGGGATGTCAGCCCAACTATCTGTCCATGCTGATAAATGCATTGCATTCGAAATTTCCAGGCCTTTTATACCTTCAATTCCAGGAGCTAAAAGCTTGCTGCCCTTTAAGATTGCATCCACAAAGTTTTGTGTAATCCCCTTATGCCATGTGCTTTTGCCATTTATGGGAATATCAATCTTCCAGCACTCCGGCTCCCCAAAGCCTCCTGTATATCTTTTGTTAAAGTCTCTTTCCGACTCTCTCAGGCGCCAGAAAGTCAGTTTATCATCCTCTGATACGATTTTACCGTTATTACCGCTTATCTCCAGACGGTTTGTCCCAGGTGCCTCTCCTGTGGAAGTTACAAACAAGCCCGTTGCGCCATTTTCATATTCTACATAAGCAGTAACATCGTCTTCAACCTCTATATCATGATACTTTCCAAAGGAGCAGAAAGCTCGTACACGTTTTGGCATACCGCAGATCCACTGCCATAAATCCAACTGATGGGGATCTTGATTTAATAGTACCCCGCCACCTTCTCCTGCCCAGGTTGCACGCCAGCCGCCGGAATTATAGTAGCTTTGAGACCTATACCAGTTAGTTATTATCCACACCGTTCTCTTTATATCTCCCAGCTCTCCGGAATCTATCAGATCCTTAAGCTTTTGATACAGCGGATTAGTTCTTTGATTGAACATGATTCCAAATACCCTATCACTCTTTAATGCTACTTTATTCATTTCCCTAACCTGTTTTGTATATACTCCCGCAGGTTTTTCTATAAGTACATGAAGTCCATGGTTAAAACCTTCTATAGCCAGTGGCGGATGGTCATAGTGAGGGGTTGCGATAAGTACGGCATCTACTTCTCCTGAGTCCATTAAGGCCATAGGATTATCGAAGAGTTTTACACCTTCCCCTGAATTCTCCCTTGCCCACTCTAACCTCTTAGGACTTACATCGCAGACTGCTGTGAGCTCTGCTCCATTTACCTCTCCTTTAATGAGATACTCAGCATGCTTTGAACCCATATTCCCTATGCCAATTATTCCAATACGCACTTTATTCATATTACTTCCTCCCCTATTTCAGATAATAAATTCTTTAAAGCCCATAATGCTCTTGCGAACTCTCCCAGCCCATCTGTTGATATTTAGATATAATTAACCTTGCACTGCTCAAAACCTCCGTTTGGTCATCTAATTTTAGGTCAATACCTTCTTCAAAAGCCGATATTATAAATCTGTCCATCTCCTCCCTTCCTATGCTTTATTTAATACCTATACTTACATTTTAGCTTAATTTATGTTTATATCCATTGCACTTGTTGCTGCAAACATTGCAAATATTGCTTTTAAAACATAATAAAAGAGATGAATGCTCCATAATATGATGCATCCATCTCCTATCTTTATATCTATTATAACTTATGCAAACAATACCCTATCACTTATCATATCTTTAGAATTCAAGCTTTCAAAGTGTGAAAGCAGCTTATTGACGGTCAGGTTCCTTTTCTGCTCACCCTGTACATCCAGAATTATCTTACCCTGATCCATCATAAACAATCTATTACCCATTTTTATAGCATGATTCATATTATGCGTAACCATCAAGGCCGTCATATTATGCTCAGTTATTATATTATCTGTGATTTCATTTATTCTTTCAGAAGTTTTTGGATCCAGCGCTGCGGTATGCTCGTCTAACAGAAGCAGCTTTGGCTTGGTCATTACCGCCATTATAAGGGATAGTGCCTGCCTTTGTCCACCGGATAAGAGGCCTACCTTATTATATAGCTTATCCTCAAGACCAAGATTTACTTCTGCTAAGAGTTCCTTGAAGTAACTTATATTTTTCTTTGAAATACCCCAGGTAAGGTTAAAGCTCTTGCCTTTGTTGTAGGCCATAGACATGTTTTCAAGGATTGTCATATTAGGAGCTACCCCCTTGGATGGATCTTGAAACACATGGCCTATATGCCTTGCACACCTATAGTCCGGCTTTCCGGTCAGTTCCATTCCTTCAAGCTTTATTGACCCCTCGTCCGCAGGTAAAAGTCCGGATATTATATTTAAAAGGGTAGACTTTCCAGCGCCATTACTGCCTATTATGGTTATAAACTGTCCTTTTTCAACCTTTAGGTTTAGTCCATCAAACACAACTTTTTCGTTGATGGTGGATTTATTAAATACCTTATGCAGATTTTGTATTTGGAGCAATGCCATCACCTCCCACTGAGGATTTTCTTGTAAACTTAAACTTCTTAAATATATCACCGTTTAAAGATAATGCAAGCACCACTATGGTTGCAGTTATAAGCTTTAGGTCCGAGGACGGCAAGCCCAATCTCATAGCAAGTGCTAAAGCAGCTTGATACACCATTGCACCTACTATAACTGCAGACGTAGCTTTTATAAAGTTAAATATAGGGGATAATTTCTTTATATACCCTATGAGCGCCTCACCCACAATAACTGCAGCAAGACCCATAACCACTACTCCGGTACCCATATTTACGTCGGAATAACTCTGGCTTTGTGCCAAAATTGAACCGGCCAGCGCTACCAGACCGTTAGATATAACCAGGCCAATGACCTTAATCTTACTTTTATTTATAGCTAAGGAAGTAACCAATTGTTCATTATCACCAACGGCCTTTAGAACAAAGCCAAGCTTTGTTTTTAAAAAGAGGTCTATAAGCAGTTTTACTGCCATGGCAAAGGCCAAAACGATCAAAATTCTTACTATAGGTTCACTGCTGCCTGGCAGAATCAGTTTATCTGCCATCAATAGTGACTCATTAGGCTTTTTCATAACCCTAAGATTAATTGAATATAAGGCCATCATTACGAGAATACCGGACAATAGGTTAGATATTTTCAATACTACGTGGAGAAAACCTGTAAGAAACCCTGCCAGACATCCACCAATTATAGCTAACAAACAGGCAACATAGGGATCTCCTCCCTTGACAACCCACGCAGCTGTAATGGCAGCACCAAGGGGGAAACTCCCGTCTACTGAAAGATCAGGAAAATCAAGAATCCTATAAGTTATATATACCCCGACTGCTACTATACCGAATATTAACCCCTGCTCCATTACATTGAAAAGAATTTGCATTTTATTTTACCCCTCCAGTTATCTTCTCTGCTTTATCTAAAATGTCAGATGGAACGGTTATATTTAATTTCTTTGCGGCATCTGTATTAACTACTAATTGCATATCTTCGAGTACTGTTATAGGAATATCTTTTGGAGCCTTACCGTTGATTACATCAACAGCTACAAGACCAGTCTGATATCCTAACTTGTAATAATCGATACCTAAAGTTGCCAATGCTCCGTTTTCAACCATTCCAGCTTCTGATCCAATTATGGGAATATTGTTGCTATAGCATTTGTCGACTAATAACGGCATAGCTGATGCTATAGTATTATCTGTGGGAACGTACACTACATCTACTTTGCCAACAGCCGAAGCTATTGCCTGGGCAATATCATTCGTGCCGGTTACACCAATTTCTACAATTTCCAGTCCCATACCCGGTGCTGTTTCCTTTGCAGCCTTAACCTGTACTTCGGAATTCTTTTCACCGGTATTAAATACAACTCCTACCTTCTTTGCAGCAGGAACAAGCTGCTTCAACAGTTCAAACTGCTTATCTATGGGCACATTGTCAGAAGTACCTGTTACATTGGTTTCAGGCTTTTCCAAGGACTTTGCTATCCCTGCTTCTACCGGATCTGTTACCGCCGTAATAAGAATAGGAATATCCTTTGTTTGGTTATATGCAGCCTGTGCCGTAGGCGTTGCTATGGCCAAAATCATGTCCACCTTATCAGAAACAAACTTTGATGCTATAGTATTGGCAGTGGCCTGCTGGCCCTGAGCATTCTGTATATCAAGCTTTAAATTCTTTCCTTCCTCATATCCCTTGTCCTTTAAGGCAGCTATAAAGCCCTCTCTGGCTGAGTCCAGTGCCGGATGCTCAACTATTTGTGTGATTCCAATCTTTATCTCTTTTTTGTCTTTCAGCGGAGTTCCTGAGGAGCCCTTTGAAGAACACCCCGCCAGAAGTGAGATTCCTAATACAACTGCTAAAATACGTGATACTTTTTTTCCTACCATTCTACCATCCCCCTGTTATTATTTAGATAAATTTCTGTTATTTGCAGCTGATTGGAAAAGATAGGACATATAGAAATGCAAAAAAACTCTCCTAATAGGAGAGTTTATATTCCAAAAAAGAATAGACTAATCCGCTTATTTCAAAACTATCTCCTACCATACTACCATGCTGCAAATATTTTTTCTTGAATACTTTTTATTCTACCATGCTACTACAAACAAGCCACACCATTATGGCTTGTTTAAATTTTATTACCTTTTCCCATAATTGTCAATACGATTTTTACAGGTCCGGTATAGATCTATGTCCTATGCCTATTACTACTTCATTAAGGTGTAAAAGGCCTATACTCATAAAAATACAAAGACTCAAATGCTCTCCATATCTTGCAATACCTATCTTGCCTCCCACGTTTAATCCGTTGGCCTTGGGCGCCAACTGGGCTATAGCCTCTCTTGCAGCCCCGGCTACGGCGCCGTCATGTACATGACAGTCTTTAATAAGCCCACACCTTTTAGACGCCACAAGAGCTCTCTCTATTATTTTAGGAATAGAATTAATTAGGTTTCCGCCTACATCTACTGCCACGGTCTTAATGCCCTTAGCTTGAAATTCTGCTTCCAGCTCCTTCTCTTCCTCTCTGGAAGAAATAGCAAGCCTCACTGAAGCCTTAGCCACATCAATACTATCTATTGTCATTATATTCACACCCACCTTTTATGTTTGTAATTTAATAATGTGTAATGAGCAATTTATGTAGAAATTCAGCTGATAAGCTGAATTTCATCCTTAACTACTCATTACTCATTACAAATTACTAATTATTTTTAGACTTTTCAATTTGTTCTGCCAAATCGTTGAGATACATCCACCTCTCCATCTTCTCCTCAAGCTTGGCTTCAAGTTCTTCTTTTTCCTTTAAAAGTTCCTGCAGCAATGAATAGTCTGCCGCAGCCCTTTCTATTTTCTTCTCTGTTTCTTCTATTTTTTCTTCTAAGTCTGCAATTATTGAATCTATTTGCTCATATTCTCTCTGTTCCATATATGAGAATTTTACAGGTTTCTTCTTTTCTTCTTTTATTTCATCCACAGACGATTTATTTATATTCACAGTTTCCTTGGATTTTTCACTGTTTTCATTGATAGCCTTTTCTTCCTCTGCAACTTTTGCCTTGTAGTCCGAATAGTCCCCGGAATATTGCACTATTTCTCCCTCTCCCTTGAAGGCAAAGATCTTTTCTGCCAATCTGTCTAGGAAGTATCTGTCGTGGGATACTGTGATGACAGCCCCGGCAAAATTATCTATATAGTCCTCCAGAATAGTGAGAGTTTGAATATCCAAATCATTGGTAGGCTCATCTAAGAGCAGAACATTTGGAGCTTCCATCAACACCCTTAGAAGATACAGCCTTCTCTTTTCTCCCCCTGATAGCTTTCCAATTGGAGTCCACTGTGCTTCCGGCGGGAAGAGAAATCTTTCAAGCATCTGTGAAGCACTTATCCTCTCACCTTCAGCAGTAGTCAAATACTCTGCTGCATCCCTGATATATTCAATAACCCTCATATCTTCTTTCATATGATAGTTTTCTTGGGAGTACAGGCCTATCTTTACGGTTTCTCCAACCTCCACCTCTCCACTATCCGGCTTTAGATTGCCGGCAATGATATTCATCAAGGTTGACTTTCCGCTTCCATTAGGCCCCACTATACCTATTCTATCATCTCTCAGCAGGATGTATTCAAAGTCCTTTATTAAAACTCTTTCTCCAAAGGACTTGCTTATATGCTTTAACTCTATCACCTTTTTGCCCAGACGGCTGCTGGCAACTGAGATATCTACCTTGTCCTGTACTTTATTCACGGTTTGGTCAGCCAGCTTATTAAAGCGGTCTATTCTGGCTTTCTGCTTGGTAGTTCGGGCCTTTGCCCCCCGCTTTATCCAAGCCAACTCCTTTCTTAAGAGATTTTGCCTCTTAGCTTCATTGGCTTCTTCTCTTTCCATTCTTTCCGCCTTCTTCTCTAGGAACTCAGTATAGTTCCCCTTATAGGTGTACAAATTGCCCCGGTCTAATTCTATTATCTCATTAGCAACCCTATCCAGGAAGTACCTGTCATGAGTTATCATGAGCAAGGCACCCTTTCTCTTGTTTAGATACTGCTCCAGCCAATCTATTGTATCATTGTCAAGGTGGTTGGTAGGCTCATCCAGAATCAACAGGTTTGAAGGATGAATCAAGGCTGAGGCCAGGGCTATCCTTTTTCTTTGTCCTCCGGAAAGGTTACCTACCTTAGCATTAAAATCTGAAATTCCTAACTTGTTAAGAACGGCCTTGGCTTCACTTTCTATTGTCCATGCATTTGCCGCATCCATGTCATGGGTGAGCTTCATCATTTTTTCTCCAAAACCCGAATCCTTTTGGAGTTCTTCTTCATATTCTCTGATCAACTTCATTATGGGAGAATTGCCGTTGAAGACCTGCTGAAGCACCGTAGCTTCCTGATCAAAATGTGGATTTTGCGGTAGATACTCTATTTGAAGAGCATTGGACCTAATAATCCTCCCCTCATCCACTTCTTCAACTCCGGCAATGACCTTTAGGAGGGTGCTTTTCCCTGTACCGTTTATGCCAATAACCCCTATCTTATCTCCGTCATTTATACCTAAATTTATATTATTAAACAGTTTCTTTTCACTATAGCTCTTTGTAATATTTTCTGCACTTAATAGATTCATGTTTCTTCCTCTCTATGGGACTTATGCCCTTAAAATAAACTTCAATTACTTTATAACATAAGCGGATGAAAAGAGCAAATACATTATAAACTTGTCACACTTAACTTGTCACTAAAGAAAACTGCTTCACACTTTCTTTCAAATAGAAATAAACCCTTAAAAATAAAAGAAATTCAGCTTTGCTGAATTTCTTACATAATTGTCAATTGAACTCCCCCAGTTGTGCTTCAAACTCCTCTGCCGTCACACTCTCTCCTAAATAGCCGGTGTTCATAGCAATATTTATATATTCACTGCTGATTATGCCTGAATCTGCTTTAAAGCATGCCTGCTTGGGATTTACACAGGAGTAAGGCATTGAAACACTGTCTTTGCCAAAGGTCTCTAAAAACAGATAGTATTCCTCCTGAGGTTTGAAATACCTATCCTCGTCAAAGCCGTTGGCTATTACCTTTTTTCCGTCTCCCAGCTGTTTAACAAAGATGATGTCTCCTTCTTGGATATTTCCCTTTATAACTTTTAAAACCTTTATTCTGGAAACGGTATAAAGATATTCTATAGGTTCTCCGTCCTCATGGTCACCCATATGAATTTCCTTTATACCTGTATCAAGTATCTGTCCCCTGATCACTATTTCGCTGTTATCATACAGGTCTTTCAAGGTCTCATACTGGGGAAAATCAAGGCTAATTATCTTTGTCTCACTGACTACTTTTGCCACCTTTTGAGCCTTCTTTTTCTTAAGCAGCTTTATTCCTGCATATACAGATGCTCCAACTACCGCTGTTGTCGCTGCTACACCTATAGCCAAATTTTTCTTCTTCATAACTACACACCCTTCATATACCATATATCCCCATTATATACTTTAAATTATTCTAATTCAATTATTACTGCAAAAGGTTTATTTATATTGTCAACAATCTCATAGCCTGTCATCAGAAGTTTATTTTCAGAAGGGTTCCATAGAATGTTTGGAAAACTTTGAGGTAAGTCTAAAGGAAACTGTATTGTCTTTCCTGTATCCACATGGGTAATAAACAAGAGTTCCTTATTGCTTTCTTGTGGCATAACAACATAAGCCAGTCTTTTGCCATTCTTGGACCAGCTAAAGCCTCCCACACTCCCTTGATCATATATGTTCATTATCTTATTTCCCTTGGCATCTCTTATATCAAGACTCTTACGTCCCAAGGGCACAAATGCAAATTTACTTCCATCTTTATTAGGAACAAATTCAGCCGCATTACTGAGCAGATTTGTAAGCTTATTGGCCGTTATATCATACTTATAAAGCTTATATTCACTGGAAACAAAGTAGACATTATCACTAACTTTAATTGGATCCCTCATAAACATGCCATTGGCAGGTATTATCTGCTTTCTGGAACCGGCCACATCTGCGGTGAATACGGCCCCCTTTGCAGCAGAATAGAAGATTATCTTATTATCTACCCATCTTCCGATACCTGCAGGGATCTCTTCCATGTCCGTTACTCTTATATTTTTATTATTTTCTATGTCATAAATATATCCCGTGGCAGTAACATCTGCATCTTCCTGATAGTACACATATCTTCTATCGGGAGACAGCACTGCATAACCTATGTCCCGGGTGGATGCTACCAGTAATTCTTCCTTTCCGGTTTTTATATTGTATTTATATAAATTATTGGGATAGCCCTTTGTACTATCTCCTTTATCAATTTCAGGCTTATTTATGTTTTCCTTTTTAATCAGTATATACTCCTCATCGAACCAGTCTAAAGGATATATGCCTTGAATTGTATGTATATTTTTTAATATTATTGTTTTTTCTCTTTCAACTGCAATATTTTGAAGTACTTCTTTTGTCTGCTTTACCTCTGTAACCTGCTGACTTGAACATGCTGATGACAAAATCATCGTAGTAAACAAGCTGATTACTCTTAAGAATCTTACCTTAGCCACTTTCAAAAATAAAACACCTCCCCAAAAACTTATGATATTATTTTGAATAAAAATGTGCAATTTTATTTATAAAAAAAAGATTTTCTGCGGTCCACCCACAGAAAATCCTCCTTAATTCTTAATTTTTAATCCTTAATTCCTAACTAGCTTTTTCCAAAGCTTCTTCTAAGCTCTCGAAGACTGCTCCCTCTCCCAGCTTATCAATAAAGCCTGCTTTCTCCAGTGCAGAATAGGGTTGAGCCTTAACCCCTGTAAGTATAAGCTTAGTCTTAGATGCCTTACAAGTTTTTCTCAATTTATTCATGGCATGAATTGCGGTAGCATCCATGGCCGGTACAAGATTCATTTTTAATATAAGGACCTTGGCCGGACCCTGAACCTGTTCTATGACTTCTGCAAATTTGTCAGCTGCCCCAAAGAAGAAGGGCCCATTTATCTCATATACCAGCACGTCCTTTGAAACTGTATCTCTCAGCGGTGTGTCGGAATCCACATCATCCAGATCCATGGATACATACTGAACCTGGGTGACATCAGCCATTCGTTTCATAAATAAGAGGGCTGCCAGGACCATTCCAATTTCAATGGCCACAACCAAATCTATGAGTACTGTTAAAGCAAAAGTAGCCAGCAGCACAAAAATATCACTCTTTGGAGCACTTAGTAAGCTCTTAAAGGCTCTCCACTCACTCATATTGTAAGCTACTACCATTAGTATGGCAGCCAGAGATGTCAGTGGAATAAGCTTAGCATAAGGCATAAAGAGAACCATGATTAAAAGCAGTACTAAGGCATGTACCATTCCAGCCACCGGAGTTCTTCCTCCATTTTTCACATTGGCTGCTGTTCTTGCAATAGCTCCTGTGGCCGGTATACCGCCAAATAATCCAGAAGCAATATTGGCTGCACCTTGGGCAATCAATTCAGTATTGGACCTATGCTTTCCTCCTATCATACCATCAGCTACTACTGCAGAAAGTAATGATTCAATTCCCCCAAGCAGTGCTATTGTAAAAGCGGGCTGGAGCAACTTCTTAACAGTAGCTATGCTGATATTAGGAAGCTTTGGCATAGGAAGTGCCGATGAAAGTTCACCATACTTACTGCCTATGGTATCAACATCTAACTTAAAGAAATAGGCAATCAAGGTTGTAACAATAAGAGCCACCAAAGAGCCCGGTATCTTTCTGTTTACCTTTGGCCAATATATGATGATAAGTAAAGCAGCAACGCCTAAAAGAACACTTGTCCAATTTATTTTGTTTATATTTAAAATATAAGATTCCCACTTTTCTATGAATTCTGAAGGAACCTCTTCTATTGATAATCCAAAGAAATCCTTAATCTGAGTTGAAAATATTACTAGAGCTATACCGCTGGTGAAACCTGTGGTTATGGGATAGGGTATAAATTTTATTATGCTCCCCAGGCGGAAAACACCCATCAATACTAGAATTACACCCGCTAATATAGTGGATATGATCAATCCCTCCAGACCATGCTCAGCGATAATTCCGGAAACAATCACCATAAAGGCTCCGGTTGGTCCACCAATTTGAACTCTGCTGCCCCCTAAGAAGGAAATAAAAAATCCTGCTATGATTGCTGTATGTAGCCCCTTCTCCGGAGATACACCGGAAGCTATAGCCAAGGCAATGGACAGCGGTAAGGCTATAATTGCAACTATCACCCCTGCAGTAATATCCTTATAAAATTGAGAAAGACTATAATTCTTCATGCAGGTAAAGAATTTGGGTTTGAATGTAGACACTTTAAGACTCCTTTCAATATTGCGCATCTTTTATGCGATTCCTTGTTTAATTTTAGTCAACTCCATCAACTATTCTAGCACTGAAAAAACTTTAATAATAGTGGTAATTCGCATAATAATAAAGTTCCAATATTCCGAATATTTAAATTTTAATATAAGTTTGCACTTAGGCACTATCTCATACTAAAAATCCCTTCAAGCTTATTTTCCCAACCTTTGTGTATATATCAACATATCCTTTCTTTGCTCCCAACCGGTGTTTGACCAAAAATCTTGATCCCAAAGGTTGTCCTTAGATACAAATAGGTGACATGTGTCAATACCTTCAGCCCTCAATCTCTTCAAAACCTCATTGACCATCTCTAGGCCAATTCCCCTTATCCTGTATTTATGTTCCACAGCTACGCTATATATGTAACCTCTACGCCCGTCACAACCGCAAAGTACCGCAGCTACTATCCTGTTTTCTATTTGGCACACTATGTTAAAACATGCATTTTTCTCAAGAAACCTGGCAAGGTTTTCTCTCGAATCAGCGTCACTAACCACTATGTAGGGTGCAGCTTCCCACAATCTCATTACTTCATCATAATCATTTATGGTCATCTGCCTTATTATCATAGCAACCACTCCATACTATATAAATATTAAAGGCAGAAAGTCTATAAATTCTCTAGATTTCTGCCATGCTTTATGAAAATATAAAATTATATGATTGCGGTTTTTAAACAATTACTGACTTAAATATTTGATTGGTGTACCCTTCAAAAACAGGATACATAAAACTGATCTTCATAAAATCCTTAACTGTTACTAAATTCGATGGTTTATCAAATTGAACTATACCACTCTTCTGCATGACTTCGGATACAAACTGTGAGCAAAAGTAGTGGTTCTTCCTATACTTGTCCAACTTAAGAACAACATATAGTAATCCTAAAAAGTTATATCTCAATTTATGTCTATTAACCTCAAAGTCTTTTAACAGCTGCTGTAATCTATTGTATTGTTCATCAGTTATTTCAAGCTTATATATAATACATCTACATTCTGGGAATATCTTGTATACTCCTTCATTAATATTTTCAAGTACGAATCCACCACTAAAAGGATTAATAGGATTGACTCTGCCGAAGCTATACATTGTACTCAAACTTTCATCTAAACTTAAAGATATGTGATTGTAGCTTAATTTAGTATACAATTTTATCATCTTTGAAAGCCAAGTTCCAGTTTGGGACATAACTATATATACAGCCTTCACTCCCATCCCCCCCTTCCATCATAGATATATAATATTATATAATAGATTAACATAGAAAGCAAAGATTAACTTTGAGACAGGTAATCTATATAAAGTGTACCTCTTTTCTCTTTAACACAATGATATTTTCATTTCTCAAATTCTCATTCCACTGATTAATTACTTCTTCTGCATTCTGATTGTTATTACTGTGGCCGTCTGCCACCAATACTACTTCATAGCCCAGTTGCTTTCCATCCAGGCAGGTGGTCTTTATAGCTCCCTGGGTAATCAGTCCTGTGACTACTATTTTGTATATATTCCTTTTCCTAAGTTCTTCATGAAGCCCGGTATTTTTAAAAGCACTTATCTGTTCCTTATATAATAAAACATCTCCATCCCTTAAGGTAATTCTAGGGTGTAATTTAACAGCCGGCATCCCTAAGCCACTCAAAGCTCGATTAAAATTCAGTATGTAAAAAATCTGAACCCCTGCCTTATGTGCCTCATCGATCAGGCCAACAATATTATCTAACAACCCCCTCTCATTGTGTATCGTACTAGGTCCGCTAAACAAGCCTCTATGTACATCAACTACTAAAAGAGCTGTATTGCTAGAATTTAAACTCATTTCCCTGCCCTCCTAATTTATCCTGGTATATTATATTATTCATACTAGAAATAATAAATAACTATTTAAGTTTTTCAATAACTTAACTTTTAATTTTACACCCTTATATACTATAATAGTGGAAGAGGTGATATTAATGAAACTCAACAAAGTTCATCACGTAGCAATTATTTGTTCCGATTACAAAAGTTCAAAGCACTTTTATGTTGATATTCTTGGCCTGAAGCCCTTAAAGGAAACCTATAGGAAAGAGAGGATTTCCTATAAACTAGACCTAGCATTGGGTAACGAATATGTAATAGAGCTATTTTCCTTTCCCAATCCACCTAAGCGCTTAAGCTATCCAGAGGCAGCAGGTCTGAGGCATATTGCCTTTCAGGTTCATGATATAACTGAAGCTATAGAGGAACTAGAACTAAAAGGTATAAAGACAGAACCTCTTAGAATAGATGAGTTAACAGGGAAAAAGTTCACCTTTTTCAGCGATCCAGATGGACTTCCCATAGAGCTTTACGAAGTTTAGGAAAAAGTTGGAAGCACTTTTTTAATGAGTAATTAATAATGAATAATTGTGGTGGAAATTCAGCGGTTGCTGAATTTCTTTTATTTATAGAGACAACTATAAATAAAAGAGCTATTATATCCAAGTATAGTCACCTTAAGGATATAATAGCAGAATTTGTCCATAATTAATACAGTAAATTTAATCTGTCCAAGCTTATGAAGTTATCATCATTATGGCAATATAAAGAAAGATTAAAATAACTAGCGGAATATAGGCAATAAAAGTTCTTTCCTGTTGCTGTACATTGTTAAACAAATAAGCTCTTTCATTGTCTATTTCATAATTAATATTATCATATGCGTTACCTTCGCTGTAGGCAGCTGCCACAGCTTTTTTATTTCTATTGTTCATATAAATCAAAAGTCCCACTATTGCTGCAGCGGAACCCAGGGCAATTACAAAACTAACTGCCAGCATTATGGCTGTTTGTGCTGCTGTTGTAACCTGCTGAGCCTCCTGGGCTGCTTCTATGACTTCAGTGCCAACCTTATCCTTTAACATTTGCGATAGCTCAAGCATAGTTACTTGAATTCCATTGAAAGTAAAATGACATAGCACTGAGGCCCATATGGAATTGGTTATTCTAACCATATATGCGAAAAGTACCCCAAGAACAAAGGTATATAAGGATTGCTGTGGATCAAGATGAAGTATACTAAATACTAAGCCATTTATCAGTGCAGCCCTTAAGATGCTTGTCTTGTTATAGCCATGAAGTACTATCCCTCTTGTAACCAGCTCCTCACATATCGCAGGTGTAATTGCCATCATAAAGAGCAATTTAGGATATGATATGTCTTTTAATATCTCAAAGGCCTGGGCTACAGGATTATCAAAAAACAAGGCCGTTATCTGAGATAAGAAAGATGCCACAGGCTGTGCAAAAAACGCTATTGTTATAGCTATAGCCGCATCTATAGGCTTAATTTTATTTAATCTGAAAACTTCTTTTGGAGACTGTTTTGTTATTAATATAAAAGCTACTGCCGGTATTAACAGGGCAATGTATTCATGTACAGCCATCAAATTTACGTATCCCAATAGGCCAATCAGATCCCTTACCAGAAACATTTCAATAGCCAGCATAAACACTATTAATAAAAGCATAAACAGGTTAGCACGGAAAATCGACTTCATTTACTTCTCCCTTTCAAATTTATTTCAATAATCTCAGACTGGCTACCTATAAATTTCTCTCCTCAGCCACTCCAAAACGCTTTGTACCGTTTTGTTTCTTATCTCCTGCCTGGTCCCTGAGAAGTTAAACTTTTTCACCATAACTCTGCCATTAACATATAAACCTGCGTAAACAAGACCCACAGGTTTTGCTTCTGTACCCCCACCTGGTCCTGCAATCCCTGTTACTGATATACCAACTTTTGTTCCGGTAAGCCTAATAAGTCCTTCTACCATCTCTTTTGCAGTCTCTTCACTGACAGCCCCAAACCTATCCAAGGTTTCTTTCTTAACTCCTAGAAGCTGAATCTTAGCCTCATTGGAATATGTCACTACTCCATGACTTAGTACCGCCGAAATTCCGGGATAGTTTACTAATGTGGCCGATATGAGCCCACCGGTACATGACTCTGCTGTGGATATGGTAAGGGCCTTTGATACCAGTAATGCCCCTACTATATCCTCTAAGTTCTGAGTGTTAAGATTATCTTTCATATTCCCTCCTAATAATACACCGGGTGGTGATAGTATCTCCCCCCGGTATCATTACGTCCCTTTTATTATCTGCTTTCAGTTATTGCCACAGCTACTGCACCAAAAACACCTGCATCTGTTCCAAGTCCTGCGGGAACTATTTTACAGTTGTTCATTGGTCTTAAGGCTCTGTTCTTTACTACTTCTTTTACTCTCTGAAATACTATTTCTCCTCCCTTTGAAACTCCGCCGCCGATTACTACAACCTCAGGGTCAAAGCAGCAGATTACGTTTGCCACGCAAATTCCTAAATAAGTAAGGCTTCTGCCAAGTACAAAGGATGCTACTGGGTCCCCTTTTTCTGCTTCAACAAAAACTTCATAGGAAGTAACCTTCTCGTATTTTGTTAGAGATGTTTCCAAACCTCTGTTGATTGCATCATTTGCCTGTCTGGCAATAGCTGTTCCGGATGCAAAAGCTTCTGCACAACCATAGTTACCACAGTTACATCTTGGTCCTTCAGGCTGAACAGTTATATGTCCTATTTCAAGAGCGTTAGAAGTTGCTCCCTTATACAATTTGCCATTTAATACTGCTCCACCGCCAATACCGGTACTTACAGTAATATAAACCATATTCTCTGTTCCTCTACCGGCACCAAAAAGGTATTCACCTACAGCTGCAGCATTGGCATCATTTTCTAAATATGTTGGAATTCCAAACTTATCTACTATACCTTTAACTATCTGGAAGTTCTTAAAAGGTAGGTTTGCTGAATTTAATATTACTCCTGTTTTGGAATCTAAGGGTCCTGGAGAACCAATTCCTATTGCTCTGATTTCACTATAATCTTTTTCAGAAGCTCTAACCGCTTCTTCGATTACATGTAGAATTCTTTGCATTACTGCCTCTTCACCTTCATGGGCATTAGTAGGAACTGTTATCTTACTTAATAGTGTTCCCTCCAAGTCTGATGCTGCGCCGCAAATCTTTGTCCCCCCGAGATCTACTCCTACTACATATTTTTATCCATGCGTTAACCCTCCAATATGTTCCCTATTTTCTTTTTTAATGCCTTATTATCTAATTTTTTATTATACCATAATTAAATAATTATTAATACTAATTTATTCAATAACCTATAAAACAGTAAACAGCCAAGAACCATGTCTTTGGCTGCTTGTCATATTTACTCAGATTAGGCTTTTCTCCTGACAGACAAATAAATCTTTCCGTCACTGTGCTCTTCTCTAGAATAAATAATAAAATTCTTCTCTTGGAGCATGCTACATATGATATTTATATTTTCTGTACTTACATTGTCAAAAGTGATTGTAAACTTGTCGTCTGAATCTACCAATTCAATATAATCACTGATATTGCTGTAATCACTTAATCCAATATTGCCCATAACATCTAACCTATACTGCGACATAGGATAAGCACCCTCCTTAAGAGTAGGATATATTATAATATGTCCATATTTTTAGTTATTATGTATACAGAAAAAAAGGTGGCCAAGGCCACCTTTTTATACAGCTTCATGCTGTTTCTTTGCATTTTCAATTATCTTAGCAGCTTCAGATACAGGTACTTCTTCATATCTTTCAAAAGTCATCCTGAAAGTACCTCGGGCTTGTGTCATTGATCTTAAATCGGTTGCATATTTAAACATTTCTGCCATAGGAACTTCAGCCATAATTTTCTGTCCGACCTCTACAGGGTCCATGCCTAATACTCTTCCTCTCTTCTTGTTGATGTCACCTATAATGTCACCCATGTACTCATCCGGAACAGTAACTTCAACATGCATAATTGGCTCTAATAAAACCGGATCTGCCGCTTCTAAGCCCTTTTTATATGCTAGTGAAGCTGCAACTTTAAAGGCCATTTCAGAAGAGTCAACGGGATGGGAAGATCCATCATGTAATGTAGCTTTTAATCTGATAACAGGATAACCTGCCAGTACCCCGTGCTGTATACATTCCCTTAATCCCTTTTCTACAGCAGGTATATACTGTCTTGGTACAACTCCACCTACTACTTCATCAACAAATAGAAGATCATCGCCATCATATCTGGGCTCGAATTTAATCCAAACATCTCCATATTGTCCATGACCACCGGACTGTTTCTTATGTTTTCCCTGTACATCCGAGGTCTTTCTAATGGTTTCTCTGTATGGAACCTTAGGTGCTTGAAGGACAACCTCTGCACCAAACTTGTTCTTTAACTTGCTGGCAATTACGTCCAAATGTGTTTCTCCTACACCTGAAATAATTGTTTCTGCATTCTCTATGTCTCTTCTTACTGTGAAAGTTGGGTCTTCATCCATCAATCTTTGCAGACCTGAGGATATCTTATCTTCATCACCCTTGGCCTTAGGCATTGCACTCAATGAAATTACCGGCTCTGGGAAATTAATCTTGTCATATACTATATTAAGGTTTTGATCACACAGCGTTTCTCCAGTATTGGTATACTGCAGTTTTGATACAGCACCAATGTCACCGGCCACTATTTCTGTGGTTTGGATCTGATTCTTTCCTCTCAAGAAATATAGGCTTCCAATCTTTTCTTGTTTCTCTTTATTTGAGTTATAAACTATACTATCGCTTTTAAGCTTACCGGTTATAACTCTAAATATGGATAATTTTCCAACAAAGGGGTCTGCAATGGTTTTAAATACAAAAGCTGAAAATGGTTCTGCAGGGTTTATTTTAACATACACTTCTTTATTATTCTTCAGGTCCATTGCCTTTTGCGGAATAGCATATTCAGGAGATGGGAAGCACTCTACTATGTCTTCCAGCAAGGTCTCCATGCCTATGCACTCTAATGAGCTGCCGCACATAACAGGAGCTATATCACCGGATGCACAGCCTGCTATTAATCCGCCATATATTTCTTCATCACTTAATTCACCTTCACCAAAGTACTTTTCTAATAGTTCTTCATCTGTTTCCGCAACAGCCTCCATGATCATTCTCTTACATTCGTCAACCTTATCTATTAAATCTGCTGGTATGTCTGCTGGTTCCATAGTCTTTGTCTTAGGGTTATATATTCTGGCTTTTCTGGATATTACATTAATTACACCTTTGAAATCTGCTTCGCTGCCAATAGGGTATTGTATTGGTACTACTGAGATGCCAAACTTATCTTTCAATGCCTGTAAAACTTTCTCAAAACTGCTATTCTCTCTGTCTAGCTTGTTAATGAAGAATGTTCTGGGAAGCTTTATTTTGTTAACATAATCCCAGGCTTTTTCTGTTCCTACTTCAATACCAGAAGCTCCGCATAGAACTATCAATGCAACGTCTACAGGTCTCATGCCTTGAATTAATTCACCTACGAAATCAAAATATCCAGGAATGTCTACTAGGTTTATTTTTGTGTTCTCCCATTCAATTGGAGCTACAGAAGAAGAAATAGAAATACGTCTTTTCTTTTCCTCTATATCATAATCACTTGTAGTAGTCCCATCCTCAACCTTACCAAAACGGTCTATAGTCTTTGTATAATATAACAAAGCTTCTGTTAACGTTGTCTTTCCGGACCCGCTGTGTCCAATGATTCCAACATTTCTAAGATTTTGGGTTTGATAGTCTTTCATAGTGATACCCCCTAATATAGTTTTGACTTATAGAGAAACAACTTCAACTATTAACTTACACACCACCGATAAGCGCTGACGATAAACTTTGCGGCTCATATATAAGTTAAGTTTCCGTAAGCTTTCCCTGCGGTAACCATAATAATATATTCTATCTTTAGCTTAATTTTCCTTCTGGAATTAATAAAATTTTCAAAATCTTTAGACATTATAATTATTACCTGCATCTGATGATTTATTCAGCGGATCCAGTTTAATAATATTAATATTTTATTACCAATATACCTATAGTTTTAACATGGATACAAGGGGGTGGGCGTTGGCGGAATAAATATATTGGATTCTGTAGCTTAACAAAAATAAAAAAATAAGCCCCTTTGTGTTTTAATAGTTTTGACTAGAAACTAAACACAAAGGAGGCTTTTTTAATGTTCAATTATAATAATAAATTAGTTTTTCATAAACTGATAGCGGAAATAGGAGGGAATTTTTTAGCTAGCACTATAGAAAGGTACGGGGGAGACTGCCGCAGTCAGCATTTTGATACTAAATCTCATATAAATTCGATGCTTTATCTGAATTTTAAACAGTGCAATAGTTTGAGAGAGGCAAATGAAGAAATAGCAACAAATAGAAAATTGAGAAATTTAATAAATGTACCAAGTGTTTCACAGTTTTCACGAAAAAATGCTACCCGTGATTAAAGAATATTTGAAGAGATTTTCTATTATTTAGTTGATAAGGCTAAGAGAAGACATGGTGCCGCTAGGCTACTTAAGGACATTCCACCTGCTAAAATAATTGACTCTACCGTAGTATTAGTTGCCTTGAAGTTAGCTTCTCATTTAAAAATTTTCCTTATTTAAGCCATAGGATAAATCCAACTACTTAAGGGCAAATTTTTCTTTTTGAGTCCAAGCTAACCAAAAATCAGGGAGTTATTGGAATATATAAAAATCCAATAGCTCCCTTTAAAATTGTCAACAGTATTTAATTGTATTAATGCAACACTAGAAGCCGGAAACTACTTTTTAAAGTAGTTTTGCGACACCACCCTACACTGTGCACTAGGATGGACTTATCAAAATGCTTTGATACACTTGACCATTTGATTATTCTAAAGACAATTAATTTTGTAAAACTTAGATTTGAAGGAGGTGATTCAATAATTCTTAATAAAAAAGTTTTTGGTATAGATCATTTAGAACAGAAACAATTTCACTGTTTTTATCTATAATAAACTTTTTCTCATTAATACTTAGGAATAGAGATTCCTTATTTCTATCAGCTATTGATAATCTCAGTGGATTGGTATCATCCTTAAAAACTAACTTAATGGAATATAATTCTCCATTTGGAATAGTCTCTTCACATAAATTGACATATGTCAATGAATTAATTGAGGTTACTATATTTTTAATATCATTAATTTCTTCATTCTTTAGCGTTTCACTGTCACCTGCTTTAGTAGCCTCAATAAAATCAACTTTATTACTGTCGATTTCTACCGACAATACTTTTTTTTGCTCTATATTATTGGGATTGCCTTTTGAACAACCTGAATAAAGTACACAACAAAGTATCAGTAAAATATAAAATATACCTTTTCCAATTTTAAAATCTCTTAGCATAGCCATCACCCCAAGCTTACTATTTAAGATATTGTGATACGTATATTGAATCGTCAAGATTTATATAGTATCAATATTTTTTATAAACTACTCTAACCAGATGATGTCATCATAGTATGTTGCTGTTGAAGTAACGGTTACATCATTATGACCAAATCCATCATTCACAATCAAATAATAATACCCATAATTTTCTGTATATCCATGAGTGATTAACCAATGATTATCATCTATTGGGTTTCCGGGTTCGGTTCCTGTTATTACAGGCAGGTTTCTATTAATTAATGACTTTATTTGAGAATATAAATAGCTCTGCCAAGAGATGCCCGATACCACAAATATCTATCACCGCAATATAGACTTAATCCGCTTCCTACTTGGCTTGCGCTAGTGCCGGCATCCGGAATGTATGTACCGGCAAGTAAACCTGTTAAAGCCGATGCTGATTCATAGCTGGTAGCTACAGTATTATCATTGTAATAATCATCATAATACATAAGCAGTATAGCAGCACCATCTACACCACAATAATGAGATGTAGCCCATGTTCTTAGAGTTCCTGTTATCCTTGAGCCGTAAGATGTCGATGAATAATTGCTCTCAATACTGTAAGCGTCATTTAATTGATTTATATTTTTTTCTTTTTCGGAAGCAGATTTCTTATAATTCTTGGTAAGCTTATCTTTGTCTACCTTTTTATTTGTATTAAGACTTACTAGTTGACCATCCTCATATTTATAATATTTAAGTGGTCCATTGTATATGGGTTTCGAAGTATCATTTAAAACTGAATATGGATTTTCGGTCTTTAATGAAAACTCTGGTACTGATAAATCATTAGTATTAATTATGACATAACCCCCATCGTTTATTGAAATACTTAGTGCCTCTAACTCATCATCAATATTATATAATGGTATCGCTTTGCCTAGTTCTACATCATGGCCCATTAGTTTAAGGAATTTCTTAGCATACTCTTTTTCATCACTAAAATTATCTTTTGCAAATACATTAATGGTAGTTGATAACGTCAAAACAATGGTTAGAAGTAAACTTAATAATGATAATCTTTTTCTTCTTATTTTTTCTCTCCTCCTAAATAATAATTAGCGATTTGGTTATATATGCATATAGCCTCGATGATATTTATTCTACACATACTTAAAAATTCCTCCTAAATAAAACAAATATTCAATTATAAGGAATATTTGTGAAAGAATTTTTATATAAGGGCTGTAACAAGCAGGATATTTCATGGTTAACAACTGTACCTGGTGCATCAGCATTGGTAAAACCAAGTGATACAGCTGATATTATCAGTGTTAGAATTAAAGCAACAAGTCTTTTTCTAATATGAAACATCCTAAACTTTTTAATATTACAAATGAAAAATCTCTCATGTTAAATTAAGTATATTAAGTAGACACAGATTTTTCCGTAATCTAATTTACTAAGGATTCAATTTTTTTTGCAATATTTGCTACAGCTTTTATATAAAATTTTTATGAGATAATACCTTCAGGATGATTTACTAGGGAGGTTTGAATATTGAAAAGTATAGATAACTCTAAAGAATGGCAAGGTTTAATTAATGATTATCACTCCAGCGGACTATCAGCAAAGGCATGGTGCAAACTTAACAAGAAAAACATAAATGCCCTGCATTGCTGGAATAAAAAGCTTAAAAAAACTAAGTCCAATGACGAAGCTAAGCAAAATTGGGTTTCAGTTCAGACAAGTTCTATTACATTATCGCCAACTATTACTGTAAAAGTGGGAAACGTTGAAGTGTCAGTTTCTGAAGGCTTTAATAAAGAGCTCTTCTCAGAGGTTGTTCACTTGAAAAGAATATAGAGGGACAGCTTTCTCTTGCTATATTCAATAAAAAAATCAGGCTCACGCCTGATTAACTTTCCAAAAAAATAAAAATGGCTCCGCGAAGAGGACTCGAACCTCCAACCCTTCGGTTAACAGCCGAATGCTCCACCATTGAGCTATCGCGGAATGCCTGACCTGGCAACGTCCTACTCTTCCACTCAGTCTCCCGAGCAGTACCATCGGCGCTGTGAGTCTTAACCATCGTGTTCGGAATGGGAACGGGTGTAACCCTCACGCTATCATCACCAGATATCAGAGAAGTTTGTTCTCTGAAAATTGCACATAAGAATGTGTTTTAGGTCAAGTCCTCGACCTATTAGTACTAGTCAGCTGCACACATTACTGTGCTTACACCTCTAGCCTATCAACCTTGTGTTCTTCAAGGGGTCTTACTGACTTACGTCATGGGAAATCTTATCTTGAGGTGGGCTTCACGCTTAGATGCTTTCAGCGTTTATCCCGTCCCGACATAGCTACCCAGCGGTGCTCCTGGCAGAACAACTGGTACACCAGAGGTCAGTCCATCCCGGTCCTCTCGTACTAAGGACAGCTCCTCTCAAATTTCCTACGCCCGCGACGGATAGGGACCGAACTGTCTCACGACGTTCTGAACCCAGCTCGCGTGCCGCTTTAATGGGCGAACAGCCCAACCCTTGGGACCTACTTCAGCCCCAGGATGCGACGAGCCGACATCGAGGTGCCAAACCTCCCCGTCGATGTGGACTCTTGGGGGAGATCAGCCTGTTATCCCCGAGGTAGCTTTTATCCGTTGAGCGATGGCCCTCCCACGAGGTACCACCGGATCACTAAGTCCGACTTTCGTCCCTGCTCCACTTGTGGGTGTCGCAGTCAGGCTCCCTTCTGCCTTTACACTCTACGAACGATTTCCAACCGTTCTGAGGGAACCTTTGAGCGCCTCCGTTACTTTTTAGGAGGCGACCGCCCCAGTCAAACTGCCCACCTAACAATGTCCCGTCACCAGCTTCATGGTGTCCGGTTAGAATCTCAGTATCATCAGGGTGGTATCCCAAGGTCGACTCCACAAAGGCTGACGCCCTTGCTTCCAAGTCTCCCACCTATCCTGTACAGATAATACCGAAACTCAATGCTAAGCTACAGTAAAGCTCTACGGGGTCTTTCCGTCCAATCGCGGGTAGCAAGCATCTTCACTTGCACTACAATTTCGCCGGATTTGCAGTTGAGACAGTGCCCAAATCATTACGCCATTCGTGCGGGTCGGAACTTACCCGACAAGGAATTTCGCTACCTTAG